>CAYMEF010000013.1:0-34492 GCA_964389625.1 uncultured Thermoplasmatales archaeon
GCATAGCGGACTCTGAATCCGTTGACAGCAGTTCGAATCTGCTCGGGGCTACTTTGGTTCTGCGGACCCGATTTCACTAACGCACCTGGCCATCGCTATATCAATCCAGAATCGGTTCCATCGTTTGGTCAAACAAATCACATGAAATTTCAAAAAAAGCAAAAATTGGAGAAGTGTGACCAGGACGAATACGGGCCGAGGTTGATCTCAGAAAACTCTGTTTATGCCGAAGACTCTGTGAACTGTTGGAGGGGACAATTTACCGAGTAGTTCTGAAAGTGTCGAACCGCTACGTGCATCCCATGTAATATGCCCCTGTTGTTTCCGCTAACCGGTTGGATTCCATTGAGTGCAAACCCCTTTGGTAGAGATACTTTCTTCTGCATCTCAATTACGCTCCCGACTACCTTCATTACCTTCTCTCCATCTTCATTCTTCCATTCGTGTTCAGCGATCACTTCTGACATGACTATCTCGAAGTTATGGCTGCAAAAGTAACATACCTGATACCGGTCTGGACCTGTACATTTAAAAGATTCAGTTGGAAGGCGTCTTTTCTCTGCACCAAAGAGCACAAATGTGAGGGATTTGGCAAGACTGCACGGAATCTCAAAATCGACCATGCAGGAGCCCCAGAACTAGTCCAGGAACAAGACGATTCGGTCCGTTGAACCTTATCTAAGGCTCTATCTTCACTTCACTACAACTAGCTGGCTCTAGTCGGACTTACAGACAAATTTTCTAAATAGTGCTCAACTATCGGAAGCCTCCATCGACTACCAGAACACTCCCGGTAATGTAGCTCGCTTCGTCAGAGGCCAAGAAGAGAACGGCGTTCGCCTGCTCCTCTGGTCTGCTGAACCTCTTGATGACTTGTCTGCTGATTTCCCTCTCCTTCGCTTCCTCGGGCATACCACTGCTCATGTCTGTCTCCACCCACCCGGGTGCTACGCAGTTGACAAGTATATCAGGGCCGAGGGAGACGGCGAGGCTCTTGGTGAAATTGATAACTGCGGCTTTGGTCGCAGCGTAATCTGCAGCAAGGGGATCGTAAGTATTGATGCCATCGGTCGAAGCAATGTTCACTATTCTCCCATACCTCTGTTTCTTCATCTGGATCGCAGAATGTTTTGAACACAGAAATGTACCTCTAATGTTGACGCCAAAAGTTCGGTCCCACTCTTCTCCTGTTTTCTCTGTGACTTCCGAGAGGAATCCTACGCCAGCATTGTTCACCAGTATGTCGAGCCTTCCAAATGTTTCAATCGAAGTTTTCACCATTTCCGCCACCTGGTCTTCTCTAGACACATCGCACTTTATTGCTATAGCCTTCGACCCGAGTTTCTCGATCTCCCTGACCACTTCCCTCGCCCTCTCTTCCGAAGTCGAATAGTTGACAATTACGTTAGCTCCTTCCCTTCCAAAGCCAATGGCTATTGCCCTACCGATTCCCCTACTTCCACCAGTCACCAGAACTACCTTTCCCTTGAATCTCATCGAGTACGGATATTGTTGCTTCCATAAACATTTTCCACCCTAGGCTATTGTAACAAAGAGGCCTGCAGGGTATGCCGTTACAGGGGGAGGTAGAGGCATCAAAAGGTAAAGAAGCATAAATTGATTGTACACGTCATCTCCAACCCCTTAGTGATTCTGCATGGTGGAGATGGCGTCAAGAACGGGTCAAATTCGCCGATGTTCAAAGGTCTCTCAGCAATTACGAATGGTGGAAGCATCCTTGTGATGCCCTGGACGAGTAACGGGACTGAAAAGGAAATTGCATATAGGGCAGTACTTCAGTCATATCTTTCTGTCATTGGATTTCGGAGAATAACATTTCTTCACAAGGACATACTCTGAAGATGACTTGGGGAAGAAATTTAGCGACTATGGCATCATCTGTCTCCCCGGGGTGACCGAGCTATTCTAAAGTATGAGATAGAAAAAAGGAGGATTCAAGAAAGACTCCTCGAGTTCGAATGAATAATCGCCGGAAATTCTGTGAGGGCCATAGTAATATCTAGAGGAGAATTCGGGGACAATCGTTTCTTTGAAGGGCTCTCTCTGGCAATCGTATATGTGTATGTCCACCCGACTCTAGAACAGATGAATTCTCTAGATCGGACAATAGTACCGTTGTTGGGAATACCGGAAGATGAATGGATCTCCATCGAATCATCATGGTGATCTGCTCGAGCCCCCAATATTGCGCATTGAGGCCATATGGTCGAAACTTCCGTCTATGAGAATCGTTATATATTTTCAAAAGATGTTTGTGAGTATACCATGATAGATATAGACGCCTCCGAAGCTAAGTCACTTGTACTAGTTGCGATCATCCTACAGTTAGTTTTCTTTGTTATTGGCATAATTGGAATCGTCTTTGCCGGTGCATTTCTTGCGGTGAGCAAGGTCGTGACAACTACCGGAGTGGGGACTACTGTCACAACACCTGTCCCAAACTTTTTCGGAGTGTTCCTCGTATTCTTTTCTGTCGCTTTCCTGATCGGGCTCTTGTGGATTCTCCTCGACTACTTCCTAATCTACAAGAAACTTGCGGAGGATAGAGTAAGGGAGGCAGAAACACCGTCCATCGTACTGGGCATAATACAGCTGATATTTGGGGGACTAATACCCGGGATACTTCTGATTATCGCCTACGTGAAGATCAGGGACTCGCTCTACAGGAACAAGGGACAGAACACGCAGAATCCTCCGAGCTAGGTCATCCCTCAGTTCGCCTGGATTCCAAAGTGCAAAGCTAGGATCTCAATCGTTCCTTTGTTTTTCCCCGAGCTATCCAAGAGTTTATTCTCTTCTCGAACACAATTCTGACACATACTCCGCTATTGCGGGAGCTGCGGTGAGACCCGGAGATTCTATTCCAATGAGATTGATGAATCCGGGATACCCTATATCAGATTCTTCCCTAATTACGAAGTCCCTGAAGATTCCCCCCTCGGTCTGGAGCTTTGGCCTGATTCCGGAAGAGTCCTCCTGCAAAACCATCTCTGAAATACGGGGCAAATAGTGACTTACATCGGTCCTGAAGTCCTCCATACTGGATTCGATCCTGTAGGACATTTCATCGACGTAGTAGGCATTTGGTCCCAGTCTGATCGAGCCCGATAGGTCGGGGGTCAGATGTACTCCCAAGCCCACTCCGTTCGGGACTGGATAGACCAGGCGCTCAACTGGAGGACCCCCAGAGATCCGGAAATAGTCTCCCTTGCAATAGTGTATCCTATAGCCGAGCCTTTCCGTGTCAATACCCACCATGGCTGCGACCCTGTCAGAATAGAGACCAGCCGAATTGATGACACACCCGGCCAAGACACTGTATTCTTCTTCTCCACTCCTGGCCTTGATTTCGTATCCGCTATCCCTCTTTGCTATTCCTACTACTTCGTTCCCCGTAGCCAGTACCGCGCCGTTGGTACCGATTCTTCCAACGTAGTAGTTCATCAGTCCATCTGGATCGATTATTCCGCTGGAGGGAGAAAACAACGCCCTGTCCGCTAAGACTTCCGGTTCCAGTTCCCTGACACCTTCCCGATCCAAGATCTGGAGTCCGTGAACTCCGTTCTCTTCACCTTGTCTCTTGAGGTTCTCTATCTTCTGTATCTCCCCTTCCCCTATTGCAACCGTGAGTTTTCCAAACTTCTTGAATTGTATCTGATGCTTCTCGCACAAATTATAGAGCATCTCGTTCCCTCTTACGCTGAACGTTGCTTTCAGGGAACCCTTTGGATAGTGGATGCCGGAGTGAATAACGCCGCTGTTGTGACTGCTCACTTCCTGACCCGTCCTCCTGTTCTTCTCAAGCACTACAACACCTTCAGTGGTATCAGAAAGTTTTGCGGCTATTGACAGCCCAATGACACCGCCCCCTACGACGACCACCCTGGTCTTTTCCATCGATTACCCATGGGGAATGTTAGCTAATGAAAGTTCTTTTTGGTTGCTGTGACTTCCGAAATAGCCGCTTCTAAATGTTTAGGGTTATTTGGACAATTCCTAGGAAGATGGTACTCAGTATCTACCGGTTCCTCCGACATATGCTTTCACGCTTCTCTTGTACAATTCCTTGAACACCCCATCCTGCTTGGAGAGTTCGTCGAGCGTCCCTTCCTGTACTAGTTCTCCCTTCTCGAGAACTATGATTCTGTCGGAGAGTGTTATAAGGGAGAATCTGTGCGAGATCAGGATCAGGGTCCCGTTCGTGGCGTAGCCCCTCATCGCTGTGATAATGGCCTTTTCAGATCTGGAGTCGATCTGGGCAGTTGCCTCGTCCATTATGATGATCTCTGGTTTTCTAACGAATGCCCTCAGTATAGAGACGGCCTGCCGCTGCCCCTCGGATAGATTCCTACCCATTTCTCCCACGGGAGAGTCGAGACCGTTTGGCAGATGCATGAATATCTCCGACATCCCATACCTCTCGATTAGGGAGAGGACTTCGTCTCTGGTTACACCGCGCTTTGAATATTCTATGTTTTCGAACACCGTCCCATTGAAGAGAAAGGGCTCCTGGAGGACCGGTACTATGAGCTTCCTGTATGCTCTCGTGTCGAGATCGTTCAGGTCTTTCAGATCGAGAAGTATGTCTCCAGAGTCTGGAAATTTGAATTTCAGGATTACGTTGGTGAGGGTCGTTTTCCCCGCTCCAGTCCTGCCAACGATCGCCACGCATTCCCCCTTCTCTATTTCCACCGTAACCTTCTCGAGTGCCACGTTCTCGTCGTACCTGACGGTCACGCCGTTGCTCCTGATCGATTTGGAAAACGTAGATACATCCACATCGCCGATGTCCCTCTGGGGAGCACTGTCAACTATGCCATAGATCCTCGATGCACCGACCATGGAATTCTGGTAAGTGTTGTAGAGCTGAGTTAGCATCACGATCGGGTTGAAGAACTGCTGGACATAGGCGACAAATGCGACCAGCAGACCGAGACTTATCTGCCCGCCCAGCAACGAGATCGAGCCCTCATAAAGAACGAGGAGTATTCCGATCGCCTCAAGGAATCTGGTGACTGAACCATAGGAAGATGACAGCAGCGATGCCTTCATGTTTGCTTTGAAGTTGTCGTCATTCAGAGCACCGAAACGTCCCTCAGTCTGTGCTTCTGCGTTGAACGCCTTGACCGTCCTGATCGCCGCTATCGTCTCCGCTAGATTACCAGTGATTGCAGCAATGGTCCGCCTGGTGTAGAGGTAGTTCGATCTGACCTTCGACTGAAGGGCGAGGGTGAAGGCTGCAAAGATAGGCATCACGGCAAGACTGAAGAGGGCGAGGTGTACGTTCAGGTAGAACATTATGACGGCAGCGATGACTATTGTGGTAACTCCGGATATCACCGAAGGTAACTGGTAGGTGAGGAAGTCGGAGATCGATTCGGAGTCGTTTGCTATCCTGCTTATAAGATAGCCTGCCTTTACGTTGCTGAAAAAGTCGAGTGGAACCCGCTGTAGCTTGGTGAATGCGCTATCCCTCATGCCCTTTATGACGCCCTGCGCGACCCGGACGGAGCTTAGATTGATCCAGATGTTGCTAAAGAATTGAACGAGATATAGGAGGAAGAACATTGCCGAGTACAGGAGCAGGGGTTCTATTCTGTGGTCAAGTATGGAGTTGACTGCCAACCCCAGCGCCAGAGGATAGAGCACTCCCCCTATTGCATAAATCACGACCGCGACTGTGAAAGTTGAGGCATCCCTCCTCAGGTGAACGATGTCCTTAAGCATCCTAACCATCGTCCGCCTACCCTTCACCGGTTTTATGTACTGGTCCTCGACTGCATCATATCCTGTTGAAATTGAACTCACCCCCCTCCTGCACTTCTCCCTTCAGCTCTCCCTCTTCCAGTATCAGGACTTTGCTAGCATATGAAAGCGCTGACGCCCTGAGGCTTATCATAAGGACGATAGTATCCTTCATGTATGCCTTAAGATTCTCAAATATTGTTATCTCCGTATCCGGATCAACGCTTGACGTTGCGTCATCTAGTATGAGTATCAGAGGGTCTCTAAGTACAGCCCGTGCGATTGCTATTCTCTGCCTCTGTCCCCCGGAGAGTGTTATCCCTCTCTCACCAACCATCGTCTCATATTTATCGGGAAGACCGTCGATAAAGTCGGAGATTGCAGCGATTCTCGTAGCCGTTTTCACTTTTTCTAAAGGCGCATCGGTCCCGAACAGGATGTTCTCCTTTATTGTTCCCGAGAGGAGTATGATCTCCTGCGGGACTATGGATATCCTGCTTCGGAGCAAACTCAGTGGAATGTCCTTGGTGTTCCTGTCTCCCAGAGATATGGTGCCCGCATCCGGTTCGTAGTACCTCGTGATTAGGTTGACTAGGGAGGTTTTGCCCGCTCCGGTCTTGCCTGTGATGCCTATGAACTCCCCCGGCATCACCT
Organism: uncultured Thermoplasmatales archaeon; assembly: GCA_964389625.1. Lineage (GTDB taxonomy): Archaea > Thermoplasmatota > Thermoplasmata > Thermoplasmatales. Next base: position 6,421 of record CAYMEF010000013.1, read on the forward strand.
TGAACGTTACATCCTTCAGAATCACCCTCGACCCCCTATTGAAGCGTACGTGTTCAAAGCTGAGCGTATTCGGATCGAGAGAATCGAGAGATTTCTCCACATCTTCCTCGTTTCCCGTCGTCGTGATCTCCTGTATCCTGCCTATGGCTGCCCGGGAGTTCTCTGAGAAGATTATCATCCTGCCAAGGAAGGATACGGGATTCGTAAGAAGAGCAAATATCTGAACCGCGGCAACTAGACCACCAACTGAGGACTTGCTGATCAGATCAATGTAGCCCCCAAACCCGATGATAGCGCTAGATACGGCGGCGATTACGAGCGGCAGCGTGCTATTATACATTACTCTCGATCTTACAACCGAATAATTCTCATCGTAGTACCGCCTGGTCATAGAGTTGTATTTCTCTATCTCCTGACCCTCCGTCGCTAGCCCCCTTACGACCCTCTGACCTACGATGTTTTCCTGCAGCGCCTCTCCCAACTTCCCGTACGTATCTCTTATCTTCCTCCACCATGGCCTCTGCTTTCTGGACGACATCGCCCCTAGATAGACCAGTGCCGGTACCGACAGAGCGAGCAAGAGCGAAAAGTACGGGGAGATCGTGAACAGGATGACGAACGCTATGACTATCAGCGAAAGCGTGGGGAACAGATTTGTGAACGTGTTCAGGTTGAAGTTCCTGGTCTGCTCTATGTCCTGAGTCCCCCTGGAGAGCAGATCGCCAGAGGTCTGTGTTTCGAAGAACAGGAAGTTCTTCCTCACCAGGTGTGAAACGAAGTCCTTCCTCAGGTTGTAAGCATAAGTCTGGCTCACGTACTGTGCGCCATAGGTTACGATGAAGTTGACGGCAGCAGATATCGAGTATGCGAGCACTATCAGGAGTCCGTAGTTTATTATGGAAGAGTAGGCACCTTGCTCGAGTGCACTTACTGCATCCCCTATGTAGACGGGAACGAGCAAAAGTGTGAAGTTCGAGATGACACCCGCTGCGATTACAAGTATGAAAAGTCGAGTACCATTCTTCAGATACGGTCTCGCAAAGAGGACTGGTTCAAAAACCCCTAGGAAGGTCCGGCCGAGCTTCTTCTTTTGGGGTAGGTCGGGCATCATAAGTTCTTCTTTCTCCTAAACTTATGCTCCCGTGATGTTGCCAACTGATATTATCCTTTGGTTCGACCGTAACTGGTCAGTCTTCCGTGCTTGAGGCAGAGAACTTCACAATAGAAGTATTACAGCTCATTATCAGAAAGGATGCTCATCCAGGATTGCGTGCACACATCGCTGATCTATTACCAGAGCCCTTATTAATTGTAAATAATTTCTCAATCATGAAACAAATCTGGAAAAATGCACTGATAGCATCAGTGATTGTTATTGCACTGGCTGCTTCATTATACGCGACTTATTACTATTCATTCAATGAGGGGAAAAGAGTTGGATTCAATGATGGACTTACAGAGGGCCAGGTGTGGACACTGCAACCGGTGCAGTCCACGACTATCATATTTCCAAACCAGAGCTCCTCGTATCCTCTTACACAGGAAACATTCCTCCTTTTAGGCCCTTCTCAGGGGAGTTACAAAGGAGTAGTGCATTACGGATTTGAGATCTGGAAGGTAAACACCACGGATGGAAATACAACCTGGGCTTATGGCTCGAACGATGTATTTCAGGTGACGTTTGAATCGGGTTCTTACGTCGTTAGCACTGGATGGATAAAAGCTTCTAGCCTATCAGCCCAGGGTAGCCTTGTATTCGACGTCCCGATATCCGATACGCAACACTACAATTCCGAGGTACTGATTACGGCTGGAAATTCCAACACCTACCCTCTGGACCTCTTTTGCTCAACCGCGCTGTCTATAGGAGGATAGAACTATAAAGAATCGAAGACACGGGTTTGCTTTGATAGTGTTAACAGAATTGGTACTTGATTAGCTTCTTTTCCCGCAAACTCTATTGTGATCGGTGACAGAATCTCTGTAATACGGACAGGTGCAGGTCAGTCTTCTGTGCTTGACCTTGTTGTATTACCTCATATGGTAGCGGAGAAACATGAATACAACCTGTACATTATATCAACAAGATGATTAAAATCCTTGCAGATACACCAATGGACCAGGGGAGCATAGATCGCCCCGTTGAGAAGAACAGAAAGCTCGAGGAGGAGGATGAGCGCTTCTAGAGGGAGATAGACGAGTACAGGAAGCATCATCCTTCCACAGTTGGAGTGAAGAACGGGAAGGCGTATTAGATCAGGCAGGGGATCGGAAGCGTATTCCAAAATATTCTCCGACTTCTATACACAGAAAATGAGGAAGGGAAGCTTCATGAGAGACGTACCAGGACTCATCACGAGAAAGGGAACTCGTCCTGATTGATGAGCACATATCACTGACCTGTTAAGTTCGACCGAAAAGTGCATAGAATGGGAACGCGGTTTGAGAGGTATAGTGTTATACAAAAAAACGGGTCGTTTTAAGCCCTAACCAAAATATTTGTGCAGACCTTGGGGCCCAATGACAGACCAATTATTATATACCATGAATCCCATGAGATTTTTTATGACACGAAAATTGGTTGTCCTTTTGGTTCTACTGATTTCTATTGCGATGCTCGTTCCGGGTCTAGCACTTTTTCAAAACTCGCACACACCTTCTGCAATAAGGACCCCATCTATAACATCGGTCGCCCCGGCCACTTCTGCTGCCGTTAGCCTTAGCAACCACGCAACGATTAACAAACACTATCTGCCGCCCAACTTTCATCCTAGAACGAAAGACGTAAATGGCGTTATCACGCCCTCTTATGTGAACAGTCCCGCACCAATGGGAGTTGGTTCGTATGGGGTAAGAAACGTTTCTGGAACGATGCAGGGTTTCTATCTAAACACATCTAGCTTCGAAGGCACGGCCGTCCTGAACAACCTGACTACGCTGGATCTTACGGGCGATGGCCCTGACCAATACACGATGCAGCTCAACACAATCCTCAGGAACGTGACGCTCTTCGGAAACTCCAGCTACGTATTCTGGACGCAGAACGTCGTCCTCTATACGGCTCACAACCATACCCTCTCTTTTGAAGACAACCTGTGGAACTTCTCCAGCCCCGCATTCAACCTAACGAATTCATCACTCTACAACTACGACGGGCATCCCGTTCCGCCCGCATATTACTATGCAGTCGGGCCGTCACTAAACGTTTCGTATCCGTTCACGGTGCACCTGTTCCTGAACACAACGACCATAGACAACAGGGATGCCGTTTACTACAACTACTCGGTGATAGCGGCTTCCGGAACGTATGGCGGTTCGTACGACAGGATCATATTCAACAGCACATACGGAATGCCTTCCACCTTCAAGACTGCGCCCTCTTACTTCCAGATAAATGGATTCAGCTACACTCCAACCGGATTCATCCCATACGATGCTGAACTCATGATAGGAGGTCCAGGCGGTGGGAGTCAAACCAACGTACTGTCCATCAACGGTACGATGAATCTGGACTACCTCCCATCTGGTTCCACTTCAAGTCAATACGTCTCTGTCCCATCGGCATATGACTTCGGGTCGGAGACTGGAGAGACGTCCACAGGAATCGCAGAATGGTGGTCGGGGACAACTGTGCATCTAGGCACCGGTCCTTCATTGGTCGTCCCAATGTGGAATGTTTCGACAGACTCAGGACACCTGACTCTATCTGGAACAGTCACCCCGTCGAATGCATTCGTCTTCATTAGCAACGGAACATTCAACGATACCTCAGCGGCATGGGCACCCGTTTCTAACGATGGATCCTTCAACTACGAACTTCCACCCGGCCCTTACTCGGGAAAAGTATTGATGAGTAACTACAACTCGAAGTCGTTCAACTTCAATTCGTCGACTGCAATGACAATCACCCTGAAGAGGAACGATGCGAAGGGAATCTACACCCCACTTTATGCGATGGACAATGCGCAGCTTCAGTACATTTCTACAGCTGGTAATGGTACAGCAGGCAACCCGTACCAGATAGAGAACAACCAGTACTTTGCGATGGACCCGCTATTCTGGGAATTCAACGATTACGTATTCCCCGTATTCAACGGTATAATGATAGCAGACACCAGTGCGTACGTGATGATTTCCCACGCTGCCCCGTTCCTGCTCTACTTCCCGTCTTTCACATACAACGCACTCAACTACTTCGGACTGCCAGACTTTAACTTCTTGCCAACCACGCTGTACAACACCACACACGTTTCTATCGTGTACAGCCAGTTCACGGGATGGTTTGCAGGGAACTTTGAGTCAACCTACGGCTACCCAGTAATCGGGAACGTTCTTACGTGGAATGCGAGCTCGACCCTGATAGCCTACAACGATTTCCTGAGCATGGGTTCCTCGGTCATGATGTACGGCGGGTCCGGTAACATGGTCTTCGGTAACTACTTTGAAACGAGCGAAAACGTTGCCCCTCCAAATGCGATTGCATTCGGCGCAGATCCCATAGGACTGACCATTTGGGGATCAAACAACACGATATACAACAACAACTTCGACGTACTTATCACCGCCATAAACTTAGACTATAACATATACAACGGTGCCTATCCAGTCTACAACAACACTTGGAACGTGACTAGCGAGCCAGCTTCAACTGTTACCACGTTCAACGGACAAACTCTATCGGGTAGCGTAGTGAACAACGGATACATCTCCGGCAACATATGGTGGGACGAGATACCAGGACAGCCCTACAACGATTTTGGATTCATATCAACGGGTTATGATAACTCGTCCGTCGTACCGAACACCTACAACGTAACGGTGACCATAAACCACTCGCCCGGTAGTGGTACTGCGACCGTATTCCTCGTACAAAAGAGCGTATATCAGTACGTCTTCTATAATATAGGAACTTCACCGGTCACACTGCAAGTGTACAACGGGACTTACTTCATTGTAGTGGTAACGAACGGGAACTTCTACTTCAACTACCATAATACGGTCACGGTGGACGGGGCTGCGACAAACGTAACCATCAATGCGTAAACACTCATTCTTTCCTTTTTTTTATTATTTCCACCTTTCTTTTCCTATAGCAATGATATAGTTTTTCAGAAGCGTTGCGTTGGTTGGATACATGCAATATGCATTAGCAAGCCTGGTGGGAAAGGTAAGAAAAACAGACGAAGACAGCGTCCTGGTTGTTTCGAAAGATGGCATTTCAGAGGGCATGGAAGATTCGAGCACTTTTGCGGCAGTAGCAGATGGGATGGGTGGGGGAGAGCGAGGGGAGGTGGCCAGCCGGATTGCAATTCGCTCCATAGAGGGTGCTATTGCGCAGATATTTTTTCAGGATGCCACTACAGGACTCGATATCGAGGCAGTTATGTCAACCGGCTTCTCAGTTGCAAACTCCGAGGTACGTGCTTATTCTAGGAAGCACCACCTACAAATGGTGGGAACAACCCTTACGGCCTTCTTCCTTTCGGGAAACGTGGCGATCGTGGGAAATGTTGGAGACTCTAGGACCTGCGTCTTCGGATCAGGAGGCGAGATGAAGTTTAAGACGAGAGATCACTCCTACATCCAGGAGCTCGTCGATACGGATGTGATCACGGGTGAAGAGGCAAGAAGCGATCCCAGAAGAAACGTACTTACCAAGGCAATTGGAAGCGAGCCTTCTGTCTCACCAGACTTCTATCGGATGGTAATCGAAAAGGGTGATTCAATTCTACTCTGCTGCGATGGTCTCTGGGAGTCGATCGATGATAGAGAGCTGGGAAGACTCGTCTCCAGAACAATGGACGTGGATCTGCAGGTGAATTCAATTGCTCAACTTGCAAATGAACGGGACGGAAGTGACAACATCTCTCTTGTTCTATTAAAAGCCTAAATTCCCTGAAAATGACGAGTTAAACTGCCTCATATAATTTTCATATCTCTAAGAAAGATTTAATAAACCTAACTTCTATCGGTCATCAGTGAACATTGATAAGAAAGTTAGGGCGGCGATTATTATATTCGTCGAGGGGGTCGTTGTCTATTTTATCACTGCTTATCTGATCATCGGACCGCTGTTCAGGGAGTTCTATGTCAGCCAGCCTCTGGTGAGTGAGCTGCCTTTCTACGTAGAATACATATCTGTCGGCATTGCTGCCGCCTTCACTACAATAGCTCTGACCGTTTATCCTGTTCTAAAATTCAAGGAGCGAGGTGACGGCATTGAACAATAAAACCAAGGCAGAGGTTATCTGGATCGTTGCAGTGATTGCGATCCTTGCTTGGGCTGCCGTGGCTAATGCATCCTACCTGCAGTCAAACTCTAGTAGCATCGCAAACCCGGTGGGGGGAGATCCTAGCGGGACGGTTATCAACGTCACTGGATATCAGTGGGCCTGGACGTTCCATTATGCCAATGGAACTCAGACAACAGGTAAACTGTTTCTGAGCGTCGGGACTACCTACACCCTAGTTGTATACAGCAAGGACGTCATTCACGATCTCTACATACCAGAATTCGGAGTTAACGTATACGCCGTTTATGGACACCCAAACCAGGTTACTTTCACCCCAACCAAAGCCGGCACCTACATTTTCGAGTGCGTTGAGTACTGCGGCGAGTACCACTACGAGATGAGAGGAACGGTGGTGGTGTCCTGATGGGATTCTCCTTCGAGCTTGCCGTTTTTGGTTCCTCAATAGCAGTACTAGTAATCATGGCATTCCTCCTCTATTACTTCGCCGTCGACTATAAGAGAAATCTGCTAGGCGAAGTGAACTCGTCACTCCCTAAGCCGGAAGCAAACACAGTGCTCTCTAGGATGAGACGGGAATTGAGCTTCTCTGCATTCATGATGGACGACAGCAAGTCCATTGGTATCAGGTATCTCATAACCAGCATATCACTCTTCTTCATTGCGGGCCTTGCGGGTATAGGGATGAGGATTTCGCTCTGGTTCCCCGTCCCCAGCTTCCTGACTCCCGTCCAGTACAACATCCTGTTGACTGCTCACGGGACTCTTATGCTCTACGGCTGGGCTACGGGCAGCATACTCGCACTCGGTTACTATCTCCTCCCGACATCGGTTAGACTGAAAAAAGACTCTCTAGGCGTTGTGAGCTCGATAATGTACTGGATGTTCCTGGTGGGGGCGCTGTTCCTCATATTTTCCAAGAGCACGGCATCCTGGTACTTCTACTACCCACTCGTTGATCAGCTTACAGCGGCAGGTGGCGGACAGTATTCATTTGTAACGCTGATCGGTGTCATGCTAATCCTAATCGCCACAGTGGTCTCTAGCGCCATATTCCTAAGAATGATATTCGTGGACAGGGACAAGTCTATCAGGCTGTCCTCCCTGCCTCTTTTCGCATGGTCAATAGTGTCGACGGCATTCTTGATAATTGCATCTGCTCCTGTTTCCATCATAGCGAACGGATTCCTGATCTACGACCTTGTCAACCCGGTGTTCTTCCAGGGCGCTAATGGAAGTGCACTCGGTTATGCAATACTCTTTTGGTACTGGGGTCACCCGTTGGTCTACGTAGCAGTCATTCCTGCCTTTGGTCTCATATATGAGTTATTGCCCAGGTTCACGGGTACAAAGATATACAGCTACAGAACCGGCGTCTTCTCACTTCTGCTGCTCATGATACTAAGCGGTACCGTCTGGGGACACCACCTGTTCAACAGCGGCCTAGGAACTGTCTGGGATCTGATATTCTCAACCACCTCGTTCATTGTGACAATACCTTCTGCTCTGTCCGTTTTCAACTGGATAGCTACTCTGTGGGTGGGCAGGGTAAAGATGTCGGTTCCATTCCTCTTCACGATTAACGGAATAATCGACTTCGTGATCGGTGGAGTGTCTGGAGTGATGCTGGCAGATGTGGGTTCTAACGCGTTGATTCACGGCACTTACGCCGTGACGTCCCATTTCCACTTCATATTCCTAGGACTGACTACTGGAGTCGCTTTTGCAGTAATATACGTACTGTTTCCAACTCTCACCGGTGGAAGGAAGTACAACGTTCCCATGGCAAAGGTCCACTTCTATCTGATGACTATCGGGACATGGATTATGTCCGGCTTCTGGCTAGTCGGAGGTTTTGCTGGGATGCCGAGGAGGGTTGCAGGGTACTTTGGAATATTCCAGACCTACCAGGATGCAGCCGCTGTCGGCGGAGTCATACTGGGGTTGGGATTCCTCATATTTCTTATCAACTTCCTGTACTCGGCCTACAGGCCAGTCGAAACTACGACCGAAAATATTCTTGAAGAGGAGGCTGCTATATGAATAGATCAACACCCTTGGTCATCTTCGTGGTAGTTCTTCTGGCCGCCGGACTCTCTTTCGTATGGTTCGTGGAACAGACTAATTCGAGCGGACAGAACTACTCCGGTACCTACAACTCAACGAAGGTGATAGTGCTGTATGCAAATGCTGCGGGGTGGGATGCCAATTCTTCCAATCCAAATCCAACGCTCTACGAAAAGACTCACGTACTCCTGGAATTCAAGATAATAGAGCAGGACACGCAGCCCCACACTTTCACTGTCAACCCCGGTTCTAAGGAGAGTCAGGCCAATGAGGTATTCAGCGTCAACATTCCTGCAGTACAGGGAACCGTGGTTTGGCTCAACTGGTCATTTGTGAATCCGGGCGCATACGACTACTGGTGCATCGTGCATCCAGAAACCATGAACGGGTCCCTGGTCATTAACTCTTCATCCAGCAACGGGTCCAGTGCATCCGCCGTTTCCCCGCTAACAACCCAGGTCTCGAACACGTTGAGCCTTACCAACTCGGTGAGCAACCAAGTCATCTTAAGGGATGCAGATGAGCAAATTTGGTAAGCTCTTCAGCCTGACCAAACCGGGAATCGCCATTCTCTTGGACCTTGTGGCGGTTACCACGTTCGCTCTGGGTTTGCGCAACCTATCTGAGGTCTGGAGAGTCGTTCCACTCATTGTGGCCGGCACTTTGGCCTCTTTCTCTTCGTCACTTGCGAACAATTTCATAGACAGGGACATAGACTCCAAGATGGGGAGGACTAGGTGGAGAAACTCTGTGGGTACTAACAAAGGATACCTCGTAGCCATTCCCACACTTCTTGGAATCTCCCTTCTCGTATCTGTCGTATATCTGAACGTTGTAACGACCCTCTGGATTCTTGGTGGATTCCTGAGTTATTCCTTGCTCTACACGCTCTTGCTCAAGAGGAGGACATCGTGGAATATAGTTATCGGAGGTATTGCTGGTTCTTTCCCTGCGCTGGCTGGATGGTCTGCAATCAGCTCTCCGATATCCCTGGAGTCGGTTTTCGTTGCAGCCATAGTCTTTCTATGGACCCCTACCCACTTCTGGACGCTGGCACTGAAGTACAAGGATGACTACAAAGAAGCGAACATTCCGATGCTCCCCGCTGTCAAGAATGAGAGATTCACCATAAACTCTATTGTGGCGAATACGGTGATTCTTGTAGGGTTTTCGATGCTTCCGCTCTTATTCAACTTCGGTTTCTCCTCGCTCTACGATTATATGGTGATCCCAATCTCTGCGTATCTCGTTGTGAGGGTTGTCCTCCTGAAGACTAGAGACGGCAAGGCACTCAAGACGTCTTCTCTTAGGGCATTCCTTGCGAGCAACTATTACCTCTCTGCTCTGCTCGCGATCTTGATTGTTGGAGCGGTCTTCAGACTGATGTGAAAATATGTCCAAGAATCACCTTTCTGTACTCCCCCTGTTTCCCATTTACTTGCTCTGGAACGTCCCATTCCTGTTTTCTGGCTTCGTTGTTCAGAGAAACGTCCTGTTTGAAATGGTCGTCCTCCAAGTTGGAGTTCTTGCCTTCTTTTCATTGCTTGCAGTGTACAGGAGAAAAATGGGGAGGCTCTACCTTGTGCTATCCATTGCATCAGTTGCTTTCGCCGCAATATTCGCCATATCCAACGAGGTCAGGTTCAGCCTGATCTTCCTTGGATCGTTCATCATTGCTGCGAGATATTTCCTGTTGATGAGGGAGAAAAACGATCTTGTGACTGGATCTGCAGCCAGCGCGATACTCGTCCTTTTGATGGTGCTCTCGACCAGCCTTAGATTCGTTCACCTGAGCGCAATTCTGCCATCTCCAGGTTTCGTCTATTCCATATACAACAATGCGTCTCCGGCGGGAATACCTCTTACCTATGCCTACGGTCTGGTCTATGCAATCGGACCGTTCGCACTGACAGTCTCTCCCATAACTATCTTCCTCTTTCCACTAATAGCGTACTTCACGGCCGACAACACGTTCCTAATAATTGACGCCTATAGGTCGCACGGCGTCACTTCGCTCTCGGCCATTTTTGTGACCGCAATAGCTTGCCAGTGTGAAAACACTATCGGCATAATTTCTGGTACTGTGTCGTCTCTTGCGCTATCTGTTCTGCCATACTTCATTTTCATTTCCGTGGGACTCCTGATCCTGACAAACGCCTATCTCCATCGTCCCAGGAAGCTGAAGATCCCCCAGCTAAACAAGGTGGCGATTCTCGTCATGCTGGTTTCGATTCTCGCTGTGGAATTCGCCATAGTATATACGGGGATCATTTACGATCTGGGGGTGTTTGGGTTCAACTCTTTCCTTACCTTGATTTCTGGTTTCTTGATCGGGCAGATGGTGGGTGTTAGGTGGAGATTGCCCATCCATTTTGTACTGCTAGCATTCGTGATACAGGTTCTCCTGTTCATTCCGTCTCTCATTAGAGCTGCACTCGTTTCCCCAACCGTTTTTGAGGTCTACAGCCTGGCTGGTTTGGCCGCAGGGTTCTTGATATCTCTGTCGTACAGGAACAGGAATGGGACATCAAGGATAGGGATTTTCGAATTCGTCTTCTCCATGGAATCCATGATAGCTGGAATATTGCTCTACCTTGCGCTCTTCTCTGTTTCGTTCTTCTCAGGTTATTCGGAACTGGCGGTGATCGATTTTTCAGTGTTTATACTTGTCGTAAGCCTACCTGCGATGTGGTTTTCGAACCTGTACCTACTGAGTGCGCGGTCCTTTGGAAGCTAGCTTTTCCCTGACCGCATTTCTAATGTCATAGAAGTGGATATTGTCGTACGGGCAAGCCTCTATACACGACCCTGCTCCCACGCACTTCTGACTCTTGAAATAGCCGTTCTTGATGAACTGTGCGGGAAGGTCTCCAAGACCAACTTCGCACGCGGTAACACAGTCCTTCGTCGGGCACCTGAGACACACGCTGGGATCGACCGCTTTTATCTTGAAGAAGCCGAGCTTGCTGAAAAAACCAACGAAGGTGCCGGTGGTGCACCACCCGTACCTCCTGCAGGGACTCATCCCCACGAACGGAATCGATATAAAGAAGATGTACCACAGAAAGTTCCATATCAGGAACGAGTACATGATAGCGGGATCGAATGGCAAGTCTATCAACCTCGATGAGATCGCAAAGCTGATAATCGCAGACAGGAGCATGAACAACCACGCTCCGGATGCGATCCCCTGGACGAAAGAGGAATACCTGCTCCCTATGTTCTTCTTGCTCGTTCTGGAGGCATAGTTCATCGATATCATCTCGTGTCCTAGGGTACCCCCGTACATCACGGCAGAAGGACAGAGGGTGCTGCAGTAGGATCTCCTGCCGAAGAGTAATGCCAAGATGGCATAGAGCACATACGAGAGCAGGAGTGGAATGACGAGGTCCGCCCTGACCGGACCCAGAGCACCGACGTTTGCCCACAGGGGGAATCTGTTCCATCCAAGAACGTAGCTCGGTCCGAAGAGCGTATAGGTGAAGTATGCAATCAGTGCGAAAGACAGGTTTATCCTCTTTTCAAGCCACTTTATTTTCTTCATTCTGAATACGACCAGTGCACCCATCTCTATGCCCATGAGCAGCAGAAACATAGGCGAGGCCGCGACCACTCCAATGAACGGGATCACCCCTATGTAGACCCCACCTGCCACGCTGAGTCTGGTAGTTGAAACTATGAGATTGGATAGAGCGTTCATCCCGCTTCCACTGACGCTAAACCATCCGGTGACTATGTCTAGCGGTACGCTCATAATCAGCTCGGCTGCAAAAGTCGTACCCAGCAGGAAGAAGAGCCACTTTTTCCTCGTCAACCAGCCATCGACGTTTTTGACTTCCCTTCCAGAAAATACGAAAAAGAAGTAGAGTGTCATTCCAGCAAGAACCGAAAGGGCGTATGGGACCCAATCCATTGAGTTCCCTGTACCAAAGGTATAGGATACTAGGAGGCCAGTAGAGTTGAGCAGGTATAGAACAAAAGAGATGTCAGTTATCCTCTTCTTCTCCGCCGCTATCTTGTTCTTAGAGTTCGAGACCCTTTCGAGGGCCAGTATCATTCCTGCAACCATTATGAGTGAATTCACGACGAGAAAAACTGAGCGGAAGGACGAAAAGAGCGCCGGGCTCAAAATGTCCATTGCAGAGAGGGCGACAAGAAGATAACCAACGTAACCCTTCACCCTGAACAGAATTATTGAGGCAGCCATTTCGATTTCCATAGGAATCACAAAGTATAGCGAATTCACGATCTGCGAGATCGAGGCGAGAGAGCCCGAGCTGAACTTTATTCCAAGGAGTATGAAAACGAAAAATGTCATCAAAATTTCGTTAAGTACAAAAAATATGGGGAGCAGAATTCTGTCGAGCCTTGGCCGGGTATTCCACTCCATAGAGTAGAAATAGAACAGTAGGACGATAATCGAAATCATTGGTATCATGACGATGTTTATTGCGATTACCGAATTCAGGAAATCCTTTGGTTCCAGAATGTACCAACTTATACCTACGAACATGCTCGACATCGTCGACAACACGAAGTATAGAGCATACCGCATTTTCTTTGACACTACAGTCCTGGAGAATACATACTCTACGTAGAGTATGACCGATACCATAGTTGCGATGGTTCCGATAGAAATTATTTCTCCAGCGAACACAGACTTCACCAGTCATCCTTTTGTAAAAGACTTTTTGAGACGTTCATCAAGAAGGCACCAGAGTAGACGCAAGTCCTGGGAAGTGAGCAAGAATTGGAAAGAGTGACCAAAGTGCAAAATGGACCGCGGTCGGGAGGATAAAATTCTTCGTTACTTTGGAGAGCATTCCATACACCAGTCCCATCCCGAATACTGAGGAGAGAAACAGCAGGTTGTACGGAAAAGGAAACCCAGCTCCATGATCTACCAGTGTGTACCTTGAATAGTAGAGTGTAAAGACCAGGGACTGAAGAATCACGGCCCCGTATGGGGCTACTCGCCTGAGGATCAATCGCTGGACGACGTACCTGAAGTTGAATTCCTCCAGAAGTGCCGGAGCCACAAGGAGGACCGGGATAGCCCTTGCCCAACTTGGGTCGGTGACATAGAAGTAGAATAACAGAACTATGAAACTGGAGAACAGCACTGAAAAGGGGAATACCCAATTCTTGAGATCGCGTGATAGTTCCGTTCTGTAAAACAAGGTGGCGAGCGGAATGGAAACAAGACCTGCGACGGTGCTAGCGAGGTATAGGGTACTGTTGTTCAGTAAAATGAACAAAAAACCCGATATGTAGAATACCAAAAAAACTGCCGCCAATATAGATTTTCTTGCCCATTCCATTTTAGCGTAAATTGCCCCTAACATTTATAAGTTTACTAAAAAGATTAAAATAGTTATCTTGAATTTGACACCAGATGAACGAGGGGATCGATGAAACAAAGAGGAATTTTCTCAAGCTGATGGTCACCGCTTCGATTGTCGCAGGTGCTGGGCTTTCTCTGGGTGTTGTCGTAAGAGCTCTCGCCCCTCCGCAATCGGGAATCACCAGTTTCCCCATCCTCCAGCTCGTGGACTCATCCGGCAACCCGGTGCTCGCATCGAGCCTCGAGATCAACAACCCCGAGGCGCTTCAATTCAACTATCCGCTTCAGAGTACTCCAAACAATCTCCTAAACATAGGTGATTCGAGCGGGAATCCCATCAACGTTCCAGCCACCACCGTTACTGTCCCTGCGGACGGAAGCAAGTATACTTCGTTTGCCGGGGTCGGGAAGAATGGTTCGATCGTCGCGTATAGCGGCATATGTCAACACCTGGGCTGTATATTCCCAGAACTGAGGTTCTATCCGGCGGGCGTCGAATCGATCACAGTCGGGGGCAAAACATTCACTGGCGTCTTTCACTGCCTCTGTCATGGAAGCACCTACGACCCATCAACAGGTGGCTCAATTTTAACATCACCAACGACACACCCCCTTCCCATGCTGAAGCTCGTATGGCACTCATCTACCGACGAACTCTACGTGTCCAACATGGTAGGGCCAACCATATATGGTAGAACGTCCGATCTCACTGGGGAGTCCCCGATCTCCGGAAATACGACAGAATTGACCAACCTGGGGAATCCATTCATAGTATGAGGAGATAAATGTCGTCTATTATTGACAAATTGAAAAGAGCAAAACCGAGCGGACCGGGACCAGGAGAGTGGCTAATGGACAGAACGCACATAGACAGGCTCCCACTCAGGAAGACCCCGGACTACATGAGGACGTGGGGAGGAAAGTGGTATTGGACAGGAGCGCTGATTACGGTAGCGTTCACGTACGAGGTCCTTACTGGAATTATACTTCTACTGTACTATAATGCATCCAGCCCTTACCCGTCTACGCAGTACATCATGAACAATGTTCCGTTCGGAAAACTGATCCTTGCAACACATCTCTACGGAGCATACGCCATGATCATTCTCGTCTACGTTCACATGTTCAGAAATTATTTCGTCGGTGCTTATAAGAAACCGAGGGAACTCCAGTGGATCATTGGAGTAATCCTTCTCGCGCTCACGATCGGGGCGGGTTATTTCGGTTATTCTCTAACGGGCGACGTACTATCATACGACGCACAGGATGTTGGGAGGGGCATTGCAGCTCTCATCCCATTTATAGGGAATTGGCTGGTATCGGTAGGATTTGGAAACGGAACGGCAGTCAGTCTCTTCTCTAAATTCCTCGGATATCACATAATCATGGCAGCACTCATCGCTGTTCTATTCGGGTATCACTTCTACCTTGCCGAAGCAAACACAATGCTCCCGTCTTCCAAATACAGCAAGTACAGGGTGCCCGCAGCTACTCCGGAGACGGAGAGCATGAAGCCATGGTACCCGTCCAACCTCCTGTACCTGGTAGAGCTCGGACTGCTTACGATTGGATTCATCGTCCTGATACCCAGCTTCGTCGGGTTGATTCCAAACACACCAATACTGATTTCACCATTCCCTGGACCGGCACAGGGGAGCCCCTTGGCAGCGCTCCTTCCGCCCTATCCTCCCTGGTTCCTGCTGTTCATCTACAAGGCGGTTGACTTCAGCATGTTTACGGGCGCCATGGGTCCACTGACGGCCTCTGTTGTATTTGGACTGCTTCCGCTCATATACTTCCTGCTCATACCATTCCTGGACAGAGGTAATTCACTTCATCCCTTATCCAGACCAATCACAACATCGCTCGGTATCATCAGTATCGTTTACTTGATTATCCTCAGCCTTTGGGGCGCATTGGAACCCGGAGTGATTATCCCTACATCTGATGTGGCACTGGTGCTCCTACCACCTGCCATCATCACATTCCTCGCTATATTCGGTATCTCGAAGATGTGGAAGAATGGGAAAATCAGAATGGGAAGCAAATCGACAACGATTTCTTTCTTCGTATTCATAACCGGTCTGGTCGCTACTGTCATACTGACAGGCTACTCATTCTCTTTCTTCGTCACTCACTTCTCCGTTCTGGCCTTTGGCAAACTCTCGATATCCGCGCTCGCACTGGGGTTCCTGGCACTGGGGACCGCACGAACGTCGGAGCAACTGCCTGACAAGAAGTTCAACAAGATACCGACCGGAGCTTACGTTGCGATAGCAATTCTGACTCTGATGTCGTGGGTATTGCTGGGCCTTTCGCTGAGACTCAATCCAATAACCCAGGCAATGACCGTGGGGATGGCACTGGGGACCGTACTCGTATTTTCCGGGATTGCTCTGGCCATCTACAGAAAAGTAGTCTTTGGCGAGTGATTTCTGCGTGCACGCATTATTTTTTTATTTCCTCATTCTATGAAGCGAAATCTTAAGACGGCACTACTTATAGCATGACATGGACTATTTCGCTAATTCATTCGAGGGGAAAGTAGGGGTCGTTTCGGGAGCCGGTCGCGGACAGGGCAAGGCGGTCGTAAAACTGTTACTCGAAAACGGAGCTAAGGTGATAGCATTCTCCAGGAGTGGAAACAAGCCCGACCTTACACACGAAAACTTGAGGATAGTGAAGGGAGACTCTTCGGACCTCGAATCGCTGAGGGCCATCAGGGAGTTCGTAGAGAAGGAGCATGGAATTCTCCATTTTGTTTACAACAACCACGGCATGTTCTCGGCGCAAAGTCAAGAGTTCCACGGCCAGACTGCGCTGGAATTCTTCGACAGGAATGTCGTTTCTTCCATAAACACCATTGAAACTTTCTATCCACTCATGACAAAGGGAGGAAGCATCGTTAGCGTGGGTGCATCTCCTGCATTATATCACATGAGCTCCCTGGAATATGCGGTATCTAAGCGTGCAGTGGAGGAAATGACCAGAAAGATGGCAGCTATACTTAGATCCAAGAACATCAGGGTGAATGCATTGCTTCCCGGTTCGGTGGACGCGTCAAGAGAGATAGAAGATCTTGTCCCTTTCAAGTTCAAAGGGCTTGACGGAAAGAAGGAGGTATCCACGCTCGAAATTGCATACACCGCCCTCTTCCTCTTGAGCGATCTCTCTTACGGCATAAATGGACAGTCTATAAGCGTAGACGCTGGAATACACCTCTAACCTACCCATCTCCACCAAATCCGTGGATGCGAGAACATTTAAAGCGACAGAGACCAACAAAGTTTAAATTTAGACTTACTATAACTTTTTATGGTAACTGAAAACGTAGATGATTCATTCTATAAAGAGATATATTCAATGGTCAAGAAACATCCCGCTACAAACAATGATTTCATTGACAGATTCGCAAGGGGTGATATAAGCTATGAGGAATTTGAGCGGTTCTCTATAGAATTCTACCATTTTACTAGGGAGTGGGTCTCCATACTTTCTGTTCTTCTTGTGAATACCCCAAACGAAAACGATGCCGAGTCCCTGACCAGGATCCTCGTTTCTGAACTCGGAGATATGGAGCCCCAAAAGAGGCACGAGTTGCTCTACAGAAGGTATCTGAGGAGTATCGGAATGTCCCCGGAGGAGCTTATATTCAGAGAACAGCTACCGTCGACCAGAGAGTGGCTTGACAAGATGAGGGATTACTTTTCAAGCGATCACTTTACTGCTTTGGGCGCAGAATACGGTCTGGAGAATATGGCTATTCCGATGTGGGACAAGCTACTTCCTGGATTGGAGGCTGTGAGAAACAAATTCCCGAAACTGAAGTCAATGGATATCGAATATTTCACGTTCCACAGACAGCTGGAGGAACACCACGAAGAGGAGATGGCAAATGTACTGGGGGAGCACATAAATGACAGAGTGGCCCGTGAAAAGTTCTCCAAGGGTGCATCGGGTATGCTGGACTACGAGAAGAAATTCTGGGACGGCCTGGCGGTAAAAGGCTGACCAATCCGCAGGAATTGTTCGAGCCCATTCATGCAAATTAGTAATCTGAGTAAACAGCAGTTATATATCCGAGCCGGTTAAGGGGGCAAATGCTCGACACCGTGATTGAGGTATCCAGTTTAGTAAAGAGGTATTCCGACATAACTGCGGTCGACGGTATTTCTTTTTCCATAAATAGGGGAGAAGTGTTCAGTCTCCTAGGACCGAATGGGGCCGGGAAGACTACGACGGTGGAGATACTTGAGGGAGTCAGGAACAGAACTTCTGGAGAAGTGAAGGTACTGGGGGAAGACCCGGAGAGGAGCAGGTCACTCACCTACAAACTTGGGATCCTCCCACAGGACTTCTCGTTCATATACAACAGCACTCCCAAAGAGGCACTGGAGTTCTACAAGGGGACTCTGAGGGCCTCGAGCGATACCGGAGAGATACTCGATATGGTAGAGCTCGCTGAAAAGTCGACTACCCCATTTCAAAAGCTATCTGGAGGACAGAAGCAGAAGCTGGGTCTGGCGCTCTCGCTGGTCAATGACCCCGAAGTCGTCTTCCTGGACGAACCAACTTCAGGACTGGACCCGAGGGCGAGGAGAAACATCTGGAACGTCATCAAGACCCTGAAGGATAAGGGGAAGAGCATCCTTCTGACCACCCACTATCTCGAGGAGGCGGAGCTTCTTGCCGATAGGGTCGCGATAATGAACAAGGGCAGGATAATCGACTCCGGAAAGCCGATGGAAATTGTCGAAAGGCATCACGAGGACGACAACCTGGTAATAAGAGGTGACGGTGCTGTAGAGGGACTGCTGACAACTGGAGGATTCAAATTCCAACGTGACGGACCATACATAAAGATAGGCCTCAAGAACATCAAAGATGCGACCGAAATTATCAACTTCCTCTATGAGAGAAAGGCAGCGTTTGAAGATTTTACCCTCAAGAGGGAGAGCCTAGAAGATGTATTCGTAAGAATGGTCGGGGAGATCGACGAAGATGAAGCTGAGTAGAGTCAAGGCATATTTCGTCCTCCATGCCAAGTCATACATGCGGTCCAGGTCGGCAATCTTCTTCCAGATTGCATTCCCGATAATACTCATCCTGCTTTTCGGTGCAATATTTTCCGGGTCTTCTTATTCGCCATCCACGCTGATCATCCAGAACGAAAGCCCCTCTGTTGCTTCGTGGAGCGTGGTTAGTGTGATAAACGAAACGGGACTTTTCAAGGTGCACATTCTGGGCGCAGACCAGAACCTGACGAGTTACATCAATTCCAATTCCGTTCAGGCAGCGCTTTTGATCCCGGCAAACTTTACCCGAAATCTTCTGAATAATACTCAAGGGTTATTGATTCTTAAGGGGCACACGAACCCAACTGTTGCGAGTGCAGATTATCAAACGCTTGAAGGCATCATAACACAAATAAACTTCAGAGCGGCCAACACGACGCAGAGGGTAGCCCTCTCCTCCGAGGTTGCAATAGGAAATACGGGAAAGACGATAAATTACTACGTCCCTGGACTGATTGGGTTTACTGTACTGAGTACGATGTTCAACATGGTCTACACGGTTCCAAACTACAGAAGGGAGAAGCTCTTCAGGCAGCTTTCTTTCAGCGGGTTGACGAAATCTGAATGGATCACGGCGAGCATGCTATTCTCCTTCCTCATGCTGGTCCTGTCGGACGTAATTCTTGTCGCAATTGGAATCTACGTTTTCGGGGCAACATTGGTCCTGAACATTGAGACCATTCTAACATCAGCCCTGATCGTATTTGGAGGGCTCTTCTTCTTCACCAGCGTTGGAATCCTTGCCGGACTGGTATCTGACAATGAAGAGACCGTATCTGTGGTTGGTAACCTGGTCATGTTTCCCATGATGTTCCTTTCCGGAGTATTCTTCCCACTCACCTTTGCCCCCGGTTACCTCGTGACCATATCAAAATTCCTTCCGCTGACTTACTTCATCAATTCACTAATCTCCGTACTAGACTATGGAAACATAACATCTATCGCGCTCCAGATAGTTTGGCTGTTGCTAGGTTCTGCGATTTTGTTTGTGATCGCTGTCAAGCTTTTCAGCTGGAAGCAGAAGTGATATAACAGAGACTCTTCAGTGCCCTAATGCAGAAGCGTATCTGGAATAATGGAGTTGTGATTTCTATCTCGGGCCGAGAATCGTAATCGGACATAGGTGTAGCGGAACTGCATCTAGAGCACTGACCCTTTGGCAATCGGGAATTGAGAGATGCTTAGAGCTGTTTGATCTCTGCGCTTGGCTGTTCTGGAGGAATCGTAGCCTGGTTTAGTGTGCTCATGGCATACTTCCTCGATATTGCTGTGAAACCAAGCGAACCGAAGAGTATGGTAATTATGACTGTGTAGAAGATTATGTTCCCGAATTTATTGAATATTGCGGGGTTTCCTGAGAGAACTATCCCCAGAAGAACTATTACAGTGGGCCCGCGATGGATAAGCGACGAGACGAGCATACTATCCTTCCCAAACCACTTCGTTGCTCCGTTCATGGAGTATATTTCTAGGAACCTAATCGCTACAAGGACCCCCGTAAGTAGGAGGGCAATCAGCAGGGCTTGCAGGTCAAAGATATTCACCAAGATTCCTGTATAAACGTAGAATATCGTCAGGACTATGAAGGTGATTTCTTGATTGAAGTAGTCCAGTTGGGACGTATCCACCGTACCGGAGATCCTGATGATCTTCGAGATCGGAATGGAATTTGCAATAATTATGGAAAATATGAAAGTGGCCAAGATAGCAGATGCGCCTATGAAATCCGAGACACCCCAGAGCAGGAATAGAACCGCAATGGTTGCGATATAATAGTGAGGGGCAGATGCCTGTTTCAGGACGATCAACCACAGTATACCGATTACCCCTCCGATGACTATTGCCTCTGACACGCTTCCGAAGAGGTAACCGGTAATGCTTACTAGTGACGTGATAGTGGTCTGCTGGTCAATAATGCTGAGTATCAGGAGTGCAACAATGACGTTCAGAACAGAGTTGAAGATTGTCTCCACCTCTATCGAGTGTTTCAGGCTCTCATCCACTTTGATCCTGGCCATCAGAGGGATGATGAATGGTGCGGCGGTTTCACTCAGGATGGTCGAGACCAAGAGTGCTATCAGGAGGGGCATCTTGAAGACGAAGTACAGCAGAGGTGTCAGCAATCCGATCACAAATGCTAGATCGGCTACCGCTATCCAAATACCGCGCGAAACGGATCGACCAAATTTCTGCAGATCGAGGCGGAGTAACCCTCCAAAAACTATCAATATAAGTGCTATGATACCCACAAAACCGAGGAGCGACCTCATCAGCGTAATGTATTCTGTTGGTATTATTCTGGAGTAGTGGATAAGTATTCCTATAAGTATGAGAAGGAGCATATCTGGAATACGCTTCTTTCGGAAAGCTATCTCCCCGACAAAACCGAGTAGCATAATGCCTGCCAATAGCAGTAAGAGTTCATCGGCATTGGGGGCGGCTGTTATCAATGGGTCAACAAACTTTTCTATGTTATAACACTTATCATCAAATAAAGCCAAAGGGCCATAGAGATGGTGCTGAATACAACCATCTTAGGTGAGGTATCTGAACTGGATCACTCTTTCAAGATGCCTGACACATTTTTGACCACAAAAACAACATTCGTTACCACTATGGCAAATCCGATGATGTTGAGGGACCCGAATGAAGGAACTACAGTTGTCAACCTTTCTATCGACGGTATGTATATCCCTAGCACGGAAAAAATGAGCATTAGATACAGCACTATGGGGAAAACGTTGCCATTCTTTGTTTCGCCCTTGGACTCCGCTCTGCCCTTGTAGAAGAATATCGAAGCAGATAGTATTACGAGTGGAAGGTAGAGCAAGAACACGAGCACCATGAACAGGAACGGAAGACCAATACTACTTAACGCCCTGAAGTTGAATGCCAGGAAGACTACAATGGATGGAACAATTATGAGCAGATCAACGAGTGCAATGACAGAGATCCCCTCGCGGAAATTAGCGACGGATAACCGTCTCTCTACGATACTGATGTTCAATCCGTCAGACAATACATTTCCCATTGCAATAATTACATAGAACACCTGTATAAATAATTGTCTGCTCATTGTCATACAATTGTCATAGTT
Organism: uncultured Thermoplasmatales archaeon; assembly: GCA_964389625.1. Lineage (GTDB taxonomy): Archaea > Thermoplasmatota > Thermoplasmata > Thermoplasmatales. The sequence goes on from CAYMEF010000013.1 coordinate 28,255, forward strand.
ATACGTCAACGATTCCAGTTCTATTTCATGTGAAATATCTATTGCGTATACCCGAAACAACGTTGAGAATTATTGCACAACTTTTATTTCGAATCAGACAATACTCAACAATGGAGTTCTCAAAATTTTCGGAGAATGACTCTTCTAGAGTGACTGCAATAATTGCGCCAATCTATCAGGATTATGTACCCCCGGACACGACCAAGTTGAATCAGAAGACTTCTATCGTTTCAACGGCAAAGAAATCTGGCTTTTCTGGGAGTATAGACGAAACATTTGATTCGTTCGATTTGAAGATAGGGAAGAGAGTCGTACTCCTTGGACTGGGGAAAAAGAGTGAGTGCGACCTTGAAAAACTGAGGAGAGCTTATTCGTCCGCATTCAATTCATTGAAGTCGCTTCCCAAGGGAGTCGTTCAGATCCTACTACCAGGCATATTGTCGGATGAAGCAAAGGAAGTGACTTTCGCAGTAGCCTTGACTGCCTACGATTTTGATAAGTATCGGAAGGAAAAGAACAAGACTAGAGTCGAATCGGTTCTGATCTCTACCAAGTCCAGCGGGGCCCCAATAGAGGAAGGAAAGGCAATAGCGGATGCAGTGAACTACACAAGGGACATAGCCAATCTTCCCCCCTCAATCGGAACTCCTACTTACTTCGAAAAAGCTGCAAGAAAGATACCTGGAGTTACTGTAAAGACGTTCGAAAGGCCAGACTTCTTGAAGTTGGGAATGGGAGGGCTGGAAGGTGTTTCCAGGGCGGCCAAAGAACAGGCGAAACTGCTAATAATGGAGTATGGTCCGAGAGAAAAGAAACCACTGCTGATAGTCGGAAAGGGAATAACATTCGACAGTGGTGGAATATCCATCAAACCTTCAGATGGCATGGACAAGATGAAATTCGACAAGTGCGGCGCCTCGGCGGTTCTAGGGATGATGAAACTCGTTTCTGATCTGGATTTGAAAAAACACGTTGTAGGAATGGCACCTCTCACGGAGAACCTTCCAGGAGGGAATGCTTACAAACCAGGAGACATACTAACTCACTACAATGGAGTCACGTCAGAAGTTCTATCCACGGATGCTGAAGGAAGACTCGTGCTCGGCGATGCACTGAGCTACGGAACTAAGAATTACAGGCCCTCAGCCGTGATCGATCTTGCGACACTTACAGGTGCGTGCGTTGTTGCGCTAGGTAACAACTATGCTGGCCTGATGGGTAATAACGATTCTTTGAAGAGTAGAATCAAGAAGGCATCGGAGAATACCTGGGAGAGAGTGTGGGAACTGCCTATAGATGGAGATTTCCAGGAACAGATCAAGAGCAAAGTTGCAGACATTAAGAATACTGGGGGTCGAGGGGGTGGCGCAGAGACTGCGGGGGCGTTCCTGAGCAGATTCGTCGGAGACACACCGTGGGTCCACCTCGATATTGCAGGCACTGCTTGGACAGAAAAGAACACGGCGAACCGTTCTTACCTCCAACCTGGAGCAACCGGTTTCGGAGTAAGACTGCTCTACGAATTCCTGAAGGGGGAGTAGTACCTAATCCATCATCCCCCTAATGAAATCTAGCCCCTGGTTCCAAGAGAGAAGTTACCAGCGGAAAACCTGCGGTCTCCTGCCTAATGTTTTAGTACATTCGATTTATAGATTCGAATGACTGATTCATTCGACGAATCTTTCTTAAGGGAGATCAGGAAGAGGTTTCCAAGGATAGAGAGGGATTTCAAAGGAAACAAGAGAATCTTTGTCGACAATGGAGCTGGAAGCCTTGTGCTCGGCGCAGCGGCAGATTCAGAGTACAAAAGCAGGATAGATTTTGCTGCCAATACCGACGCAATCTATCCGGAATCGAAGGCAAACGAAGCTGCAATATCTGAGGGAAGGAATGCTGTCGCAGACCTGTTAAATGCACCAAATCCCTGGAACATATTTCAGGACGAGTCTGCGTCCTCAATATTCTTTAAGATTTCATACGCACTGAGGGGAACATTTGACAAAGAGAGTAACGTCGTATCTACCCACGCAGAACACTTCGCTAACGTTTCCCCGTACCTCGAGATGAAGAGAAACAACTCCATTTCCGAACTCAGGCTTGCTAACATCAGGCGCGAAGACGGAGTTGTTGATCTGAATCACCTTGCCTCTCTGGCCAATAAAAATACTAGACTAATCGCAGTTACTGCAGAGAGCAACCTCCTAGGCAACAAGGTAGACATCTCGGAAGTTTCAAAGATCGCCAGAGAGAACGGGTCCTTGCTCGTTGTCGATGGGGTCCACTACGTTCCCCAGGGCCGCTTCGACCTGAAGAAAAGCGGCTGTGATTTCTTTGTGTTCTCGGCCTACAAGGTCTTCGGGCCACGTGGAAGTTTCCTCTTCGCCAGCGATGGAGCACTCGACGCGATCAGACCTTTCAATGTAGACAGGGAGGCTAGGCCAGGAGTCGGATCTTACATCGAAACGGGGACGAGAGACCAAGGGATATTCGCTGCGATGACTTCGATTGTGAACTACATATCGAGCCTTTCAATGGAATATGACGGTTTTAAGAGCAACTCGTTCCCAAAAAACAGGAGGAATGGAGTCATGAAAGGAATGAAACGAGTGGAGTCATATCACAAGAACCTGAGCAAGGCGGTGCTGGATGGAGTGGACGGTGAAGAAGGCTTGACATCGCTAAACAACGTAGTGTTGTACGGAATAGGCGATACATCAAGGTTGGAGGAGAGAGGAACAACTTTCTCCTTCAATTTCAAGAATACGGGTGACAGAAAGGCCGAAGAACTCTACTGGAGGAAATTTGGTATCACCGTAGTTGGTGGTAACCACTGGAATCTCTCTCACGATTTCTATTCAAACCCCTCGATGCTGAGAGCAACCTTTCTGCACTACAACACCATCAAAGAAGTCAAGAAGTTCTTGCAGGCGACCAAGTGGATAGCAAACCACTAATGTCCAGTCACGAAAACGGATGCTTGAACAGTTACCTAAATACGAATGCATCCTCCTACTTTAAGTACTTGAAAAGAGATACTCTCGTTACAAATATGGGTAAATGCATTGAAATCGGAACCGAAAATCCTGGACCCGGAGAGATAGGCCAGATGTATTCGTTCTGGTGTGCAGTGTGCGGTTACTCGTCTCCGACAAAAGAGGGATGCAGCAACCATCTCAGCGACAAGCACTCGGGCCAACCAGAGCGGTTACTGGAAATGAAGTCAGAGAAGAACTGACAGTTCCGGACAGGCTGGATATCGTCAATAACTCCTCGTTAAAGCTACGGAGCTTCTAAATGGGTAGTCACAACGAACAAAAATAGCCTCTCCGCTACAATATGTTGATTGACAGCAGCTTTGGTTCTGATGTTGAGGGAAGAAATGAAATCGGCTTTTCCCTCAAACCCGCAAGAAACACATTTAAAAACGGATCTCCCAGGTCGATTCTTTTTATCAATAGTATGCCAGCGTGGGCATTCCCTGCTTGTGTTGTGTAGACCAACACGATAACAGGAATACCTGACTCTCTTGCCTTGTATTCTAGGAACGACCTGAGCTGGGGAAAAACCCAAGGACGTTTTAGAAGGAAGGTGCTCCTACTGGTATGCCGGTCTGAATGGAGGAGGATGGCGTTCTGGTAGGGAAGCACCAATAATAAGGCCGCAGGTGCATCACATTTACACGCCATTCTCTTGGACGATGTCCCGTGGAGTTTCTTCCCGTGTTTCGCTCCAAAAGCCTGTCGTTCCCCTTTCTTGGGATTATGCGATCAGAGAGGCCTTAATTAAGAGAAATTCCACTGTAAAATGTGCCTACCAGGGACTATATCGATATAAGGGCAGGCCCGGATTCTGTTTTTCATACATTGCAGACCAGTTTGAAAGGTGATGCCTCCTGACCGACCTCCTTGGAACCAATCTGAAGATCATGAACAAGGGTTCGTCTGCAAGGGAATTGCTCCTCACAACAGGCATATCCTCTATCTCATGGGAGGAGTACATCGAGGTGAAGATCAGGGGAACGGAAACAGGGGCTCGTGTGTCTCTCACCTGCCAGACAAAGGTCCCGATGAACCGGTGGGGCGATCCGATACGGCCAATGAGCAAGATCGAAGGCAAACTCAGGGAAAAGTTTGAGGTCCTCGGAACGGATCCCGGATCTCCGATGAGAATGAAGGAGTGATTTCGGAGAATAGTTCCTTGAGGAACCACAGAGACTAGGTGCAGGAAAAGGAAATAAAAACTGAGTGCGGTACGTTTATTGATATCATCAAAAAGAAGACCATTATTTACTAATGTCCCTAAGCGTTCCTCCCGTTGACTTCTTCTACTCGAGGTCTTGCGTGATAACTATTCCTAACTGAAATCATCAAAGGCAACTGAAGTACGAATGGAACGATGTATGGAAATGACCAAAAAAGGGGAGGCCAGAGGATGAAAAGGATTTCTGGTACTAACATAATAAAGAGCCACCTCGGATTGCTCCTGTTGCCACTTAGGATGTAGGCTGGTAGAGTGAACATTGAAACGAACGGTATGATATCAAGTGTCGTCTGATACAAGTACCCGTTCGCGGTGCTGAATCCGATGTAGAAGTCGGTAAACCACAACACTATTGAGCAGGCACCAACGTTTACTGCTAATACTACAAGCGAGTAATTCCTTACCCAGTTACTTTTCAGATTCACGATGGCCCACTTTATTGATCCAGTATTACGTCGGTTACAAATACACTTCCAATAAAAGTACCTTTCCAAATCCCATCTTTCCACATATGTATTAGTTGGCTTACATCGCTCTGAGCCAAAATGAGATCGCTGACATACCCGACGAAGGTGTTGTTGGAAGCAAAGTACGTTACGCTCACTGTCGGCAGGGCATACCAGAAATCGGAATTTCCCCAAGGGAACTGTCCATAAAACTCAGCACATCCGCTTCCATTCGATCCTCCGTTTTCGTAGGAATTGATGGAGGGACTGTATGCTTCCCAAAGTTGCCAGTCGGTTACCCAAACGACTGCATTACCCGAGCCTGACCATGCGCCGCTGCCTAGATAAGATAGGTTGATAAAAATGTACCAGAGACCTATTCCTAGAGGATCGTGTTCATTCAGCCCTAGCTTAGTGTAGGTCCCTGTAGCAGGGTACGACTGAATAGTTCGAGATGCTGCCAGGTGCATATTATTCGGGGTAGCCTTAGCCAAGGAACTGCCAGTGGCCCCATTGAATGAATTGGGAGGCAGAAGCTGCGGAAGAAACGTATGGCATTGACCTGTTGCTTTAGAGTCGTTCTATGCTGATAAACTACCGCTTACTTTTAAAAGCGATGCAGAGCAGAAAGAATCAATTCCTGCTTGTGAGTCGAAAGATATCACATACTCCTAAATTACCAAACCTCCTTTATTTGCCATAGAAACCGAATACGTGATTATGGTCCCGCTAATTCCAGGGACGGTTGAGGTGGTGTTCCCTCCTTTATGAATAGAAACCTGCAAGACGTTCGAAGGTAGAAGGTAAGAATTGCTCCCGAAGAAATCTAAAATAGTGGACCAAATCTTAAGCTTCTTTGCAGAGAGAGCCAATAAAACCATAATAATCATGGCTAAACTCAAGTGATAGCTGAAACAGGCTAATTGCAGAGACAACTAAAAAATGAATGTTGATCTGTCTGAAATGCCTGAGTACATTGCACTTCACTACAATTGGAATTAATATCATAATTTCTGAACTTAAAACATCACCTGAAACTGCCCTTTCTCCTTTTATTAGCTTCCTAGTTATCCGCTCTAACCTGCCTATGAACCCGATAAATTTGGCCAAATCCATTTCGTCTGGCTCTTCCCTGAGCAAGTCGCCCGCAAGCTTAGGAAGTTTGCCAGCTAAGTCGTCGCTTCCCCTAGAATCGAGTCGTATCCTGATCTTGGACGTTTCATTACTCATTTATCTCGGTTCTGAACACATAGTTGGATACAACTAGAAAGATGACAAATACAAGTCTACTCTGACAGCGAAAGGCGACATAACGTTCCGAGGATTCAATACCAGTGCTCATTTTCAGACTAAATAGCTCCTTCCGAAGATGATCGTCATGCCCGTAGTGTCTAAAATTTCAGTATGCGAAACTGGAAATTTGCTTTTGAAATAAGATAAAATGGCCGATTTTGATAGAAAAGAGATCAATAAAGGGGACGGGCCCGCGGGGATTTGAACCCCGGATCATTGGCTTAGAAGGCCAATGCCTT
>CAYMEF010000014.1:0-30267 GCA_964389625.1 uncultured Thermoplasmatales archaeon
CTGTGTCGAATTTGGTCTGCTTCAATGCATCGGATGCCGTATCCCTCGCCGTCTGGATGAGTGCAGAAGGTAACGTTGGTATTGCTTTCCTAGCCTCTTTATAAGTGCCTCTGTTCAGCTTGTTCTTGTTGTATGTCTTTTTCTGAAAACCATAATCCAAGACTATCTGGCATGCATCCCTGAATTGCTTCCCCGTTTCAAGTAAGGGAGGATCGTATGGGAGCTTTAGCTTAATAGTCCTGAACATCGTTTAATATATCCCTTGATAGGTAATTGGTTTTACTGTTCGCTTTCATCCCACCGCTAAAGCATGTGGGTTTTCCCGCTCACCGTGATAAGTGTCCATAACTATGGGAACGGGCAGCTTAAGCCAGGTTGCTCTCCCTCAGACTCTTCTTGTTGTTCTTGTAATAGTCGATGAAACGCCGGAATTCGCGCTCGTATATCATACTCTCCTCCCCGTTGGGCAGATGATCTACCAGAGGCTCCCCGATGTTACTTATGTCTGAAAACTTCATCTTCCCAAGCCCTACGGCGGCTATCATTGCCGCACCATTCACGGTCGAGTACCTTGGGTCTCTCACGACCCTGATCTTCCTTCCCAGGACGTTTGCAAATATATCTGCCCTCAAGGGAGAGAGTGCTCCGCCCCCACTCATGTAGAGCTCTTCTATCTTCCTCCCTGTGAATCTCTCGACAGTGTTGAGCAACCACTTAGAGTTGAGTGCAACGCCTTCCATTACCGACCTGATGACATCCCCCCTACCGTTCTCCAGTGAGAGGTTGAAGAATCCTCCCCTGACCGTTGGGTCCTCAATCGGCGTTCTCTCCCCGAACAGCCACGGCAGGAACATTAGTCCCTTCGAACCTGCTTTTGAGCTAGATGCCAGATCGTCGATCACCGCGTACTTGTCTTCTCCCTTTATGTCCATGAAACCGGAGACGAACTCCATGCAGTTGCACGCATTCTCCTGCTCAGCAGCAACCAGGTACTTTCCAGGTATACCGCTTGGGAGTGAAGCGATGTTGTGAAATATATCGGTCTTCTTGAACGGTACGTGCGAAGAGATCCAGGAAGAAGTCCCTAGATAGAGGAGCGATTTGTAGTCATCTATGCAGCCAGATCCGATCAAAGATGATGCGAGGTCGGAGCAGCCGGAGACGACCTTGGCATCCTCGATTCCCAGTCTGCTTCCAACCTCCGGTTTTAGAGACCCCACAACGTCAGTGGGTCTTACCACCTCCGGAAGTTTATCACCCAGTATTCCGGAGAGACGTAGGAGCCCCTCATCGTACGTCACATTACCGGCATCCCTGTTGTCTGTCGACCATAGGAGGGCTATGTTGTCCCAGGAGGCCTTGAAGTTTCCTGTGAGCTTGGACGCGATGAAATCCTTTGGTTCCATGAACTTGTACGCCTTTTCGTATATTTCCGGGAGATATTTCTTGATGTAGAGTATGTGTGCGAGCGAGTCTTTTCCTGAGTGCGCCGGAGCCCCGCCAGTTTTCCTAAGCCACTTGATGAGTTTGTCCAGACGGTATCCCGACACCGAAGGGAAACCGGATGTCAGCCTTCTTATCTCCCCTGAACCCCTAGTGTCCATCCATGTTATTGCATCGCCGAGTGGTTCCCCGTTTCTATCGACGGGGACCGTTCCTGACCACTGACCAGTGAGCCCGATTCCCTTTATCTGGAGCCCTGAGGAATCGGAAACGATCTCCCCTATTCCGTCCATCACAGAATCAAACCACTCGAGAGGATTCTGTTCCGCACGGCCACCTTCCCCGATCTTCAGACCGTATTTCCTTGTTGCTCTCCCTCTGGTTTGCTTGTCACCGTCCACCAGTGAGAGCTTCACAGAAGAAGTGCCCAGATCTATTCCGATGAATGCGTCTTTCATCCCATAAACAACTCCTCTACTGACTGTACAGCCACTCGACCACGCTCTTCAGGAATACCTCCGTCGACTCCTTCGGAAGAACTGATGCCATTCCATATATGGGCGTGAGCGAGGACGCCTTCACATCCCCCTTCTTCACTGAATCAACCGCAGAGGAAAGGTCTTCAACGAATCTCTCTTTGACACCATCCAGTGTATGCCTATGGGTCAGAGCTATGTGGAATCCGGCTGGATTTGAAAGACCGCTGAGTATCCACTTCTTGTTGGACATACCCTGCCAGACAAGGTACGGGTCCATTTCGTCTGAAGAGATCCCTATGACCCACAATGGCTCTCCAAGTACCTTGAGGCCAGACTGTTTTCTGACAGCCTTCTTGATGAATTCACCCGTATCGAGAATCTTCTTCGCCTCCCTCTTGTACCCATCCCTCCCCATAAGTATCATCGCAGCCCAGGCCGCAACTATCGGGAATCCAGGTCGGCTGCCGAGTAACGTTGGCGTGAAATATATCCCGCCATGCCAGCCAGGTGCCGCAAATATTTGGTTCTGGAAGTACTCGCCACTCCGGTATAACACCACAGAAGAACCTTTTGGTGCGTCACCATACTTGTGGGTGTCCATCGATATTGAAGTCACTCCGTTCACAGAAAAATCGAAGTCCGGGAAATCGTATCCCGATTCTCGCACAAATGGATCGATGAAACCTCCGAGGCATGCATCGACGTGCATCCCTATTTTCTTGTCCGCTGCTATGTCCGCAAGATCTCTAATCGGGTCAAACGTTCCGAATGGGAAATTCGGGGCAGATCCCACGATCCCGATCGTCCTGTCTGTAACCTTTTCCTTGACTGATTCTACATTTGCACGAAAGCCCTCGTCAAATCCTACAAAGACGGGCTTGATCGAGAAATACTCGCAGGCCTTGAGGAATGCCGGATGAGCAGTAGATGGTAGGATTATTTCCGGTTCGGTGATACCCTTCGTCTTCCTGGAATAGTCTCTGTAAGTCTTGAGTGCGAGAAGTATGCTCTCAGTACCTCCTGACGAAACCGCTCCCCTCACGCCATCACCGCCATGCATCAGTGAAGACGACATACTGACTATCTCCCTCTCAAACTTCGGAATGCTCGGCCAGATGTCGGGGTGCAAGGCGTTAGTCTGTGATACAAGATGGTAGAGTTTTTCATAGAAAGATATCAGCGGTTCGCCCCCATGATACACCGCGCCTGAGACCTTTCCCTCCTTCCACGGCCCGTTTTCCCTCTCCGTGTATTTGACGAGAGTTTCTAGAACAAAGTTTTCTCCCACCCCCCTTTCAGGGATCTTGGCAAAATTCGATTCGGGGGAGTCATATGGTTTTAGATCCTTTTGCAATTCACTAAGGATGGACTCAAAATTCATACCGTCCATGTTTTAATGATTGATTTTTCTCTATTTTAAGCTTGTTGAGAGGATAATTTTCTGCCAGGCTATTTGATGGCCGTTGAGAGAGTGATGTGCAGATCCTGCTCTTTAACCAAGCTAAAGAAACAGTTATCTATAAATATGATTCATAACATAGTTTCTGGAATGAAGAAGGCCGTACTGCTGATCGCACTCCTGATCTCTATCATCGTAGTACTCCCATCCGTCAGCGGTTCCATTTCGCTTCAAACGGAGAAAACGCCTATCAAGCACGTTATAAACATCTACTTCGAGAACCACACCTTTGACAACTTCTTCGGTACTTATCCCAGGAATCCGTCGTCTTCAGACCAGTCACTGATTTCAAATATGTCGAGACCCCTCAATCTCCTGAAAAACACATCTCTGCTGAACGCTCTCAATCAGGTGTCCCCTGGAACATTCAACACTCCAAACCCCGTGGAAGGCTACACGGCCTATCACCTCGACTGGAACCACGGGAAGATGAATGGATTTGTCACTGGGAGCGGACCGTATTCAATGACCTACTATACCGCAGCCCAGCTCGGACCGATGTGGGACCTCGCTGAGGAGTACAGTATCGGGGACCGGTACTTCGCGTCCACCTTATCGGAGAGCGCGCCAAACACGCTCTATTACCTGGCTGGATTTACCCCGGTATTCAATGACTACGGGCCACCTCCGAGTATCCCGATAGGTGAGACAATTTTCGGAGAAATGAACCACTACAACGTTTCCTGGGGAGTTTACGTTAGCGGAGACAAAAAGGCATTCGATATGTCCAGCTACATACAGGGAATCGGCAGTTATTCCAGTGACATCAGTAGCTGGGACAGTTTCGTGTCTCAGCTCAGAAATGGAACTCTGCCAGCGGTCAGCTACGTCTTTTCCCAGGGAGGGAATGGATACGATACCGGTGCACCTGCGAGTTTACTAAAGGGAGAGCTCTGGCTGTTGTCCCTCATTAATTCAATAGAAACGAGTCCAATATGGGGCAGTACCGTGGTGTACATAACGTGGGACGACCAAGGTGGATATTACGACCAGGTATCTCCTCCGGTAGTGGGTGGTGAACAACTTGGGATGAGGCTACCTCTCATCGTCGTGTCCCCGTACGCAAAGGAGGACTATGTCTCGAACACCGTTCTCACTCACTCCTCGATCCTGGCCTTCATTGACTACAACTGGAATATGCCAGCTCTTAATCGATTTGTCAGTGAAGTCAACATCCCCCTCGACTTCTTCGATTTCAACTCGTCAAGAGCACCGATGACTTTCAATTTTGGTAGCTATATATCCATTCCTACCAACATGAATTTCAACCTGACCCAGAGCCAGTCCTCGTCCAATCTGTCTGGTACTTTCCCACTTGCTCCTCAGGAAACGTTCAATTCACTGAAATATGCAAGACACGGAGAAATCAACTATACGCTCTCTGACGCGGGATCGGGTATCTTTGTCAAGAACGATATAGTTTTGTCCCCATTCTACGCTTCGCCATCTCTGCTCTTTGTCCTGATCGTGGTCTGCGTGGCCGTGGTTGTGTTTGTCCCGACGAGGAGGCGTTGAAGTGACAAAGAAACCAGATTCAAGGTCCAAAAGAGTCCTATCTGGTTTACTCAGGGGACCTATCCCAGCATCCCTATTCACCACAGGAATTGTTCTATCGTACGGTTATGCAAGCGGCCTGATCTTTAGCATTGGCGACACCCGACAACTCATACCTATCTTTGCCGGGATTATAGCTGGTTCGATAGTCTTCTCCCTTCTGGGTTATCTGACAAGGTCAAGCGTAACGAGTCTGACCTACGTGACCGCTATTTCGGTGCTACTTCTGGCCGCATCGTACGTGGTGTTAATCATCAATTCACTCGCACTCAACGGTACAGAAATGGTAGTGGTTGCGTTCCTCATGGGCTGTCCGGCCATGCCTGTAACATTGCTTGTGAGGAGCAGGTCTCGGGAATTCTCCGGAAGGCTCAGGCTGATGTTCGGATCGATTCAGGCTTTGCTCGTTATACTCTTCATATTTGCATACGCACTCATATACGAATTGCAGGGACAGGTCAACCTGTACCTGGGTCCACTGGTCTTCCTGGTGATTTCACTGCTTTACTTGCTCTTAGGCAAAGTCGTTTGAGCTGCGGTCGAATGCCTGTTAGTCCACAGGACGTATCGTCGTTTTGGATAGACTTGGTATTGCGAGTGAGTGGCTAACGGCTCACTGCAATGGTTTGAATAGTCGTAAGCACTGCGTTGGTGAATATCATGGTCTTGCCTTGGATCGTATTTTTTGACCTCGATGGTACACTCTGGGACCATCTCGACGTCTCGTCCACTTCCCCTCCGTTCAATCGAGTTTCGACATCTACCATTTCTGATTCAAAGGGAGTCAGACTCAACCTCATGCCTGGCGCGGTCGATTTCATAAAGTGGGTCCGATCCGAAGGGGGGATCATATCTACGTGCAGTTGGAACGAGTACGAGAAGGCGATAGGAGCGGTCGAAGCATTCGGTCTGGTCGACCTGTTTGACTACCAGAAGATATCAACACGCCCTGAAAAGTATCTGCTGATGGAGCAGGTGATCAAAAAGGTCGAGGAACGGGGATTAGACGTACAATACGACAGGCTCTTCTATCTTGACGATAGGGATATTCACATAAGGGATGTCAAGATTAGGTTCCCACAATTGACCTTTTTTCAGATGTGGAAGGACGGGACAAACTACGAATCTGTAAAGAACTCCATACTCACCAGGCTCAGAGAGACGGAGTGATTTTGGACCGGTAAATGTTTCGGCATAACGTTTGAGCCTCAATGAGTGATGAGACCTATGAGCATGGGTTGCATCCGGAAAGTGTTAATATACCGAGAATAATAGAAAGTTGCATGACTGAGAAACTGGAATTCCCTTCTGAAGGTTGGATCGGGGATTACTGCTCTAGACTAACTGCTTCTCCCGAATACAACAGGCTTGGAGTGGGCTGGCACGACCCCATACAGTTCAAGATTACTGACCTAGAAAGCATAGGAGTTGAACCGGGATTCAGGTCATTCGTCCTCAATCTGAGGGACGGAAAGTGCGATGGATTTGAGTTGATCAAAGATGATGCTGACAGAGCCCCTTTCGTTCTCAATTCGACCTATTCGAACTGGCGAAGAATATTGGAGGGAAAGGTGAATCCCACACAGGCGATGCTGAGTGGTATTCTGAAGGTCAAGGGGGACATGATGCTTCTGATGAAGTACGCCGCTGCTGCGACAGAGATGGTCAAGACTGCGGAGAAGATAAGCACAGAGTTCCGGGTCTGAATTCGTCACACTGACATAACTGCTTTCAGCAGGACTCTCCATTGCCGTAAATAACGGATATGCCTAGTCTCGTTGAGTGTTGTCTGCGTGTTTCTGTTTTGGAGTTAATAGTTAAAGTAGTACTTCTCACATATACGTTTGACAAACCATGATTGCTGAGAATCCGGTCCGATATCCTGACGGGAATTACGTGGTCTTAGTACGTAACGTGGTTTGCAGATGGGAGTGAGACATTGGTTCAACACTTTGGAAGTTACAAAAATTATGTTGGAGGAGAATTTGTCAAAGATGGAAAGGAGAAGGAAATTGTCAGTCCGGTCGATGGGAGCAAGATAGCGACAGTACTGATGGCTAATGAGGACCTGACACGTCGTGCAATTGATGAAGCACACGATTCATTCTACTCAAAATGGATCAAGACTTCGTTGGCTGAACGAAAGGCACTCCTCGAAAGACTGGCCAACCTGATTCAGGAGAAGTCTGAACTGTATGCACAGCTAGAGTCCGCAAACACAGGCAAGACTATCAGGCAGAGTACGCTTATGGACGTACCTCTCGCCATCGACCACCTCAGGTACTTTGCGAACGAAACGGAATTCAAAGAAACTAGAGAGATTACTCATCCGGAGTATCCCGGAACGAAGGGGATAATCCAGTATGCCCCCCTGGGCGTGATCGGTGCGATAGTCCCGTGGAATGTACCGATAATGATGACTGTATGGAAGCTTGCCCCTGCCATGGTCGCGGGCAACTCTATAGTTATAAAGTCCTCACAGTTCACGCCTCTGACCGCTCTCGAGCTGGCAAAGGATATTGATCGGGCTGGTTTTCCTGCAGGTGTGGTAAACATCATCGCAGGGGAAGGTTCATCGATAGGGGACACAATTGCGCGTAGCCCCAAGGTCAATGCAGTTTCCTTCACCGGCTCCACAGCGACTGGTAAGAAGGTGCTGAATGCTGCCTCTTCTGGAATCAAGAAAGTAACGCTTGAGCTCGGCGGAAAGAGCCCAAACATCGTATTCGACGATGCTAACCTAGAGACTGCAGTGAAAGGCGCATTGTTCGGAATATTCCTGAACTCGGGTCAGCTCTGTGAATCCGGGAGCCGATTGATAATTCACAGATCAATCAGGAAAAAGTTCGTTGATCTGATGCAAGAAAAGATAAGCAGACTAAACCCGGGGAATCCAATGCAGTTTGAGACCGATATAAGTGCTATAACTACTTCGGACCAACTGTCCAAGATCAGAGAGATGGTTACACAGGGCAGGTCAGATGGAGTTGGGATCATTCAGCCCCTGGACATCGAGAACAGGGTCCCCCAGGGGGGATTCTATTATCCACCAACGATTCTTTCGAATATAGAAAAGAGCCAGATTGTATCAAGAGAAGAGATCTTTGGGCCTGTCGTGACCGTTAGGGAGTTTGAGAGTGAGGAGGAAGCGATCGAAATAGCCAACGACACGAGATACGGCCTTGCGAGCGCTGTTTGGACAAATGACAACGAGAGGGCGATAAGGGTCGCGAGCAGAATAGAGGCTGGAACAGTGTGGATAAATGACTACCATCTGCTCTCTGCTGCAGCACCTCGAGGAGGATTCAAGGACAGCGGAATAGGTAGAGAACTTGGTCTGGAAGGAATCTTGGAATACACTCAGAGCAGACACATCTTTGTGAGCGGAAAGGACAACGATCTGAAGGAAATTGCTTACGGCCTCTTACTGCCGTAGAGCAGAAATTACGAAATATGGATTCTGGAAAGTAGACACCCAATCGGTTCAAACTTGGATCTAAGGCCTAGACTAGTCTGGGCGATCTAGGCGAACATACGCTTGACCTGAACTCTGCTAAATGATGCCAATAGATCGACTTTGGGTGAAAAGCAGAATTGTCAGCCTTTGCACTTAATCTCAACTCTGCACCTAAAGTACAAGAGATGCCCCTATTTCGCCACTACTTTTCAGTGGGTATTAGACACCATGGAAGGCCTGTTAATGACCCAACCCGTAAAATCCGGGCTTTTAGTTTTCAACTCGAATTTCTTAACAAGCTATTGAAAGAGTTACGACTTAAATATGAATTCAATATATGTTACTATGCGGAAATTCCAACCCGATGCCCTGGATCAAAAGATTGTAGAAATCTTGGAGGGCGACTGCAGCCTCGGTTACAGAGAAGTGGCAGAAAAGTTGGATAAAAATATTTGGAACATTAGAGACAGGATCATCCACTTGAAGGAGAAGGGTGTAGTGAGGGGCTGCAGGGCAGAGATCAACTACAGCGAAATGGGTCTAGGGTGCAGGGCACTGATAAGTCTGAATGTCCCTGCCCAGTACATAGATCCATTCATTTCATTTGTGCGGTCCAACGGCATTTTCAAAAGGCTCATCATTACGACAGGGATGAGAAGGTTTCACATAGAAGCGGTTGGTGAAGAATGTAACCGCGTAAGGCTGTTCGCAATGAAGACATTTCCAGATTTTAAGGTGGAGGACGTAGAATTTGAGGTAATATTGGATAAGCCACTCTGATTAAATCGAACTGAAACGCAATAATTGCCTTGTTATCTTTTTTAATGGTCACATATTTGCCTACAACTGTTTAGTAGTCATTGGCTAATCCATCGCTCATGATGTCGATGTGTGACCACGATGACGATACACCCAGAGGTGCCCTCTATAGCAGATTGATACTGATTAAAAAGATGGCGGTGACTAACCAGTGAGTCCGTCACAAACCGAAGGAAACTTTGGGACCAACTTCTATGGCTCGGAGAAACTTCCTGATTCAACCGAGCTAGTTGCACAATTTCAAAAGATAGTTGATAACAGATTTGCAAGATGGATAATGACGAGGATGACCGAACAGAAGAAATTCGAGCACATATT
The DNA here is from genome assembly GCA_964389625.1 of uncultured Thermoplasmatales archaeon. Taxonomy (GTDB): domain Archaea; phylum Thermoplasmatota; class Thermoplasmata; order Thermoplasmatales. The sequence continues at coordinate 9,530 of CAYMEF010000014.1, forward strand.
AGGAGTGTTTGCAGGAGTAGAGAGTGCGAGAAATAAAAGGGAATATACTCAGTCCAAGATCATGGAGGCTGCCCTGAGGCGAGGGATGAAAATGTTCCACGTTGAAAACCTGGACCTGGCAAAGGACGCTCTTAAAGAAAAGTACGTTAGGAAAGGGGTTGCGCTGACCCTCAGGAGCGTCGCAAAGTATGGAATCACAAAACCTCAGATATTTGACGCACCACTGATGATCGTCTGGAATACCACGAAGCTCTGCAACCTACACTGCAAGCACTGCTATGCAAACGCAGGACCCAAGAGTCCGGACGAGATGACCCTGGAACAGAAACTGCAGGTTATCGACAAGTTTGACGAAGCTGGTGTGACGATAATCTCATTCTCCGGAGGAGAACCACTGATGAGCCCGGACTTCTGGAAGATTGCTGAGTATGCTTCTAGCAAGGGGATCTATACTACTATCGCGACGAATGGCACATTGCTGACTAGGAGCGTTGTCGATAGGTTGGCAGAGGTGGGAGTGAAGTACGTAGAGATAAGCTTGGATTCTGCAGATCCGGCCACTCACAACGAATTCAGGGGGCAGGCAATGGCCTGGGAAAGGACGGTAGAGGGAATAAAGAATGTCGTTGCAAGGGGTGCATTTGATACAGCGATAGCGACAACAGCAACCAAGTACAATTACAAGAACATGGACAAGATGCTGGACCTGGCAATTAGTCTGAGGGTCAAGAGGTTTATAGTCTTTAACTTCGTCCCGACTGGTAGAGGTAAGGAGATAATAAACGAAGACTTAACTCCAAGAGAAAGGGAAGAGTTACTGACATTCCTCTACGACAAATGGCAGGAAAAGGTTGGGCCAGAGATATATTCAACGTCTCCGGAGTATTCTAGGATAGGCATAAACAAGGTCCTTGAGGGAACGGGGAAGACATATTCCCCGACCCACTTTGTTCCGCTGGACGCTGGGCAGAACGGAATCGGGTTCGCAGAATTTCTCGGCGGATGCGGCGCTGGAAGAATCTATGCTGCACTCGAGGACAACGGAGACCTTGAACCATGCGTTTTCCTTCCCGTAAAGGTAGGAAATGTACTTAAGGAAGATTTCAAGGAGATATGGCAGCACTCGAATGTGCTCCTGGACCTGAGAGACAGAGACTCGCTTAAGGGCGTATGTGGGACTTGCCCTTTCAAGTATTCGTGTGGAGGGTGCAGAGCTAGAGCATACGGTTATTACGGGGACTACATGCAATCCGATCCCGGTTGCGTACTGAATGAAAAGGCATTTGAAGAAGTCGTCATAAAGCTCAACTCGGAAGAACAGGAGAGTAATAAGATTGAAAATCTTGCTGCTGTCCCCTCCAACTGATTCCGCAATAAAGTCTATCATAGGGGTAACTCTTCCACCCCTCGGTCTCGCATACCTTGCATCCATTGCGAGGGCTCAAGGAGACGAAGTCGGAATAGTAGATTCCCTGGTAATGAATTATTCTTTCGAAGACGTAGAGCGCCAGATAAAAAAATCTGACCCTGACCTCATCGGCCTAACCTCAACAACATCAATGATTCCTGATGCCTACAGGGTCGCACAGATATCTAAGGAATACAACGGGAGCCTGAAAGTAGTAATTGGTGGCCCCCACGTAACTTTTACACAAGAAACAACCTTAAGGGAATCTCCGGACATTGACTTTGTTGTCGCAGGGGAAGGGGAAACGGCCTTCTCGAACCTTCTGCTCCATCTGAAGGGGAAGAAAGAAATCAAAGGGATCAAGGGTATAACTTATCGTACTTCAGGAAAAATAGTTGTTGCCCCGCCAGAGCAGCTCATAAGGGACGTGGATAGCATCCCCCTCCCATCCCTAGACCTTCTGCCGATGGATAAGTACCTCGCCGAAAAGAAAAGGTTTGGGACACTTATGACTTCGAGAGGCTGCCCATACAACTGCATCTTCTGTTCTTCTTCCCTTCAGTTCGGGAAGATATGGAGAGGGCATAGCACCGAAAGAGTGATCACTGAACTCCGGAGGCTCGTAAACGACTACGGCGTTCGTGACATTGAATTCCTAGATGACACCTTCACACTCAACATGAAGAGGGCAGTGGAAATTGCCAACAAGATGAAGGAAGAGAAGCTTGATGTGAGATGGTCCGCATCTGCCAGAGTGAACCTATTCAATGAAGAGATAGCTAAAGCAATGAATGACTCAGGTGCGCATACGATATACTTCGGAATAGAGTCGGGAAATCAGAGAACGCTTGACTTCATAGGGAAGGGCATCAAATTGCAACAGGCTATTGACTCGGTCAAGAAGGGTAATGATGCGGGACTGCACACTCTAGGGTCGTTCATCATAGGGTTCCCTGACGATACTGTTGACGATGTCAGGAATACAATAAAGTTTTCAAAGAATGTCAAAGTTAAGATAGCACAGTTCACGATAGCTACTCCCTATCCGGGAACCAGGTTGTGGGATCTTGCGAGATCGGAGAATCTGATAAAAACACTCAACTGGAGAAAGTATACTACCCTTAGCCCGGTATTGAAGCTCAAGAACTTCACAGACGAAGGAATACTAAAGTGGCTCGGAAGAGCGTATATGAACTTTTATCTGAGACCTACCTTCCTCTTGAGAGATCTGGTAAGGGATCATGGTTTCATATTCAAGAGGATTATTCCATATTACTCTCTCGCAATGGTCGCGTACAAGAAAGGAGACCTGCTGTCCGGTCAAACAAAAGACTCGCTCGATCAAGTAGAAATAACGCAACAGAGGACACCAAACATTTCCGTGGAGGAAAGTGGCCGATGAATAATATCGAATTTCAGGCAACACTAGGGGGAACGGAACTACCATTATGGGAAGCACTCGCATAGAATCGATAACATCTCTGGATCTTCTTGATAATTTGGAAGGTTGAACAGAAAGGGATCTGATGCAGTTTGATATCTAAACATAGTTGTCTGCGTAATTCTCTCTTTTATCCAAATAACAAGGAGTTTACTGGTTTAAGGTATGTGGCCAAAAATCTACCCGAGAATGCTAGACTATACCTTGGGATGATCCTTTCAGCCTCTCTTGTGGCTACGAACTGGAACAAGGACTTTGGTTACATTCATCACCTGATTCTTCCGTTTCTCTACAGGGATTTCTATATGCCCGGGGTAGAATGGTACTTTATTGCCTTTACCATGGAACTGATGATCATAAGCTCGCTCGTAATTCTGTCTAGGGACCAGAAAAAATCTTTTCTCTTTGCGCTGGCATACGAAGCGGGAAGCATCTTCAGCCTCCTCATTTTCTACGAAAGCTACTTTGGATATTTTTCGCAGCGGTGGTACGGTATTATCTGGGACAATTTATATTACTTCATTCAGATGCCGCTCTTCTTTGTGATGATGTACTACTACTTCGACGTAAAGAGATCTCCTAAAAATATCCCCTTACGTATGGATTTACAGTAAAGTAGCTGAAAAGTTCCACTGTAAGGGATCAGATGACGCTCAAAAGGAAATACCTGAAGTGCCTGGAGAGACCCCATTCTAAGACCCGTTCCAGTCCGAGAGGATCACTTCGACAGACTTCTAAGTATCTCCAGACTGTTGATGAAAGCCTTGTTGCCGGTTATGAATCTAACTACGGCTATGATATCCTCTGCCTCGTCCAGTGTTCCCCCATGGTTTAAGAACTGATCGAAGTATACCTTTTGACACTCCCTGTCATGAAGGGAGACCGCCACCCCATAGGCTATAGCAAACACGTCCCTTACATCGAGTTTCAGAGGAGTCAGCAGGGCAGTTTTCTCCCTGAGATGCTCCTTCGCCAAATCCATGGAAAATTTCGATAAATATACCAGCTTTACGGGTATTTCTTTTGCCTCCTTTCTTACCACCTCTAGCATATTCGCTGGATCCTCTGAATTTTTCCGTCTGAGCCGCCCTTCGTCTAGGTTCCTTACTATCACTTCGGTGTCGTCCATAGTTGAAGCCATAAGGGCCATCCTTGTTGCTCTAATTGCATCCATTATCTCTTCGTCCACCGCTCCAAATTTCTTCGCAATTCCAAAGTTGATAATCGCTGATTCCCTCGTCCCTTCTGCAATAGCTGTAGCCATTGCAATTAGGGCTCTGACTTTTTTTGTAACCTTCGTTCTCCCGGTATACAGGATTTTGTTCTCTTCGACTTGTTCGATTGCCACAGATTCATTGAAATTTGCTAGAGCATCTATTATGTCAGGCATAACTCCATGGAGTGACAAAGGGAACGTCTTGGGTTGTTCATTGACTTGTTTCATGTAAATTTATTCCTGCCTGATATATACTTGTTTCAGGCAAAAATATCCTCGAAGTTAAGCCCATTTTCAATTTATTGTCATAGGAGTCCTGATTTCCCATGTTAATAACCTAAACTGGCGAGCATACAGAACATCTGAACGAGTAATTACCTTAAATTGTACTCGAGAACATTAACCCCGTTCCCGCAGTCATTCCACTGCGCTATATGCCTCCAATATTTATCAGTTTATAGGCAAGTCAAGGCTATGGCTTTGAACATAAATTCATCCGAGTCTATTGAATACTCGATGGCGTTCAACCATTCGAGTAAACGTCCCGGCCCAATAACAGGTTGTTATTGAAAGACATCGACCACTGGAACCCCTGTTCCCAAACCAGAGGGTATATTCGCATTCCATTATCTTCCTTCAAACTTGGGTACAGGTTCATGATTTTGCGTTAACGGAGTCTATTTACTCAAAAATTTGGGTGCAATCGTTTTCAATCGCACCACGTTGAAACCATATGAGCACAAACTACGAAGAAGTAAAGAAGTTCGCCGATCAAGCTCTGGGAGAAATGCCGAAGGTCATTGACCTGCTCTTCGGAATAGATGAAGGTTCAGCTATGGAACAGTTTCTCCAGAACCAGAAACTCTACCTGGGGCGTAAGGGCATTGCATTGAAGGACAGGATTCTGATCGCCATTTCCGTTGCCCTGGCGAATGGACCGAAAGAGTCCGCCCTAATACACTTTAAGTTGGCTAAGAGGTTCGGTATAGATCCTCTAGAGATATTAGATGCGATGAGAGTTACAAAGATGGTACTGATGTCTTCAACTCTTGACTCCGTGGATGGACTGATAAACGTTTTCGGTGAACTCTCGAAAGGACCAACCGAAAATGGGGTAGTGACATCAATTCTGGATGAAGTTCGACAAAAGAATGGAATGGTGCCTGATAGAGTGGAAGCGACCTCAAGATTCTCCATAGACCTCACGAAGGAGCACCTAAGGGAAAAGAAAATAATGCTCAGTCCATTGAAGATTCAAAACAAAGAAGTTTTCGCCATCGCATTTGGGGTGAGCGCCTCCATAAGGGACAGAGAGTGTCAGAAGGTTTACCTAAAGCAGTTCCAGAGAAGCGGTGGAACCAGGGAAGAGGCAGAAGACATCCTGACGACGGTCAGATTCCTGAGTGGAAACAGAGCTTTCGTAAACGGAATGGAAATTCTGAACAGCCTCAGAGACCAAATCGATCGGGGCATTAATGTTAAGGAGTAAGGGAGCTTCCGTCGGGCACTTCCTACTGAGGAGGATAGAAGAGAAGAATGGGATAGACTCCCCAAACGGAATTAGGGACATATACGATGAAGTCTTGCTGAGGAGAAGAGAAATAGAAAACCACCTCAGGAATCGCACTCCTTCGAGAGAAGAAGAAATGCTGTATGAGAAATTCATCGAATACGATGAGGTGCTTGAAAGACTCATACTCGCAAAAAGAGTTGAATCTGGAGTTTCAACTCTGCTATTTTTTCTTTACTCAATCCTTACGGGTATAGGTGGGATCATCATGGAAATCCTAGCTCTTTTGACAACTGTCGGGCTTGTTGGGCATGTAATCCTAACATTCTCTATCGCGGGTGGGGTCATTGGAGTGATATTTGCAATGTACAGCCTAAAAAAAGAGAGGGGGTTCATAGTCACACTTAGGAACGGAATCTAGCCTCAATTCTTCTGTTTCTCTGTTCTTTTGGGGGAAATTTGAATCACAATGAGAGCTTTCATTAAGGTAAAAAAATAGAGAATTGCCAATCGGGGAGCGATTTCAACCTGATGCCGGAGGTGCGAGGTTCAAAGAGCCAAATTCCATCTGCTGCTGCCTATTTCAATTGAATGGGCGTATTATAAAACCTAGCAACCTCAAATCTAGGGACCAGCTGACTGAAATCTCAAAGGAGCCAGTTTTTTTGTCTCGATTTCTTCTAGAGGATGCAAATTTTGCCAGTCTCTGTTTAATAGGCATCTCTGATACTTCATCTATGTTGAAGAGCCAAAAGAATGGCAGGGATGATGAGAAAGGTGAATTTACCGACGACATTCAAATAACAAACTTGTTGTTCAGGCACAGTGAACAGCTTGCACAGGAACAGGTGAGGGAGAACACGGCCCTCTATCTGGGAAGAAAGAATCTCTCACCAAAGGAACTCTCACTCATCGCGATTTCAATCTCGCTTGCAACTGGAGACAAGGATTCAGCCACTATTCACTACAGAGAGGCAAAACAGTTCAAGGTCGAAAGCACCGAACTCCTGGACGTGATAAAGATAACAAAACTGATACTGATGTCTTCGTCTATGTCTTCGTTCAAATCCTGTCTCCCTATTATGAAGGAAAATGCAAGACTAAATTACCACAGAAAGGAGGTGGAAAGGATAGTAGGTAGACTGAAGAAGGACCTCAATCTAGGTCTCGTCCCGGAAAATCTTGACGCACTATCCCAGTTTTCCTTCGATCTATTCACGGAACACCTGAGGGAAAAGATGGAGCTCTTGACCCCACTGAAGCTCGCAATGAAATTCACTTATCTGGTAGCATTCTCTGCAGCGCTAGCCATAGGATCGGAGGACTGCACTCAAGTCTATCTGAGACTATTTTTAGAGAGCGAAGGGAAGATAGCGGAAGTTGAGGACGCAATAGCAACCACTAGATTCGTGATTGGCAATAGAGCCATAGTTTCTGGCATCGAAATTCTGAATGACATGGATGGCCTCCCCAATAAACGCGATGTTGTACTTTCCTGATATAACACCGAGTTGACAAGTTGCTATAGTCTTGCTGTTGGCACCGTTGCAATCCTAAAGGCGATTTAGACTCTTGTTTGAAGTTATCACAGTCTCCGGAGTCAGTCCGAATTTCTTGAATGTGATGTACTTCGGGAAATCTATGGCAAGAGTGACCAGAGCAGAATAAGCAAGCACAAACAAGACAATGTAAGGATCTAATGGCGTCACAAGGTCAATGCCGAATATGCCGATGAACACAAATGCAGCAACGGTTGCTAGAACAGAAAGCATCAGGGCTTTTCCCGGAAGAGATGACCAGAAGTGTCTCCTTTCGCGGACTATCAGGACCCTGAACTGGCTGTTGAATATCAGGTTCAGTGCGACTACTGTCTGGAGTTGCAGGATAGAGATCCCGAGATATTGCCGTGTTATAAACATGATTATTATACTCTGCACTACGAACAAAACTCCGATCACTGCTGATGATAGTGTTATGTTTTTCATGCCCCATGACCTTGGCTTTAGAGCACTTTCTACTCTGTCTGTGGATATTGACATGGTCGCGAAGTCGTTGGCGAAAATAAGCAAGACCATACCCAAGAGAGTCAGAACGAGACTATGAACCCAGAAGAAACCAACCGTCAGGACTACGATCACCTGAATCACCTTTGTGATTTTGTTTAACACCCAGGTGAGCATCCTTTCGTAAGTCTTCCTGCTCTCCCTTATCACGTCCACGATTACTCTCAGACCAGGTTCAGTGAGTACGACGGCTGCAGAGGCCTTTGCAACGTCAGTGGCGTTGCTCACTGCTATCCCCATTTCTGCCTGCTTGAGTGATGGGGCGTCATTAACTCCATCCCCTGTCATTCCCACCTGACTGCCCCTTGACTGAGAGAGTTTCACAATTCTATACTTATCTTCAGGATATATTTCTGCTATTCCGTCGACTTTCTCGATCCTCTTGACCTGCTCGTCTTCGCTCAGATCCCGGATATCCGATAACCGCAGAATCGAAGATCCAAACCCCGTACTCTGTGCAATCTCCTTGGCTATCGCAACGTTGTCGCCGGTCAGCATGATAGGTCTCATCCCTAGAGCTTTAACTTCGTCTATCATCTCCTTGGAGTCTGGCCTTGGCGGATCTGAGAGTGAGAGGAGACCTATGAACTGGAACGCTTCGGCATTGTCCTCCTTAGATCTTGCCACACCCAGTGTTCTGTAACCCTTAGTCGACAGCTCCTCCACAGTTTTGATTACGCTATCCCTATCAACATCACTGAGTCCATGGCATATAGAAATTATGACCTGCGGAGCCCCCTTGACCACCCTGAATATTCTTCCATCCTCCTCTTCAATCACCGCTTCCGCTCTCTTGGTAGATGGATGGAATGGAGTGTAAGTCATCTGCTTAAAGTGATCATAACCGCCTGCAATTTTATTAGCAAACGCTATCACCGCCAGATCGATCAGATCTTTACCTTCTTCCTTAGACGCTTCTGCTCCAGCTAGTGCCACATCCTTCTTACTAAAGCCCGAAAATGCAATGGCATCAGTGACCTCTAAGCTGTTCTGTGTAACTGTCCCCGTCTTGTCGAGGTAGAGAATATCAATCGAAGCTGCGTCCTCTACAGAATCGAGCCTTGTGACTAGAGCTCCCTTGCGAGTCAACTCGAGGGCAGTGACTGCCTGTGCTATAGATAGGACCGCTGGAAGCGCTACAGGAATGGCTGCCATAAGGAGGATTACCGCAAAGGTGACAATGGGTATTATACCCACTTGAGCCTGAAACGCCGCAGAATAAAGAGCTACAAGAACGATCGCCCCTATACCGAGATACATCATGTATCTGACTATCGCCATCATAATGTCTTCCTGGTGCGACCTTGGTTTGGCTATCTTAACTAACTCAGTCGTTCGCCCAAAGTACGTCTTAAGACCCGTGTTAACAGCAACGACCTTTGCGTCTCCCTGTCTCACGATGGAGCCTGAATATACCACATCGGACGGACCGACTTCAACAGGCAGCGACTCTCCAGTCAGTGCAGACTGGTCAACGGATAGCTCACCCTCTATAACCTTTGCATCTGCAGGGACGACATCACCTAAACCTAAAACTAGAACATCACCGGGTACGAGCTCCCTTGCCTCCTTTGTCACCCACTTACCGTCTCGAAGCAATTTCACTTTGATTGCCAACTTCTTCTTAAGAAGCTCCAGGGCCTTACCCGCACTTCGGGATTGCCTGAAACCTATGACTGCATTGATCGTGAGGAGAACGACTATTACGATCGCATCAATAAGATGACCTATTGCATAAGACAGGATTGCTGCGAATTCCAGTAACCAGGGCATTGGGCCCCAGTAGCGCTTCAAGAAAGACAGGACCTGATTAACATTCTTTTCTGTTACTTCATTATATCCGGAAATCTTCAACCTGTACCCGGCCTTTAACTCGGTAAGACCCTCTGCAGAACTGTCTAGCAGTTGTAGCGTTTCTTCTAGTTTAATTTCCTTGTAATCGGAAGTTTTAAGGTTTTCCAGCTTGGGCTGAACCGACATCTTGTGCCTCGCACCAATTGAGCCAACGACTCGATTTGGGAAAAGAACCAGGATACAATAGCGGCATTGTGTTTTCCGTGTTCTGGTATGAACTGTTTCTAATTTAATATTTGGGTAACGGTTTAGTCCCTTTCGCTCCTACTTCTAGTTCAGAAACCAACCCAAGTACATCCCCGGAACCCAATTTCCGATAGAACAAAATTCATTTTCGCATTCATCACCAGTGCTTCATCGAGTCTATTAAGCCGCAGTTCTGGATTCACTCTATTAGATTGAAACCAGTTGCGTCCATATGCAATTTCGGATATGGCAGCAAACAAAGTCTATGCTCTCCGTAGGGCTACATTGTATTTGGTCCAAAAATACGTATTTTGATTGAGTGTCCTCTAGGGTGGACAATCAAAACTCCGTTTGAAGATTAACTCAGAGTGCAGATGGTGTGAAGTGAGAAAGTAGTTTTGTGGATGCAGAAGACCAAAAAGAGGGAAAATAGGAAAAAAGGGGACAAAACTCATTTCATTTCTACAATGTCTTCCTCCCTCCTTCCCTTCTTGACTACTACCACAGGTATGCTGACTTTAGAGATCAGTTTGAGTGTTACGCTCCCTATAAAGAAGTCCTCGACGTAGGAGTACCCCCTGTGACCTATCAACACAGCATCAAACCCCCCTTTCTCCGCTTCATCAATGAGCACTCTTGCTGGGTCCCCGTCCGCTATGGAATGCTTTATTTTCCCTGCCTTTATGTTCAAGCTGCCCAGGAACAGTTTCATCTTCTTCTCTGCCTTTTCTTTGGCGAGTTTAAGATCGTCCTTTTCCATGAAGTCCTCAAGTTCCTTCATTCCTAGAGGAACGACATAGATGAAGGAAGCCTCATCTACTTGTGGGAGGATCCTAAATCCTTCTTCAACGAACTCTTTGCTGTCTTGAGAGAAGTCGATGGGTATCAATAGCCTGAACATACTAATTCCCCCCTCCAGGATTGTTTCCCGGGCTGGTCGAAATCTCTTGCATATCCTCCCTGAATGTGACGTCCCTCCCCTTGATACCGAAGAAGTGAGCTATCCTGGGTCTGAGCTTGATGTAGGTTATCAGGAATATGACCTGAAATACGGGAAGAGTTGCAGGTGCAATAGCGACCAACGGGGAGAATGCAGTTGCAGCTATTGCGATGGCCGTTCCCTCATTTTTGCCAATGCTTGGAAAAACACCAGCCATGCTGTCCCAGTAATTGAATTTTAGAGCCTTAAACAACAGTGTAAGGAAGACGAGTGAGATCGTTCCGAATACCAACGCCGAATAGAATACTCCGAGGACCGCATGCAGGTTAGAGACAATCATCCTGGACTCCCCGAAAAATATTGCGAATATTATGATGAACATTCCGAGCATCGTAACTGTTGGAAAGAGAGGAGTGATTGCTTTGAATTTCGCTTTCCCGAGGCGCCTAGAGAGTATCTCGTGAGTTGGTATTCCCACCAGTAGAGGGATGATTATGATTTCGATTATGGTAATGACCAGTAGCATCACTGAAACTTGGACGTGATATGCGGCCCCGTATAGACTCGCGAATAGTGGTATGAGCGGAATCGCAATCAGGAAGGTTATTGTGACGAAGGCTGTTGAAGCCTCTATGTTCCCTCTCATCAGGCCAACATAACCTACACTCATCGAAGAGCATGGAACCAGCCATGCGAGGAATAATCCGAGTCTCAAGAGAGGACTACTTATGAAAGCGTCTCCCAGCAAAATAGCCATTAACGGGCCCCACCCGAAATTCATCAAGAGGACGATGGTCAGAAGCTTCCAGTTCTTTATTGCAGTCCCAAGTCCGCGGAAATTCATCATTACCATCATTGGGAATATCATGATTATTATGGCCGCGAGTTGAAGATTCTTAATTAAGCCCTTGTTTGCAAGCACCCATCTGAAGTCGTAAAACCCAGCCAAGAGGCCAACGATAATGGCAATTATAACATAAACTGCCAGGAAACGATCGAGGTGGTCTCTTAATTTCACTAGTTTGTTGTTGTTTGTCACAAGCCAATGAAAGTCGGATTATACTTAATGGTTTTAAGCAAAAATTGTAATGAACGAGAGCTACCGTACAATTATTTGTGGACAGGTGACAGTGGCATTCTCAAGTGATCAGGTACAAACTCAGGTCTGTTATCGTCATAAAAGTATACCCAGGTATGCAAAAATGAACTCTACATAAACGTATAAAGAGTTATTGAATGCTATAAGGGAATTAACCTATATTCTTCTGTGATTGGGTTGAGTCCAATCCGGAATGTGAGGAGGGGGAGCGAGAATTGACTGCAGGCTCCTGAAAGGAAAATCGTCAGGTAGTGTTTCTTAAATCCATTTCACTCATGTGACGAGTCCTTTTCCATGTTGAGCATCTTTCGTGCCTCATCACTAATCATGTCTGGAGTCCACGGAGGATCCCAGACGAGTTCAATGTCACACTTTTTAACCCCCTTCATTGCCTCCACATTTTTTTGGGCATCAAACAAAATCCAGTCTGTCAGCGGGCAGCTTGGTGCTGTCATCGTCATCTTGATCATTACCTCATCTTTGTTAACCTCCAGATTATATATGAGTCCAAGATCGATTAGATCTATTCCAATTTCTGGGTCATTTACCGTCTTCAATGTTTGTATTACTTCCTCTTTCGTAACCATTAGTTTTTGAAATCAACTATGTGCACTTATCTTTTTCGAGACTGCTATTATTAACATTTTCAAATGAAGAATGCAATCCTCTAGTACTTGAACGCGATCCCAAGTCGTTATGACGAAGATCGGGATCATAATCTGTGACCGTTACAGAAGCTGTGCGGGTGGAAAGTGCTTCAGGGCTTTGGCAGAAAGGAAAGGGGCGTTTGAGGCTTACAAGGACGACAATGCTGAGTTGGTGGGTTATACAACGTGTGGGGGGTGCCCTGGAGGAAACATAGAGTATGCACCAGAGGAAATGAAAAAGAGAGGGGCAGAAGTTATCCACTTGGCAACAGGTCTCTTAGTCGGATACCCCCCCTGTCCATGGAATGATCATTTCAAATCCTTCATCGAGGAGAAGTACGGGCTTAAGGTAGTGATGGGAACTCATCCAATACCACAAAAGTATTATCTTACTCACAAAGCACTGGGAACATGGGATTCTCCAGATTGGGAGAAGAGATTGGGTGCTGTAATGTGCGATGAAGAAAATCGCAAGGCCTACGACTGATTAAACTCTCTTTTACCTCGGTTCATACAGCCAGTTATCAGAGCTTTCCTTATTGCAATATTCCATCTATCTTTTGTTTATCTTGGTTTTGCAACAATCTTTTCCTGGTCTTCTCTTGCTTCCAGTATCTCGTTTTTAGTTTTCTTTGCCCAAGCCCGAGTATCTGCCTCCATTTCCTGGTCATTGAACCAAAGCTCCAGTACGTCTCCTATCTTTGAGTGCCTGTAAGCGTTTGATAGATATGTTATAGAAGCGCACGTCGACTCTCTCATATCGATTAATTTCACGAAGATTTCTAAAAACCTAGTACTTTACCAAGTCTGGTGTCAATAATCCTTTTTCATGACATCGATATCATTCACCACGGACATGGTGAATTATGGACTGAGGGAGAGGTATGAACAGTTCAGGAAGCATGGAGACAAACTGGCTGAAGTGAAGGGTGTAGTAGACTGGGAGGGCCTCAGACCCCTGCTCAGTGACCCATTCACCAACGACACTGATTGTGGAGGGAGACCAAACTAAGACGAAATACTGATGGTGAAGATTCTTTTCCTCCAGTCCCTGTACAACATGGTTGACGAACTTATGGAGATTGAGATCTTCACCAACCTGAGGTTCATCAACTTCCTTAATCTGCTTTCTAGCGATCATCGGCTGTATTATTTCCCAGCCGCTATTTGCCTTGGCGAGCGTATCATCAATCGCCTCCCTTCTCAAAGGATGCGCCGAAACAGTGCTGATTATGTCATCTGAGACATTTCCAGTGTAGGCAAAGAGGTTGCCTTCGTAGCCTGTGAGAAGCTCGACCTGACTGATTTTCTTAGAGAATACCTGAAATGCCAGGTTTACGTTCTCTTCAGGCGTGGGAATTGCAGTACGTAAGGCAGGAGGTCTTGTAGGTATAGATATGTAGGCAGTATCCGGTTCTAAACTTGCCACGAAGTCTGAAGTTCTTTCTAAGGTTTCATTCTCATCGTTAATACCTGATACCAGCATTGTTTCGGTTGCAATAAATCCTTCAAATTCAGCGGCAAACGTTTTAACACCTTCTTGAATCTTTTCAAGGGAAAGACTGCGGGATGGTCTGTTGATTCTTCTCCAGACCGGAAGATCAACAGTATCCACCTTTATTGACACCCAGTCCGCTTTCATAAGCTTCTTTCTTACTTCCGGATCCCATAACAGAGAAGAATTGGTTATGACAGCTATCTTCAATCCAGTGTTCTTCAGGAGCCTGATTTCATCTCCTATTCTATTATCCAGTATAGGCTCTCCGTCTGGAACGTATGAAAGGAAATCTATCCTGTTTCCCGCTGAGCTAGCTTAATATATCCTATCGTTGACTTCCTGAACAATAGAGTCCAAATCACAGAGTTGGGACCTTTCAGCGGTCAGGATATCGGTGTTTCCCAGTTGACAGTAGATACAAGAATAACTGCAGTGCTTCGGAGGGATATTATTGATTCCCAATGCTCATTCCAAACCTTCTTGAAGTAACAAGGCCCAAATGCTATTGAAACCATATGCTCCCCTGATTTTTCCATATCTGGCCTGCAAAAATTAAGCTTGGCCTGGTGAGGAAAGTACCAGCTGAATGCCGCATCTTAGTGTTTTCCACTGTGTCGGACTGAATAATGGACTGGTCGATCTGTTTTTCCAGAGGAACATACATCCTTAGTGTCGTTAGCGGAAAGATGCACACTTTCAATTCACCACGGTAATGGGCACCCTAGAATTAGATATTGCATCTATTGTCATTTTCCTGGTAATGGGGCCCCTGTTTCTCCAACTACTCCAGTGTTCTATAACTATTGCCTCCACCCTCTCCTTCCCCGAAAATTCTATCAATCCCTCTAGTGGATTCCCCTCAGTGAATTCATAACGGAATCTGGGTACGAGAGAGATGTCAATTGAAGATATCACTTCCTTGATCTTTACTTCAATCTCCCTCTTAGCCAGTGCCTGCCTCTCCGGATCAGGAACCCAAAAGTGGGAGTAACTAGCAGGCAACACGTAGACCAAGCAGAATTTTTCAACTCCTGGGAATAGCGAAACAGTCGTTTTGACAATATCCTTCAGATGTTCAGTAGAGTCAATCGCAACCAGAACACTTTTCATATCCATGCCTCCTTTTCGAAGAAGATTATTCATTTCTTCGTCGTTATGTACGAGCCTCCACGAATCCTTATGGCTTTTCCCATTACTATTGCGTCAGCGACTTTCTTCCTGGCTCCGGAAACAAGTCTGTGAAATGTTGCCTGTGAAATTCCCATCATTGAGGCAGCATCCCTCTGGTCCATCTGCATTAGGTCCTTGAGTCTGAGAGCCTCGTATTCTTCGACCGTCAGCACCATCTCACTAAGTTCTCCTGTGTTCACATTCGCAGGAATGAAATAGTCCGTAAAGGGCAGTCTATTTACCCGCCTGAATCTTCTGGGTCTGGGCGTTGTCTATCACTCTAGCTCCTTCATTCTCTTCTCTATTCGTTCCTTTTCCAGTTCCAGATCCTTCAGTTCTTCCTTCAGTATTCTCTTCTGTTCCTCATTTGAAAGATTCGCTACGTTGCCCGTGGGAGGAATCGTATATGGTCCCCTATTATAGGGATCGTAATTCGACCTTCCCCACCAAGACCTGTTCCCACGACCCGCTCTTGGTACTGCGTTGTTGAGAAATCCCGGTACAGAATATCCTCCGCAAAATCCAGCATGTCTTCCACTCCTCGGTCCATTTCCGAGGGGTCCTGTTCCATCTCCATATGGCATTTTTTTCACCTCTTGTTATGAATATATATTCATAACGAGTACTTAAACATTCTCTACTTACCTTTCAGCTTACCAAAGTTTCTACAAAGGAAGAGATATCAAAAATGGCTTTTGACGCAGGTGAATTTGGGTTGTATTCCACGAGAGGCTTTCTTCGTGTCATGGATGCCGGGATACTCTTGTCATATGGAATTTTTCCTACAACTTCCAAACCGTTTTCTGACACAAAGTCACTCAGTTCTCGGAAGTCTGGATTCAAATTGAATTTGTTAACAACGACAAAGGATTTGATCCTGAAATGTTCGGCGAGATAAAAAACGCGCTTTAGATCGCTCAAGCTTGACTTTGTAGGTTCGACAACCAACAGGGCATGAGTAGCACCGCTCAGTGACGCAATAACCTGACAGCCAATGCCGGCTGCAGAATCGACTATGATGTTCTTCACCCGGCCATCCCTGATCCAAGTTCTTGCAATGTTCTTTTCCTCCGTGACTAATTTCCCGCTATTTGGCTGCCCAACATCCAGTTCGGAACTGACGAAAGGACCATACTGCGTTTTCCCGATCCTTATCCAACCGGACAGGTTGTTTTTCTGGATTAAGATGGCCTTACTAGGGCAAACGGCCTTACACGCACCGCAACCTTCGCATATGTAATCTCTTATCAGTGGAATTCCGCCCCCAGAACTGATTGCCTCGTATGTGCACACGTCTTTGCAAAGCAGGCAATTTAAACACTCAGAATAGTTTATCACTGCCAGGCTTTTCTCCCTGTACTCGGTCTCTTTCTCCCAGGAATTCACATCAAAAATGATATGAAGGTTTGGTGCTTCAGCGTCCCCATCCACAATCCCTACATTTCTGTCGCGGAGCAGTACAGAAATTGAAGAGGTCAAGGTGCTCTTTCCGACTCCCCCCTTACCACTTGCTATTACTATTTCCGCCATGTCAAATCACTAACCATTTCCGCAATTTTATTGAATTCTTTCGATGCTGCACTTTCGGGATATATCTCAACAACCGGCTTTCCCTTGACATAGCTGGCCACGATTTCGTCACTCATAGGAATTCGCCCTATTATTTCAAAACCGTTAAGTTCAGGAGTCTCGTCAACGAGATCAGCCCTATTTAATACCACATATCCCTTGATTCCCTCCTTCTTCAGCAGGTTCATTATCATCCTCAAATCATGAACGCCAAGGGGCGTTGGTTCTGTAACAACAACAGCGAATTTCGACTCTTCTAGGGCGGCAGCTACATGATTTCCTGTTCCTGCCGACGTATCAAAAATGTTCAAATCTGAACTTATATTTTCGGACCTCTTCCTAGTGGACAAGACCAGAGGATATGATCTCTCCTCTCCCTCCTTCAGTACGCCTGTCACTAAGGTGAGGCTGTCCCTTACAGCACTTACGAAAGTACTACCCACGATTTTTTTATCACCTTGGATCGCATCTGCCGGGCACACCAGCTGGCACGTCTTGCATCCCGAGCATAGGGCTGGCATGAGGAAGGGATAACCCTCTTTGAACATCACGATTGCACTTTCGGAACAATTCTCCCTGCATAGTCCGCATTTCGTGCATCTCGAATAGTTGAATTTGGGTTTGAAAATGGTACTCTCTTCCTCATTTGAAAGTGTCGTGGACAAGAGAATGTAATCATTTGGGCACTCAACGTCTGCATCCACCAGTACAATCTTTTTGTCTCTTGCCAAGATGGTAGCAATATTAATGGCTACTGTACTCTTTCCCGTTCCCCCCTTGCCGCCAGTCACGGAGATTTTCATCCGAATCGGTCACCAGGACCTTGGTCCTCTGCCCTCTTCTCCTTTGTCTCTACCATGCCCTCCTTTCCCTGAATCGCGACCATTTCCAGATAAATGTTTGAGCTTTCCCAGCAGATATTCTTCAATAGCCTTCTGCACGGTTATTTCTGGGCACTCTTCCACATCAAGCTTAGCCATTGAAAGCACCTGAAATGCATTGGGGCCAATAGCACCTGCGATGACTACATTACATCCCCGGTTCACTACGGCTTGCGCTGCCTGCACTCCTGCCCCACTGCCTGCGGAGAAACCTGGGTTTTGAATGATTTCTGTGCCTTTAGTCTTTTCTCCTTCCACTTCCACGATGGTATAAGAAGGACATCTCCCAAAATTTGAACTCACTAGATCTTGAAGCCCGCCTTGGCCGGATGTGGCTACACATATTTTCACAATAGATCACAAATCTACGAAGCCGTGAAGATTATATATAATTTCATAGGTGTCAAGTCTGCGTTGATGGTATGTGGTAGTAGTGATGCCAGTATGACATCCTCAGAAGACCCTGCTTTGTCTTGAATCTGTGCTTTAGCAGCCATGACATAACTGAGAAGTGCTGCTCTGCTTTGGCAGTTGTCTTCTCAACGTCGCTGTCCTTGAGGTAGAGGAAGACCTCTCCCCTGTTCTCCTCAACGAAAGTAAGGAATTTAGATATTATTGGGTCGTCTCCATAGTATTTATCCAATACGCCCAGTATGTACTGGATCCTATCTGCTTCTGATTTCCCTTTAGTGTTGCTCATTATGGACAGGGAATAATCTCCAATCTTCTTCAGGTTCCCTTCAGTCTGGAAGAACATGTATTTTATCATCTTCTTTGGAAGATCGAGCTCCTCTCCCATGTGGTCGGTCCTGATCTTGTGTGCTAAGTCCTTTTCAATGTGGAAGAGGCACCTCTGTCTCCTTATGCGTATTTCCAGTTTCCTGGACACTTCCATCAGAACGTTCTCGTAGCGGTGTCCGTCAGTTGTGACTGATATTGTGTCTGGAATGGAGAAGTGTGAAAGTGCATTGACGAAAAATTGCTCTATCTCCTCATCTGATAAGTCGTCAAGTATCTCCTCAACTAACTCGTTGGTCTTGATGTCCTTGAGGAGTGCCCTGTATCCTTCCACCCCCTCTATGCGGGCATACTGCTCATCGTACACAAAGTATCCATCGCTCTCATACTTTTAGAATGGGATGACAGGGACGTTCTTCCTCACCGTTTAGTGTGATATATTGATGCCAAGGAATATCATGCACATTTTAGCTGTCTTCCTGAGAGATGACGGTACCCTGGAACCTGTTGTTTTCTCCCTGACATCATCAGGAATGTGCTTCCCGTAACCATATCCGGGAGGCTTTGCCTCAAAAGAATGTGAACGGTCCCTGCAGATGTAATTCTGAATCATTACAGTATGGCCATGTACTTAACGGGTGTATGTGCCATTCCTGGATATGTTGCGTGAAATGCGTCTTGGGCAGAGGGGAGATGAATAATGCAGCAGAGGCGTCCCGTCTTCCATGAACCTTATGTTTGTAGGTTGTTCATGAAGCTTCAGTGGTGATGAGGGATTGTGCCGGAGAAATCATCAAGATTAGTTGTGATGACAACTCTCTTGATTCCGGGAATCCGATGTATCCGCATGAAATACGATATGATCATGATTTTTCATGATTGCGGTCCGGAAGCTGAAAATCAAAGATTTTCAACACGATTTGACAGTCTCTCGCAGTCCATTGAAAATAAGGTAAAATTGAATAATAAAATATTGTCATTCCTACTTACAGATGAAAATCAGGTTGTTTCGGCTTCTCTATTCTGCTTCCAACTTTTTGAACACTAGACGCTCAATGGCCGTCGCAAAAAGCAGAAAGACCAACGACAGTAGAAGAGAAAGCCATGCGTCATTGTATTGAGTCAGAAGTGTTGGCTTCAGGTTATAAATCATGGCGAACCATGAGACCCACATTATACAAATGAAAACTAAGGTAACTACGACGGGTGTTTTAATCATCTTTTTTCTGCGACCGGAATAGAGATAGAGGGTTGCCCAGAAGGCCGTTACTATTGCGATGGCGATCAAAGAAACCGAAGTATATTCAAACGTTAGTGTGGGGGACATATTTATTAACCTTATGAGAACCAAATACAGTTAAAATCTTTTTCATCTTGTATTACGTCAAGAAAAGCCAGTCGGCCTACATTATAAGTGTAATGACCTTGTTAGAAAATGAAATAGAGTAGACCCTTGGTTATGCAGATAAGATTACGAAAACTCCGATGCATACCGCTATATGAGAGGATCATCTAGCACGAAGATAGTGAAATTACTTTGTGTAAGGATTATGACGAGAAAAGACTGTGTTGTAGGACTTGGGAAAGCCATTTCCAAAATTTCGTGCATTGTTTTCAAAAATGTTATCAGCAAGTTAATCTTAAGTTCACTTTAATTACAGGAAAGAGAGTTTATGCAATTAGACGCTGTTTTGAACTAGAATTTTCTACCTTGATTTGATTTTCATTTTTCTTGACAGTTGAAGATTTGTGACCCTAATCGGGTAGTTGCTCTAAAATATCTATAAGTGAAATCAGTTTAGGAGGTGGTTGAATGGTTTTCTCTATAGTGACCCTTGCTGGGATCTTGATTTGGACTCTTATGCAATTTATGAAACCACAGGAAGAAAGTTCTCTGGGAAACTGACAGGTTTTTCGGGGCAATCTCAATGTTCAAAAAACACCGATTGTGGGTTAAGAGCATCATGTAAAAATTAACCTTGTTACCGGATGCCTATAAGGTCGACAAAAATAGATCGAGAACCAATCAAGTGGCAAGTACAACTGAAGGTAATTGCTTCTTGAACGCCATTACTTTTAATAACTCGCACACCAAAACTGAAAGAAATGCATTCTACCTTACAATGATCTTAATAGACTACTAAATAAATAAAACGATAAAACCATGAATTAAAGAGCAGAGTGACGAATAAAAGCACAAAAATTATAAAAAAAGAGACAAAGCTATATGGTTAGTAAAATATTAATAGTTGTCAGACAATTATCATACAGATGTCAAATGAGCAAGAGATTAGAATTCTTGACCGAAGAAAACTTCTACGAAAAATTAGGATTTCTAGCTGGTGAGGAAGAGTCTGTAAAGAGAATCGCACGGCAGATCCTGCAAGGCCCCAGTCAGTGATTCTGGTTTATTATTCGAGAATATTTCGATTCGATTTGGCAAAGCATTAATATTTTGGGTAATTAACGGACTCAGGGGCCGTAGCTTAGATTGGTTAGAGCACCCGGCTGATAACCG
>CAYMEF010000015.1:0-28709 GCA_964389625.1 uncultured Thermoplasmatales archaeon
CAGATAATACTGGCGGAGGGAAAGAGATGAGCAATGAAGTAATAAAGAAAAAAACGAACTACACGGTTTACGTCGTAGTTGGGATAGTAATAGTTGCAGCAGCGCTTGTTTATGTCGTGTATCCGAGTGTTCTACCGTCGGGTGAGCCAACCATCAACATATTGACCTATGGATCTTTTTTCCAGTTTGGCGCGAACCCGAATCAGACACTCCACTACATCATCAACGGTTTTGAAAAATGGTATCACGTGAAAGTGAACGTAGAGAATTCGTCTGGAGATCTCTACAATCAGATCGTACAGACCAAAGGCAAGGGATATGATATAGTCATTGGACTCAACAACATAGACTCATACCTTGCGGCAAATAGTGGACTCCTCTACAAGTTTCATGTCAGTAACGAGTCTAGCCTCAACGGTTCGCTGTTTTCGTTCCTACAGTCGTCCGGGTACGTAGTCCCGTACGAGTATTCCCCCCTTACAACAGACTACAATTCCTCTGGGCCCCTTCCCTCGTCGGTTGTCCAGAATCTCTCATACTCAGATCTCTACAACTCCACTATCGCCAGGCAGTACATAGTTGAAAACCCGACCAGCAGCATAAACGGTGAGGAGTTTCTTCTAGGACAGATAGCGTTCTACTCTGGTATACTCGGAGAAAACTGGACGACTTTCTGGAACGATTCTAAAGGTCTGCAGATTACCCAAGACTGGAGTTCTGGCTTTTCCCAGTTTGAGAGCGGTTCACAGCAGATGTTCTATTCCTACGCAACCGACCCAGCCTACAACCAGTACTTCAACTATTCCAAGATAGGCACCACAGCATTCCACTATGGTGGAAAGAGTTACGCCTGGATGGAGGTACTTGGAGCTGGTATCCTGAACTCATCAAAGCACAAGGCAATCGACGAAGCCTTTGTCAACTGGCTCTTGGGCAAGAATGTTCAGAATCTCATACCTCTGAATGAATGGACATACCCCGCCAATTCTGAGGTCACTCTCCCTTCCATATATTCTGTGAACCCGCCTATTGCATTCATAACTCCGCTGAACTATTACCTCAACATGACCGTGGCCGCGCGAAACATCGGGGCCTGGTCGCTGGAATGGAGTGCAATTGAGTCCTAGATTCAGGCCGGCTCTCATCTACATATCTCTCTATTCGGTAGTTGTAGTAATAGTCCCCCTTCTCTTCCTCGCATACTACTCGATTCACGCTTCCCTGTCGAAACTGTTCCTTGAAGTCCTTTCATCCGCAGTCAAGCAATCTTTCCTTCAGGCCACGGTTTCAACTGCATTCTCCCTGGGTCTGGGTATTATCTTCGGCATGCTCTTGATCGTCTACAATGGCAGGATGAAGGGTGTCATTGTTTCCATCCTGCTTGTAACCTATGTGTTGCCCGGACTCATAATGGCCCTCGGGATAATTTCAATCTTCGGCTTCTCTTCGAGGTTCTGGGAAATAATTTACGGAAACGTAATCTACAACTCTCCTATGATAGCCGTCCTTGCATTTTCAACTGGAAATGCAACGAGCATAAGGGAGGTGTATTCGGCCAAGGTTCTCGGGGCAAGCGATTCAAAGGTCGTCTCGAAGTTCTACCTTCCAAATTCATTGAGGGGTGGACTCCTGGGAGGGATACTGACTTTCATACTGTCGTTCGAGGGTTTCAGTCTTCCGCTGATAATCGGCGGTCCATCGTATTCCACGGTTGAAGTGATGATATACGAGTTCAAGAACGTCTTCCCTTCCTTCGGTCAGTTTCCATTCTCCACGGCATCTCTCCTGGGACTCTTGCAGATCGGCATCCTGATCGTCCCCCTCTATGCATATCTGTCGGTAAGGTCAAATTTCAGGAGAAACGATTCTAACCTCCCCCTCCCGCTCATACGCTACAACTGGATCGCCCTAGCTGGTCTCATAATCTTCGTGATCTTTGTTCTGACCCCCCTGTTCGAGATGTTCTTCCGTTTCCCTCTGTGGCAGATCAACCTGCCAGAGGTGACAAGAAGACTTCAGATATCGATATCAGCCCTTCTGACCAACACGATTCTCTTCTCCTTTGTCAGCACCTTCTTTGCTCTGCTGATCTCTATAGTGGTTACGGTCTATGGCCCATCGTTCAGGAACCAGTTTGTCGTGCTTCTCCCCCTCATCTTTTCACCAGTCACACTTGCACTCTCTTACTTCCTTGTCTTCGGGGAATACGTCCCGACGAGTCTCTTGGTCATCCTGATTTTCACCGTGACTGTAGTACCGCTCAACCTTAGAATGATGAAACAATCCATAGACACAATTCCCGAGTCTGAATCGAATTCCGCGAGGGCGATGGGAGACTCGGCGTTTTCAACTTTCTTCAGAGTACAGCTTCCGAGGATAAAGTGGGAAGTCTCGACAATACTCGCCCTGATGTTCGTAACCGTCATGGGTGAGTTCTCTTCCATAATCACCGTGTACACAGCTTCTACCGAAACGCTGACGGTTGGGATCTACAAGCTGCTGCTCTTGAGAGACTTCAGGGATACCTACTATCTGACTGAAATATTTCTGATCGTAATATTCGTCTCCTCGTTTGTCATCAATCAGATTGGAAAGGGTGGTACTGCTGGACAAACTTAGGGTGGAGAGTATATCCAAAAAGATAGGAAACGAAGTGATACTGAAAGACGTCAGCTTCACTCTGAGGGACAAAGAGATCAAGGTCATCCTCGGTGCATCCGGCAGCGGGAAGACGAGCATACTGAACTCGATTGCAGGAATAACGAGGCCTGACTCCGGATCGATCCTGAAGGATGGGAGGGACATAACGGATCTGAAGATAGAGAGAAGAAACATAGGATTCGTGTTTCAGGACCTTGGACTTTTCTATTCGATGAGCGTTGCGGAAAACATCGCATATGGGCTTAGGATCAGGACTAAAGACGTTAAAGAAATCAACGACAAAGTCGTTGAAATCGCAAGATCGCTTTCACTTCTGGATCACCTCTTCAAGTATCCATCACAGCTTAGCGGTGGCGAAAAACAACTGGTCGCTCTTGCAAGGACACTTGTCATAGAACCGGATTTGATTCTTATGGACGAGCCTCTGTCATCACTCGACTCGTTCCTTCGGAATAGTATGCGTTGGTACCTGAGGGACATTAGGGAGCGATTCGGAGTATCGATCATATACGTTACACATGACTTGGCTGACGCAGAGATACTTGGAGACAGCATTGCAATACTGGACGCGGGCAAGATACTTGACGATGGTGAAAAAGAAAGAGTGCTTAACCATCCCAAGAGTGTCCAGATCGCAAGGATACTCGGGTACAACATCTATGATTCAGGGGGACGGAAATATGCGATACACCCATCAAAGGTGACTATTGGGGGGGCGACCAAGATCAAGATCAGGTTTTCGGAGAGTGGAGTGAAACACTACTACCTAGTTGACACTGAATTCGGAAGGATCAGCATCACTAGCGATAGTGCGCTCAGCGAAGCCGATGGAATCTCTCTGGAGAATTCGATACCTCTATCCTGAACAACGGAGGTGCATTGAAATTAAAAGTTGTGATGGATTAATATAATAGGGTTGGAGCAGATACGACTTCGGATGAACTGCGGAATCGATGAGGCCGGAAGGGGACCTGTAATAGGGCCGATGGTCATAGCGGTCGTGTGCGGCGATCCCGAGAAGATAAGAAATATCGGTGTCAGGGACTCAAAGACGCTTTCTGAGGCGACACGCGAGAGAATGTTTGACGCAATAGTCAAGTCAGCAGATCACGTAGAATTTATAGTGGTGCGAGAAGAAGAGATAGACGATTCCACATTCAAGAACGAGCTAAATCTGTTGGAGGCGAAGGTTATCTCAAGGTTGATCAAACCTGGAAACGACTACACGATAGACTGCCCCGACGTAAACGAAGAGAGATTCTCCAGACTGCTGACAGAGCTTACGGGAAATAGCGGGATAACTTCAAGGCACAAGGCAGACGTCAATTTCCCCCTCGTTTCAGCTGCCTCAATCATAGCCAAAGTAACGCGCGAACGGGAGATCTCAAAGATAAGGAGAGAGATAGGTGACTTTGGTTCAGGATATCCTTCCGACGAGAGGACTATTTCGTTCCTCAAGGATTACTTCAGAAAGAACAGAAAACTTCCGCCACACGTTAGGAAGTCATGGAAAACGGTTAACAACATTACAACTGACCTTTTCGAGTATTGAAAATATTTATTCCAAAACCAGATTGGTAGCCAATGACTGATGAGCTCGAAAACTATTTCCAGATTCTGAAGAAAGGTTCGAGCCTTCAGTATGACATTGCGGCGAGGGCTAGGGCCCAGGGAAAGGACTGCAGAACTACTGTTGAGATCCCCCAGGCTGAAGACCTGGCCGGCAGGGTCCAGGCTCTTACAGGCATAGAGGCATCGGAGACAATAAAGGAGCTCTCGAAGAAGTTTGACAGAGAGAGAGTCGCCATTGAGGCAGCGCTCACCGTGTCGGAGAAGTTCGAGGGACCTGACGAAGTCAAGATAGAGAAAGGAATCAGAGTGGCCCTTGCGATCCTTACAGAAGGGATTCTCGTTGCACCTCTAGAAGGTATAACGGGTGTCAAGATAAAGCAGCGGAAAGGAGAAAGCTATCTTGCTGTATACTATTCCGGACCGATAAGGAGTGCCGGCGGAACTGCACAGGCCCTGAGTGTTTTTGTTGGAGATCTACTCAGGCGAAAGTTCAAGATTGGTAAATATGTAGCGAGCCAGGAAGAGATAGAAAGAACAAAGGAAGAGATCCCTCTATATGCGAGGGTCCAGCATCTACAGTACATCCCAACTATTGCGGAAATCGAGACGGCCGTAAAAGGATCTCCTGTGTGCATAACTGGAGAAGGCACAGAAGAAGCAGAGATCACCGGCCACAGGAATCTCCCCGATATAGAGACCAATAGACTGAGGGGAGGAATGGCGCTAGTAATAGCAGAGGGACTCATACTGAAGGGACCGAAACTGAAGAAGTACGTCAACACTTTTGGGCTGGAAGGCTGGTCCTTCTCGTCCGAAAAGAAAGAGGAAAAGAACGTACATCCAAACTCGAACTATCTCAAGGAAATGCTGGCGGGGAGACCCGCTCTTTCGTATCCCTCCAGAAAAGGGGGCTTCAGATTGAGGTACGGAAGATCGAGGAACACCGGTCTAGCGGCTGTAGCGATAAACCCGATCACCATGAGAGTCTTGGACGATTTCATAGCCCTCGGGACTCAGATAAAGATGGAGAGACCTGGGAAGGCGGGAGCAGTAGTTGCCAATTCCAATCTAGATGGGCCTACGGTCCTTCTTGAAAAGGGAGCCCTTGTAACTCTCAAGAGCGAGATGGAATACGCATCAATCAAGGAAAAGGTCAGCGAGATCGTAGACCTTGGCGAAATAATGATCTCTTTCGGTGAATTCATAGAGAACAACAAGGTAGTTTTCCCCGGGGCGTTCACTGAATCCTGGTGGAAACAGATCTGTATGAGGAAAGTAGGGTTCGTACCAGATGTTACCGATGAAGAAAAGGCAATTGAGGCGTCTTTGGTTCACAAGGTACCGTTGCACCCATCCTTCACTTATCTCTGGCACGACGTCAGCGTTGAGGACATTCAGCTCTTCATGGAGATTCTCGAGAACGACGCGAGAATTGAAGATGGTCTTCTCTCACTCCCTGTTACCGAATTCAACAAAAGGATTCTGATCAACCTTCTTTGCGAATACGAGACTAAAGACAGGATCAGAGTGAAAAAATACAGAAGCCTGATCGTCCCACTGGGGTTCCAGATCAAGAATAACAGGCTGGTCTCTACAAAGAAGGTAATTGGCGGCGATGTTATGAAATCGATCAACGACCTAGCGGGCTTTCCCGTCTACCCCAAGGGACTCACCCGGATTGGGGCCAGGATGGGCAGACCTGAAAAGGCAGAGGAGAGAAAGATGAACCCTCCGGTCCACGTCCTGTTCCCCATAGGAAACGTTCAGAAGAACAGGAGAGACCTGAACCAATATTCACAACTCCTAGGACCCGAGATGCAGGTCAGGCAGTGCCCAGGATGCGGAGCAGTTACATACATGAATCTCTGCGAAAAGTGTGGAACGCACACAACACCAACAGAGAGGACGAGGGAGTTTGATATCAGCATTTCTGATATACTGAGGGAAAAGGGGATCGCCCTCGAAATTTCGCTCCCCAAGAAAGTGAACGGGGTCAGGGGACTGACGTCCACTCACAAGACTCCTGAACCGCTTGAAAAGGGACTGCTGCGGGCTGCAAATTCAGTATATCCGTTCAAGGATGGAACCTGCAGGTTTGATATGTCGGATGTACCGCTTACTCACGCCAGACTGGTCGAGATAGGACTTACGCCTGGTAAGGCGATAGAGCTTGGATACTCTAGAGACTACAGAGGCAAGGAACTCACGGATGCCTCCCAGGTGATTGAAATGTTCCCGCAGGACATAGTACCGAGCAAGAAGGCTGGTGAGTACCTCCTGAGAGTTTCAAATTATATTGACAGCCTCCTGGAGAAATTCTACAACCTGGAACGGTTCTACGGAGCCAAAGGGAGAGAAGACCTGATAGGTTCGTTAGTTATAGGACTGGCGCCACACACGTCCGGTGGTATCCTCGGGAGGATCATCGGTTATACGGATGGGGACGTGTGCTACGCGCACCCATTCTTTCACGCAGCAAAGAGAAGGAACTGTGATGGCGACGAAGACTCTATAACGCTCCTTCTAGACGGACTTCTGAACTTCTCAATAGATTACCTTCCAAACTCAAGGGGGGGCATGATGGATGCACCTCTCGTACTTTCCCTTAGAATAAACCCGAAAGAGATAGATAAGGAGGCGCTGAACCTCGACATAACTGGGGAATATCCATCAGAGCTCCTTGAAATGACCATGAGGTTTCCGGACCCATCCGAGATAACGAAGTACGTGGTTACGGCAGGGATGCGTGTGAAAAAGGGAGATATCTTTCCGAGGTGCGAGTTCACGGATGACACGCCCTCCATCAACCTTGGGACGATAAACTCGAGCTACAAGAGCATACAGAGCATGGAGCAGAAACTGGATCGGACTCTGGAGCTGGCGAGGAAGATCAGGGCCGTGGATGCTTCAGACATGGCAGAGAGAATACTGAAGTCACACTTCATACCCGACATAATGGGTAACCTGAACAAGTTCGGTTCACAGACGTTCAGGTGCACCAGCTGTAACCAGATCTACAGGAGGCTTCCAATAACGGGCAAGTGCAGGAAGTGCGGCACCACACTTGTTGGGACTGTTCACCGCGGGAACATCACTAAGTACCTTGACACCAGTTTCAACATCACGAACGAGTACGACGTCAGCAACTACGTGAGACAGAGGATCAAGATAATGAGGGAGTCTGTGAATTCCATATTTGACGCAAGAGACAACAACATTAAAACCCTGGAGGATTTCGATGATACCTAGAGTGTACTTCGTTGGGACCGCTGGGTCGGGAAAGTCGACCCTTGTAAATTCTTTCAAAGAGTGGATGGAGAACATGAGCTATGACGCAATCACGGTCAACCTTGACCCTGGGGCTGAATTCTTGCCGTACACGCCAGACGTAGACATACGCGAGAACGTGTCACTGGAGAGCGTGATGCAGAATTATAATCTGGGCCCCAATGGGGCACAGATAGTGGCGGCGGACCTGATGGTTCAGGAAGCGGAGAGGATACGAGAACTCATAGATTCATACGACTCCGACTACACTCTGATAGATACCCCAGGTCAGCTGGAGCTTTTCGCATTCCGGGGGTCATCCTCACAGCTCATCACTTCTCTGGGAGAGGGATCGAATGCCCTGATATATCTGTTCGATTCTGTCCTCATGAAAAACCCAGAGTCCTACGTTTCCTCGAGGTTTCTGGCTATGAGCGTGATGACCAGGTTCTACGTACCCTTCCTTAGCGTCGTTTCAAAATCAGATCTTCTGGAACCAAAGGAGGTGGACATAATCAAGAAATGGGACAGGAATAAAGATGAATTATTAGAGGACCTGAGAAGGGAATCTGCGACTCTGAACGTGCAACTAGCCGAGTCCATACTAGGAGGGAGCCAGAGCCTGAACATTCTAGGAGAGAGTGTTTTTTCGTCTTCCGAGTCTGAAGACGGATTGGAAGACATCTACTCCCATCTTCAAAAGCTGTTCCATGGGTCAGACGACCTAGAAAAGCGTTAAATTCAGGCGTAATTAAGAAAAATATAAATACGTCGTCAGACATACGTATGATTATGCCAGACAATTATCCAGTTCAAGGACAGAGGAATTACATTTCTCCTGATGACGAAGAACTAGCTAAGCTAGTAGAGACAATGAAAGTGAACATCCGAATAGTTGGATGCGGTGGAGCGGGAACCAATACGGTAAACCGCTGCGCCAAATCTGGCATATTCGGTGCTGAACTCATAGCAATGAATACCGATGCCCCGCACCTCCTGACGGTACAGGCCAACAGAAAGATACTGATCGGGAAGAGAACTACGAGAGGGCTCGGAGCGGGAGCCATTCCACAGGTAGGAGAGGAGGCTGCACGGGAGGACCTAGATGACATTCAATCGACCCTAGGAAACTCCGAGATAGTCTTCATAACTTCTGGTATGGGAGGCGGAACAGGAACGGGTGTTTCACCCGTAGTTGCCGAGGTAGCGAAACGTCAGAAATCACTCGTGATCAGCATAGTAACACTTCCATTCACCGCAGAAGGGAAAGTCAGAATGGACAACGCGGTATACGGAATCGAAAGACTCAGGAAATATTCAGATACCACTATTGTGATACCGAACGACAAGCTATTGGAGCTTGTACCGAGGCTACCCCTGGACCAGGCTTTCAAGGTCGCAGATGAAATCCTTATGGAATCCCTCAAGGGCCTCACCGAAATCATAACTAGACCCGGACTCGTCAACCTTGACTATTCGGACATCCAAACGGTAATGAAAGAAGGAGGAGTCGCAATGATTGGAATCGGTGAGAGCACGGGAGGAAAGGCATCAGTGGAAGAGGCTGTAACTGAAGCCATCACTTCTCCACTGATAGAGGCAGACATCTCTACCACCAAGGGCGCGCTGGTCAGAATAGTCGGTGGAGAGGACATGACGGTATCCCAGGCCGAGACTGCTGTTAGAATGGTTCAAGAAAAGGTAAACCCCATGGCAAGAATAGTCTGGGGTGCTTCTATAGATCCAACTCTGGTTGGAGAATTCAAGGTGCTCGTAGTTCTTACGGGCGTTAACTCTCCTTACTTCCTCAACTCCTCAAAGGGAGTTTCGATAAAGGGTGCTAAGGGGTTAGACGCAGAAATTGACTCGGTGATGTAGAAATGGAGAATAAAGTGTTCAGACTGGCTTCCGGTCTGTTTGGATTACTGGCTTCGTTACTACTGGTGGTCTATATCTCTCAGGCAGCGCACGGAATACTGCAGGCAGTGCTCTACACGTCCTTCGCTCTACTGGCTTACTCACTGGCTTCTTATCTGCTGCTATCCAACTCTGCAATCAAGATAGTAAGGGCTGTACCCTTCATCTATCTTGCGGCAGGATTGGCAATGTTGTACATGGTTGTAGTACTTGCCGGCGGACATAACATGTTCCTGTATCTTGCGGTAACTACGGGCGTGATAGCGGCAATAAGCTACCTGTACGCAGCATATGCGAACGGCTACCATAGAAACGTTAGCAAGCTGGGTCTGAAGACCCACTAATTTTTTATTTTTTATTTTTCCACTATATTTCTCAGTTGTCTGTACGGTAAGATGATGTGAACTTTTGCCGCAGGTGAGAATCTGATAAAATCAATATACCATCTGTTTATCATCTGAGGTGAAAGAGAGAGTATACATTTTCGCCGCACTCCCCTATGCCAATAACCCACTTCACCTGGGACACATAGCTGGAGCTTATCTCCCTTATGACGTCTTCAGGAGATTCATGAAGCTGAGAGGTTTTGAAGTCATCGCGTCTTCTGGCAGCGATGAGCACGGCACGCCAATCACGATACAATCTATCAGGACAGGGGTACCACCGAATGAAATCGCGGAGAAGTACCACAAGATAGACCTCGACATCTTCGGAAAGATGGGTATCGAATTCGATGCCTATATTGAGACTTCATCAAAGTTGCACAAGGAGATTACTTCAAGGTTCCTGAAACGGCTGATGGAAAAGGGGTACATATACGAGTCTGAGATGACGCAGCCGTTCTGCCTGCAGGAGAATATCTTCCTGGCCGATAGGTATGTAATGGGGAAATGTCCCAATTGCGGATACGAGGAAGCAACGGGTGATCAGTGCGAGAACTGCGGACAAACGCTCGAACCCAACGAATTGATAGATCCTCTGTGCATTTTCGATAAGACAAAGCCTGAATTTAGAAAGACAAAGCACCTATTCTTCAAGCTGTCGTCAGTCCAGGGAGAGCTCCTCGAGTACATCGAATCTAGGGAGGGATGGAGACAGAACGTTCTTAGATTCTCAAGGAATTTTATATCGAAAGGACTGAAGGATAGACCACTCACCAGGGATCTTAGCTGGGGGGTGGAGGTACCGTTTGATGGTTACGAAGACAAGAGAATATATGTGTGGTTTGAAGCGCTCATAGGTTACATTACCGGAATCGCTTCAGCTCTGGGAAGCGAGGAAGAC
Organism: uncultured Thermoplasmatales archaeon; assembly: GCA_964389625.1. Taxonomy (GTDB): domain Archaea; phylum Thermoplasmatota; class Thermoplasmata; order Thermoplasmatales. The sequence goes on from CAYMEF010000015.1 coordinate 10,702, forward strand.
GCATTCTTGTCTTGGAACAACAAGGAACTGAAGTACTATCACTTCATCGGCAAGGACAATATCGCATTTCACTCAATAATATGGCCAGGAATGCTCATAGCTCATGGAGATATGGTACTACCTCACGAGGTCGTCGCAAACGAGTTCCTGAACTACCAGGGTGCAAAATTCTCCAAGAGCAAGGGAACCGGATTCTCAATGCCACAGCTGCTAGAACGGTACGATCCAGAATTCATAAGATTCGGAGTTCTGTACAACCTTCCAGAGGAGCACGATTCGGATTTTTCCATCGACGAATTTGAAAACAGGGTCAACACCGAACTGATCGACAAGTTTGGGAACTTTGTCAACAGGGCGCTCACTCTTGCTTTCAAGAGAGGAACGGTCAACGCAGATCAAATTGCCCAAAACGAACTCGACCTGGAGGCAGAGAAGACAATCAGTGAGTCGATCTCTTCGATTATTGGCGAGATGAACGAGATTCACATCAGGAACGCATTCAGGAAGTGGCTGGATCTTGCACACTACGGCAACAGTTACATTACGAGCAGGAAGACGTGGGATGCATGCAAGAAGGACGATTCCAACTGCAATGCAGCAATTTATACCGGCGCAAAGCTGGTGTTTGCACTCGCCGTAACCGGACAGATTTTCCTTCCAAAGACATCTAAGAGGATACTTTCCTGGCTAGGTTATGATGAACCGGTGGAGCTTAAAGAAGACCTGAGCTATCCAGTCGCAAGGATTGTAGGGAAGCCCGAAAAATTATTTGAAAAGATCGTCGAGAAGACCTTGAACATCGAACTTCGCATAGCCAGGATCGAAGACGTCCGTGATCACCCAAATGCTGAGAGGCTGTACGTTCTAGATCTTGATCTTGGGGATACGAAGAGAAGGATAGTGAGCGGGATTAAGAACAGTTACACCAAAGAGTCACTGATAGGAAAGAAGATAGTCATTGTATCGAACCTGAAACCCGCAGAAATCAGAGGGGAGAGATCCAATGGCATGTTGCTTGCAGCGGAAGATGACAAGGGGATTCATCTCGTCTTTGCACCCGAGAATGCGATCCCGGGAGAATTGATAGGAATCAAGGACTACAGAATCGATTCCTCGGAAATATCGATAGAGGAGTTCAGGAAATTCTCGATTAAGACTGTAAAGAGAGACTCTGACGTCGTTCCTGCGATATTTCTGGGTAATGACATGATATTCCTTGAGGTCCAGAATGGAAGACTAATCCTGGACGGGGCACCGAGTGAAGGTCTTAGGATAAAATGAGAGGAGATTTACACATCCATTCCAAATATTCACCAGATTCTAGGCTTGAGCCTGAACAGATAGTTACGGCGGCGAAGAAAAAGGGACTTGACTTCATTGCTATCTCCGACCACAACAGATTCGTGCAGCACAGGCTTGACTTCCTGGTCATTAGCGGAGAGGAAGTATCGACTGTAGATGGTCACGTACTGGCAATCTTCATAAACGGAGAGATACCTGCTGGTCTGAGTCAGGAGGAGACAGTCGAAGCAATTCATGACGCGAATGGAATCGCAATCTGTGCACACCCGTTCAGAAGAGTGAATGGGATAGGTTCCAAGTTCAGAAACGTCTACGACGCAATCGAGGGGAAGAATGGAAGATGCAGAGAGAAGTGCAACGCTAGGGGGCAGAGGTTGGCCATAGACTTGAAAAGACCCATTACGGCTGGAAGTGATTCTCACTTCTATGACGAAGTTGGACGGGTCTATTTGGAAGTAGATGCAACTGACGAAGAGTCGATAAGAAAGTCAATAATCTCTGGCAACACCAAGACAGGAGGCAATGACCTAACTGGCATGGGCCAAGTAAAACTCTACATGAAATTAGGGAAAGATTATACGGCAAGAGGGTTCAAGAGGATATAATAGTTACAAGGAGACCTGCGACCGAAGGTATATGGTGAGTCTTAGTAAAGATTAGCTGGATTCATGATCTATCTATCCAATGCTATCTCGAAGGGGGGATAAATAGATCTGCAATACAGTCTCCCATCATACAATTCCTAGATCAAAAATAATCAAATTGAAAAAAAAGTTAGAGCGAGCTTAGTCTTTCTGCAAGATTCTTGATTCTGGTCCTGTAGTTCTCGTTGCTAACAAGTTTCTCTCTATTGTCCACTATATAGTCCGTAAGTATCTCAATGTTCCTCAGTGCGTCTTCGACTCCACTAAATCCGGTGAGACCACCCATTGTTCTCCACGGAAACCAGCTCCCCTCCAGAACTTCCTTGCCCTTGTCCGCGAGTGAGTAGTATTTCTTCCCATCCCGACTCTCTACACTCACATAACCTTCGGTTGCGAGACTCTCCAAGAGCGGATAAATGTGTCCGGGGGAAGGCCTCCAGTGACCCATTGACATCCGCTCTATCTTGTCCATTATCATCGAACCTGTTGAACGTTCATTGGATAAGATACTCAACACCCAGTACTTCAAGCCGAATCCCCTGGACCTCCCCATTTCGTGCCCCCTAAAGCCCGTATGTCCGCGTGCGTAATCGTTTTCGTCCTCGAAATTTCTCATCTCATTTCACCATAGATATATTCGATATCTAAAACAGATATCTATTTTAGATATTTGAATTTTGCCCTTGATGGAAGTGCCGAGTTGCCAGGATATAAAATACAATCGCCCCAAGTATGCACTGTACATTTTAGAAACGCCAGGAACGGATCAAGCCGAATCAGGAATCGAAGTTATTTCACAACTGGCCGTATTTAGTCCCGCTGTTGTCTTTGCTTCACCCTCAGTCCTAACAATTAATGGCAATAGCAACCTTAACACAACGCTGAACAGTGGATATTAAAACAAGTACATAGTGAATCGATCGTGGGGAAATGTGAATCAAAATAGTAATGGTACAATCAGGACTCGAAACGGAAATATGGAATCGAATTTGACCCGGTAAACCCCGAGTATAATCTATAAAAGGGATCAGGATCCTGATGTCATAAAAGGATCAAATAGACGAGTAATTATTACTGCTATCTTTGCGGCCATAGAACGAGTCATCTGGTGCTATCTGATCGCGCTGTGGGACTTCGTCTACACAACTGGACTTCACCCTCCCCATCTATGAGTACCTTCCGGGAGTGAATTACATTCTTGAGACATATTTTCAGGCTTACTGGGAGCTTCCAGTGGTGTAATACGGAAACCCAAAGAACTTCAGTAGACCACAAGTGACATGTGGAGAGCATTTTATGCTTGCATTTTAGATATCTTTAGTAGTCTCCGGTGGTTCGACGGTGGTAATTTGTTTCTTAAAATTAAGGCACTTTGTGAAGATCAAGAGCCATTCTATGAGTCCGTAACAGGAAGAGTGCCCCCCTAACTACCCTATCAATGAACGGAAGATGGAATACTTAGAGCTCTTGTTCTTAGAACTCTCAAATTTATAAGAATTTCGCTTCCCCTCTGATCCTTTGAGCAAAATCCTGTTTCCTTCTGGATTTCCTCTCAACCAACTTTTGACAATGGTTTCTATACGTCGTCGGACTAAACGGAACCCTCTTGATGGTGTGCGTTCCAATTTCCGTAGTTACCGATGTGTTCAGAGACCCTCTCGCTGAGGTGTTCGATCTCGTCCCTTACGGATTCGTCGTACCTATCCACAGTCACAACCAACAAGAATTTTTCCCTCAGCGACTTAACGACTATCCTGCTCCCGTTGCTCAGTTCTACGTCGAGTTGCTTGAAATGCTGACCCGTGTTGTCTGCAAGTTCGTGAGCACCTTCGTAGGTTATACTGACGAGAGGAGCATACTCATCAAGTTCAGTCGGGTTGGGTTCGTTACTCGCGATTGGGATCCCTACCTTTGACAAAAGTACCGTGCTTTCTACGTACGGTCTTTTGGAATATTCTTCCAAAATTTCATCAACTGTTACGGCCGACATTCTTAATTGGTATGTACTTCCCTGATATAAATCTTAAATCTTTAAAAAGTACACTAAAAAATATCCACTATTCAATGTCCCGATCCAAAAGTTCTATGTCGTGGGAATTCAATATACCGAGGTAAAGTGATGCGAGCTCTCCGATGAGCACGTTCTTAACAAAACCGTCCAGAGTGGAAAGACAATAGGGGAACCCGCCTACTCGTATATCCCCATCTTCCCGGTAAATGCTACTGAATGAGATCCTAGACGTACCCTGGTGGAGCTTCCCGGTAAAAGGCACGACCCCATTGCTCTCGACGCGCACCTTTATTCCAGAATTGGATACAAAAAGGATGGCGAGTTCGTTTGCAAGACTCCTTGAACTTTCATCGCTCACCAAAAGAACTTGTTTGTCTTTCAATTCCAGTGCAACTCTTTTGGCTTCATTATCGGCTGTTAGTTGGGACGGTGCGTTTTCTTCGAGTATTTTCTCAAACCTGGATCCATCGACCCTCTTACCCTGGAGTGAGAGGAGACAACCAAACACCTCGGGGAACAGGAAGCGCGCTGGATAGCCTTTGGGCAATGGAATGTAGTTCCATCCATTGGTCCTAGCGCTGTTCTTGATTACTCCCCCAGAAGACATTACAATACCCGGCCTGGTCGACGTTTCAACGGCGCGTATGGCATCTTTCAGCTGCCCGGAATAACTGATTATGCAGTCCGTCGAGTCTGCCGATAATGCAAAAGACTCACTGACTTTAACCTTTTCAGATCCGTCCAAGTCCTTCACCATTTTTGCTATCTCAAGGGCGTTCCCACGAGCATGCACTGTGAGCTTGTCGAACTTTGATAGACTTTCGCAGTTCATAAACCGATTTGGGCTCTGAAGTATCCAGCTGAAAGGAGGAGCCTCGTCCATCTGAATCACAAATTCGTCGTCGAGGATATTTCCCACATTTCATAATTGTGTCGTAGTAATTAAGATGGTACAAAAAGTAAACTTTTATTAGTTATCATATTTAGGATTGAATGGAGATATCAATCCTCGTGACGGTGAAAAATGATCTAAAAAACGTTAAAACGCTCATTCACTCACTCGGCGTTCTAGATGACGACACAGAGATCGTAGTCGTCGACGCCTTTTCCACCGATGGCACCTACGAATATCTCCAGTCAGAAGAACAAACCGGAAGAATCAAACTGGCACAGAAGAAGGGGAATCGTTCGGTGGGAAGGAACGAGTGCATTGGACGGTCGAGCGGAAGGAAACTCGTATTCCTTGATGCCGACACTGAGGTCTCAACCAGTTGGTTAACCTCACTTCGGAAGAGCATTTTTCACGACATTCTAGCAGGGAAAATCATACAGGAACCTACTTCCAGGTGGTCGGATCTTGACCGCGTCCCCATGATGTACAAGGGAAAGGACGTGACCTTCCCGTCCAACAACCTGATGTACAGCAGAAGTGTGATAGACGTTATAGGAGAATTCGACGAGAAGTTCAACACCGCAGAGGACATCGATCTAAACATTCGGGCAGTAGACCACGGATATGAGATATTCTACGACGAGAATGTCACCGTTACGCATCACCCGCGTCAGACATACTGGTCTCTGTTATTGCAGAGCTACGGTGATGGAATCGGAAGGAAACTGATAGTGAAGAAGCACGGACTGAAGAGTAAGTTTAACAAAACAAATCTGAAAAAACACCCGTTCATCGAATCGTCAAGACTTGCGTTCGGGATGCTAGGATACGTGTTCGGGGGCTCAAGTTGATATCATACGTCATCCCGGCTCTCAACGAAGAGGGCAGTATTGGTGGAGTTATCAGAAGGATAAGGGAAAGTGACAAGGAAGGGGAAATTATAGTCGTCGATTCCAATTCCGTTGATAAGACCGCTGAGATAAGCAGGTCGCTTGGAGCTGTGGTTGTCAACGAGAATAGGCTAGGGTATGGATACGCCTACAAGAAGGGCTTTTCAGTAGCGAGGGGGGATATAATAGCAACACTCGATGCCGACGGTACGTATCCGCCAGGTGAGATTTCCAAGATGATGGATTACCTCAACCTGGGATACAACTTCGTTTCTGGGGAGAGGCTCTCGATGTCATCGAGGGATGCTATGAGCCTTCAGCACCTGATCGGTAACAAGATACTGAACATATTCACGAGGGTGCTCTACATGGTTGACATAGGGGACAGCCAATCAGGTATGTGGCTCTTCAGGAGGGAGATAATGGATGCGATACTACCGAGGGGAACTGGAATGGAGTTCTCAGAAGAGATTAAAGTGAGAGCCGCTACAAGTTACTGCTACAAGGAAGTTTCTATAAAGTACGAGAGAAGGATGGGAGAGAAGAAACTGCGTCCGTGGAAAGACGGGATCAGTAATCTGCTCTTCCTGATCAAGCTCAGACTGAGGTGCGGTCTAAGGACGAAGCACTTCAGATGTTCTCTATCCTCGGAGCTATCAGAAAAGTGACCTTCCCCTTTCCGTTCATTATCGGTGCCTCCATTCTCAGGGGATAGTCGTTTCCTATGGCGAGCGATACCTCTTCTGTGCTCTCCAGTGCCCTAAGGAATTTAGTGAGATATTCTAGGGCAAACGAACTCTTGGAATCAGAACTGTATATGAATTCCTTGGCGAGGCTCTTTGGAATGGTCATTTCAGTGGTTTCCGAGTCTGTCTCGCCCCTCGCGTATACTTTCAGTTCGTCGCTCTTTATAGCAAACGTCACAACTTCCGATATTCCTTCCGCAGCCTTTATACCGGTTGAAAGAAGATTTATGTCGGTGACCACCTTGTCTTGCGGTTCTATTGTTGGGATCTTCGGGGTGGTAAGTGCCGACGGGTCAATTATTGGTATTCCGGCGGCTAGATTCTCTTTTTTCATCGTTAACTTCTTCCCATCGTACTTGAAATCAATAATGTCGGTAGGACCTGTAAGCTTGAGAAAATTCCTCATCTTCTCGATGTCTAGGCCAAGGCTATCCTCCCCGCTCACCTCAAACTCCTGGAATGCTTCTCTCTTGACATCGACAGATATCATTGCTACCCTTGCGGGGTCCATTACCTTTGAAGAAATACCGTCTGGCTTAAAATCGACCCTAGCTTCTTGAACCAGCGTCAGAATGATATTCGAAAATTCTCTGATAGTTTTGGCATCGACCTTAATCTGAATCATAATTCTCTTGAGTTAAAAAATTACGTGTTTTTAAGCTTTTCCTAGGATACTTTTCTTATTGGAAAACTGCTCATTTCTACAGCCAGAGCTATTGTAGAATTTCGGCGATAAACTTACGAGCTATTCTAAATGATTCAGTGGAAGTTTACTCTTTTGTGGTCAGTTCCGAGTATCCGCATCTACCGCAGGTAAGTCTGTCTTCGTGTTGAGCCAGGAATATACCTGGTCCGCACTTCGGACAGAACTTTCCCTTCCGCACGATCTTCCCGTTCTCAACTTTGTACATTTCCCTCTTTTGCATCCTGATCTCCTCCCTTTGACTTCAGTCCGTTTCTGATGAGCAAGTAATCTGGTTCCAGAGCCATCGCCTCTTCCTTGGACCTGTAAACTTTGGCATAACCAACTGTGTAGTTCTTGCCAAATTTTGACTCCTGGTTGTCGATTATAACGAGTTCTTTCGATACCTGCAGGTTCGCAGCGATCTGATTCTTCACGTCCAGCCTGCTAGGCGTCTTTTCTTTTGAATGGACTGCCCTGTACCTTACCTCTATCCTGTTAAGCAGCTTGTTCTCTTCTCTGCTCTCAATCTCAATCTTCATTCATATTCCCCTTATCTTTTCCAAGTCTTTCGAGACCAGCTGTCTAAGGTGGTCCCCGACCTCATATACGGCTATCCCCTTATCGGGAACGCCATAAATAACTATCGCACCATCCGGTGCCATAAGGATGGCAGGAATCGAGGCGAGGTCCTCCTCCCCCTCGACCTCTATAAGCGTGTTGCCTTTCGACTTGAGCGCTAGTTCTATTGCGTTCCAGAGCCCCACCGAAATCGACCCCGGTACATTTTTCACGTTCAAAGTGCGTTCCCACCTGTTTGATGGTGCAGAGATCGTTTCGTCTCTCTTGGTTTTGAAATCGATTATGGAAAGTTTAGGGACTATGCTGAAGCGCAGGGCAGTGGCTGTTACAACGTCCCCAACTGTGATTAGGGTCTTAGACGAGAAGAATTCTATCTGAGACTCCTTAGTTATCAACACTTCCGGCAGCCTGGAGAAGACCTGCCTGTATTCGGTTGGAATGACTAAGTCCTTATCTAACTTTAATTGCATACTCACCGGGTGTCGCTACTCCGGCTTTCTTACCTATCAGAGAACGGTTTGGCTCCAGTACGAAAAGGTAGCCCTTCCATTCCATAACCGTGTCTCCGCCGCATCTCTCGCACTTTGTTTCTTCCGTAACATTCTTACAGTTCCTGCAAGCCCTGAGTTTTATCACTTCGCCTCACCCTTCAACCACTGGAGCTTTCCCAAGAAATTCTGTCTCATGGTTAGTCCTATTTTGCTCTCTTCGATCTTCGAATCCGACAGTGAAAGGGCAACAATCCTAGCCCTCACCTGATCGCCCATCTTTAGGTCTCTCTTGGTGTCCTTACCCGTCATCTTCTTGTTCTCTTCGTCGACCTCGATCCTGTCGTCCATCACCTGGCTCACGTGAAGGAGCCCTTCTAGAGGTCCAATGCTCACGAATGCGCCGAATTTCTTGACATCGGCAACGTCTCCTTCTACGATCTCTTGCATCATAGGTTGGAAGGCGAGTATCTTCATCTTTACTTCCTGATACACGCCACCATCACCGTGGACTATCCTTCCCTCTCCGTCGAGGTCAGACTCGAGGACGAGCAGATTGATGAACTTGCGATCGTTCGGATCCCTGACCATATCGCGGTCAAGAACACCTATTTTCCCTTCTACGTTCTTTATCGCAATAGACTTGGCTGTAACTTCGTACTCCTCTCCCAGATGTTCGGGGGGCACCCTGACAGTCTCATTCGTCTCAATTATGAAATACATGTAATCCTCTTATATACCACCGAATTTGTCCGGAGTATATATTTTTTTCAAGTGTTTGATGTGATAGAGAGGCAATTGTACTTCTAGGGGTTCAGGCAGTGAAAGTATCACTTGTTCAGCATATTCTCAGGGCTGAATATCTTGTTTATCTGTTCCTCTGTCAATATCTTCCTCTCCCTCAGAAGTTTCAAGAACGGCACATTCTTTTCTCTCGCTTCCTTTACTATCTCTGCGGTTCTCTCGTATCCGATGACTGGGTTGAGCAGCAGTGCGGTTCCTGGAGAGTTAAGCAGCATCTGGTAGGCATATTCCGAGTTGACCTTTATGCCCTTGAGAGTTTTCTCCTCCATGATTGTGAATGTTACTGTGAGTATGTCGAATGCTTCCATCAATACGGTGTATATGACCGGAGTGAAGACGTTTATCTCCATCTCACCCTGGGATGACGCGTCGTTTACAGTCTGTGCGAGCCCCCTGACGAACAGAGCGCTCATGGTCACGGCCTCCAGAATGCTCGGATTCACTTTTCCCGGCATTATGGACGACCCTGGTTGGACTGCTGGAAGCACTATCTCGTTGAAGCCCGCCACAGGTCCGGAATTCATTATTCTCAGGTCTCTAGACATCTTGATGAGGGCAGCTGACAGATTGCTGAACCACGAAGCAAGAAGGTTGAAATCTGACGCAAACTGCATAACCATCATGAGGTTCTCTGCCGGGACAAAGTCTTCATTGTAATACTCGTTGATGTTCCTGTATACGAGGTCTCTCACGTCAGAGGGTAGGTTTGCACCCGTGCCTACAGCCGTTCCCCCAAGGTTGAGCCTCTTCAGTCTTGTGAGTAAATAGTCCTTCTCATTGAGGAATGACCTAAATTGATCGGCATAAGCCTTGAATTCAGCTCCAAAGGTGACCGCTGACGCGTCCTGAATGTGAGTTCTTCCAGTCTTTATCTTGGTTGAGTTCTCCTCTGAAAGCTTGTCTAGCCTCTCTATTACTTTTTCTATATAGCTAGAGAGTGACTTCAGAGCGAAGTAGGTAGTTATTCTAATCGCTGCAGGGATAGTGTCGTTGGTGGACTGCCCGATGTTCACCTGGTTGTGAGGACTTATCAAGTCGTGGCTTCCGAGGGGTCTTCCCAGCAACTCAAGTGCCTTATTTGCGATGACTTCGTTTACGTTCATGTTGGTTGATGTTCCTGCACCGGCCTGTATGTACTTTAAAGGGAAGTCTTGTTCGTTCTTGTTTCTTATCAGCTCGTCCGATGCTTTCGTAATTATATCTCCAATCTCACTGGGTATCTTGCCCTTGGACGTGAATGCCCTGACGTAAGATCTCTTTATTACGATCAAAGTGTCGATAATCCGCCTATCCATAAATCGATGATAGGGGAAGTTAGAGAGCGCCCGAACGGTTTCAGGCCCATAAAGCTGCCCGTCGGGAATCTCCACTTCACCGAGTGAGTCCCTCTCCTTCCTTACCATGATTCAGTATGAGTTATGAATATTTAACAAGTGCTTAGAACGATAGGTGGGTCTCCGATCACCGGAGCCGAGATGCGCGAACCAGAAGGTCACACGGTCTTTCCAAAAACTGAATATTCATTCGTTCATATATTGAGCATCCTCGCCGCAAGGCTGTCGAGTTCGTCTCTTTTTGCACGGTGAGATCTTGAAAACCACCACCTCTCAAACTCCCTGTCGTCCCCGGTCTTGCGTGGAAGTATATGAACGTGGAAGTGCCAAATTGTCTGTCCAGCGGGTCTTCCGGTAGAGTGAATTATGTTTATTCCCTCTGCACCAAGATTCTTAATCATCATGTTGCTTACCATTTGGGCAACCTTCATCACTTCAGTCAAGGCTTCCTCTGAAACGTCCGAGATGTTTACGTAGTGATCGTTCGGAATAACAAGTGTGTGCCCTTCAAAAAGCGGATGAATGTCCAGGAAAGCAGATACCTTCTTTCCCTTAAAGAGGAATGTCCCCTCTTCCTTTCCATCGAGTATCCTGCAGAAAATGCAGTCGTCAGAGTGTCGTTCGTTGCTTACCAATTCAATGTTCATTTTCGCAGCATTTAAATCCTTTTTGGATTGATAGATTAGGAATTAGAAGGAACCAGACTGAAGGGATATTTGCTTTCTGGAGTGATTTGGTCAATGACAATACATTTTTATCCAAACTTTGATTGATTCCATAATGAACCGTCAAGAATCCTACAACAAGCTCACCAAGGAAGAGGAGAGTGTCATTCTGTACGGTGGCACTGAGTTACCATTCACGGGTGAATACTATGACATCTTCAAGAAAGGTACCTACGTGTGCAGAAGATGCAACGCTCCGCTGTACAGATCCAGCGATAAGTTTGAATCCGAGTGCGGGTGGCCGAGCTTTGACGACGAGATCGAGGGAGCAGTAGAGAGATTGTTGGACAAGGATGGCAATAGAACTGAGATAAGGTGTGCAAACTGCAATGCCCATCTTGGCCACGTTTTTTACGGAGAACGATTCACCCAAAAAAACACAAGACACTGTGTAAACTCTATCTCGTTGAGGTTCATACCAGACAAGGAGTGATGGGGTGACCAAACACATTGTCCTTGGCGGTGGCTGTTTCTGGTGCTCAGAAGCCGTATTTTCTGTAATAGAGGGAGTTCAATCTACCCGGCCAGGGTATTCTGGTGGAACAGTCGAGAATCCGACGTACGAAATGGTGTGTGAAGGCAACACTGGGCACGCAGAAGTTACGGATGTCGAATACGACCAAGAGGCGATATCCTTGCGGGAGCTGCTTGACGTATTTTTCACGATGCACGATCCGACATCCCTAAATAGGCAGGGGGGAGACGTGGGTGAACAGTACAGATCAGTGATATTCTACGACGATGATGAGGATGAGAGGATAGTGAGGAGAGCTGTAGACGAGGCTCAAAAAAAGTACTCAAAAAAGATCGTGACAGCCGTTGAACGTTTGAAGAACTTTTACCCGGCCGAAGAATATCACAAGGACTACTTCGAGAAAAACCCAAGAGCTGCGTACTGCAATGCCGTTATAAGGCCAAAAGTGGACAAGATCAAGCACGCTTATAAACAGATACTTGTGAGGTCCTGATCAACTCTCTATCCATTCCAGGGAAGGGAAGGCCACCCGAAATAAACTGTTGGTCACTGCGCCAGCGGTTTGACCGTCTTTCCAATTTTCTTCAATATGCTCCTCTCAAAGATTACTTTCATGTAGAGTGCGTCGTGTTCAAGGAGCGGCGAGAACGATATTAGTGTTATTTCGTCATCAAAATCTGCTAGAGCATCTGCAAACGGTTCGAACTTCAGGTTTCCTTTCTTGATGGGCGTTATCCTGTACTCATTCTGGTCCAGGAATTCCACACCAGAAAATTCAAAATAGAGGGGCCTTTTTTTCTTCTTAGTCGTCTCAATTATCTCAGCGAACTCATCCTGTTCTGTAGGCACAGTTTTCTTTGAGGAATAGATGTGTGAAATGTTTGTGATCGAAGAGATGTTCTTAACCTTGCTCAAAAGAAAGTCTATCTCATCTTCCCCCCCGAACACTTCTGACTTGCCCGAGTTTTCTATGCAGAGTTTGGGTTTAATCTTCAGAGCCGAGAGTTTGTCTGCTATATGCTTCAGGGAAGCGGCGGTTTTCTCCAGGTTCTTCTTTCTGGTCCCAGAGGACAGACCCAGATGAGTAATCAGATACTGTGAGTCGAGTGAGTCAGCAATTACTCCACCCCAAATTGTGTGTTGAATTGAGTCCACTGTCATTCTCTCCTCGTTGCAGAAATCGACATAGTAGGGCGTATGAAGAGATATCTTTACATCTAGCTCCTTCGCTACATCCCTTGCAAGGCTCAGTTCCTTGTAGTCTCTAGCCATGCTCCAGAAGAGTTCGGTGCCGATATCATCCTCCTCTATTTCGGTGTTCAGGCCCACCGACTTGTACTTACCTTCCTCATCACTTCTAAGTAGATCTACGAGGAGCATTTCATCGAGCTCTTTTGGCTTCATCCCAACATAGTCGCGCATTTCGCGCTCCTGAGTACTGATTCTGAACAATTGAATTTCAAGATAATTTAAACCAAGCTGGAAGGTGTTTTCGACAGCATCCTTTACCGTTCTCCCCTTACTACCAAGAGGAATTCCGGCGATTCCAAACCTATACATTTGTTTAACCTTATAAATTAAGAGTAATAAAACCTTGTCAACGGTTCGGGACTTCACTGTGCTACGAATTTTGGACGGTAGGTAGGAGTTTGAATCGGTTTGATGTGTAATTCATGAATAATATAAGCGTACACCACAATAATTGTATGAGCCTAGCTATGAAGCGCGGTCCTTATCTCGGAGGCGACGGGACCGAGTACTTCCTTTCCCACCACCTTCCTCTTGGAGGCAACATCCACCATCATCTTCAGGTACTCGTCGTCGTATCTTGGTATGACCTGAAAGTGGAAGTGGAAAATCGTTTGACCTGCGTGCACCCCGTTGTTTTGTAGCAGATTGATGCCCCTAGGTCTGTATTTACTATTAATTGCGATCGCTACAGCCCTCGCAATCCTTATCACTTCGCTGAGGGTCTCGTTGTCGATGTCAAAGACGTTCTCGAAGTGTTCCTTGGAGATTATGACCAAATGCCCCCTGGAGAGGGGACGATGATCCAGGAAGCAGGCAGCTGCATCTGACTCATACACTATTTCTGCGTCCAAGGTGTGCTTCGCAATCCTGCAGAATTGACAGTCGTCCATTAATCCCAATTTCCATATGGGATAAAGTTATTGGAGTCGGTAGTTCAGTCCAATCAGAACTATCAATCCGTAGACTGACCAACTTCCTCGTTTTTTGTCGACAGGAACAAAAAGGGTATCAGGAGGATGCCAACAATCCCCAGTATAATCCATCCATACGCTGGACCAATCCCATTGACAATCAGGGTAAAAGCAAATGGAGATACAGAACCCACTGCGATACCAATGAAGTTGACGAAAGAGAGTGCAAAAGGAATCATGGCATTATCTCTGATGCGTGGAACCGCGAGAACATAGAGTGCGGAGAATCCAGACTGAACTGAGAATCCACACGCTGCGACGATTGCCGTGAGGAGCAATAGATTCCTTGCGAATGGTATCGCCATGAAAGTGATGCTGGCAACGATGAGGATCGTGTAAACGAAGGGCATTCTTATTTTTACCTTGGAAAGTAAATGACCACCTACCACGCCGCCTAAGAAGCCGATCATTAGGAACAGACCATCAATGAACCCTGAATCGATCTTGTTAATTCCCATGTACTTCTCTCCAAATAGGACAAGGAATTGTCCACCGATGGTCTCTACGAAGGTGGCTGCAAGCGTTCCGATTGCTATGAACCAGAGATACTTGTTCCTAACAATTGCAAATATCTTTGAGCTCAAGCCGACGGACTCTGCCTTTGATTCCGCATCTCCTCTCAGCACAATGAAGTTTTCGATTGCAACTCCGATGATCAAAAGTCCACCGGCGATCAGTCCCAGCTGCCATCCTATCGCTTTGTCCACAAAGACCCAACCTAGAGCGCCGATTCCTGCGCCCAACCCAAACACTCCGTTATAAATGCCCACCTGAAAAGGGTACGATTCAGGGGGAGAGATGTCGCGTAATATTGCGAGTCCGGGAGAGAAAAAGAATGCAGAGCCACAACCTGCAATGAACCTCGAAGCTGAAAGGTCAAAAAGATTCTTTGAGAGGCCAGAGGCTACTGCCCCGAGTCCGAGTATAACCAGTCCTATGAATGCTACCTTTCTTGACCCGATCCTTGACGCAAGTGCCCCTCCGACCAGCTGAAATGGAGCAAGACCGATATAGAAAAATGTGGTTGCTATCCCCAGCTGCACGATTTTTAAGCCGAGATCTGTTGAGATGTAAGCAAGTCCTGGAGCTATGTCAAACCAATTGAGGGCATAGATCGCCCTGGCCAAGTTGATCGAAGAAGCCTTGAAAAGATACCCCAACCTTTTTCCTCCTAACCAAGGAGATAGAGTCCAGAGTTACCCAAGCACGAATAAGATGGGAGGCCACGTCCGGGAGAGTTCCACGCACAAATATCACCGAATAGACTCATAGCCTGAAATTCTTATTGGAATATGAGCATTTTCTAGTACACATTCTGATCAATCACTAGTAGGTCTAATAAGCCACGTGGTATTACTTGAATGATCTAAATGAGGTCTATGACGGAGAAAAACCTGGAGGAGTCATTCTGTGGAGAGAGCAAGGCCGCCATGAAATATTCTATCTACTCCGATGTGGCCAGCAGGAATGGATTCCCAAACGTGTCCAAACTGTTCAGAGCCATTTCTTATGCCGAGACTGTGCACGCAACCAACCACTACCGTAATCTCGGAATGATCAAGAGTACGACGGAGAATCTTGAAGATTCGATTGATGGAGAATACTATGAGGTTAACGAGATGTACCCGGTTTTTAACGAAGTTGCGAAGTTCCAGAACGAGAAGGGTGCGGAGATTTCTACCAGATATGCACTGGAGGCGGAGAAGATACACGAAAACCTGTACAAGGTAGCCCTAGAATCGGTCGAAGAAAAGAAGGACATCGAAGAGGTGGACATCTTCATCTGCCCTGTCTGTGGCTACACTGCAGTGGGAAAAGTTCCAGAGAAGTGCCCGGTGTGTGGCACGCAGGGGACTAAGTTCAAGAAGTTCTAATTAATTCTTGGATTCGCCTTTCAGGCTTTCGTCTTCGAGGAGTAGCTCGTTCAGCAGGTCACCCACCTTCCACCCAAGCGTGACCGGAGTTGTCACGGCAACTATCGTCTTACCGGAGATGCCAATTGTAGAGAGAAAGGCGAGCAGCTTCTTGTACTCAGCCCTGTCGAAATTGTGGAGCAAGACTATCTTCTTGTCAGTCGAATCTGTCATACGGTTGGTCATTGCACGTGATGTTTTATTATTTTGTCTTCAATTCCCCCGTTGACGGATCATCTCGATCTCATCAGTGCGGCCTTTCCGCTTTGTCGGAAAATTGGTGCTAATTTTTAAAGTTGTAAATTATGTGCACACATGGAGAGGATCAGCAGACGTGTCTCAGAGTACCTTTCATCGAACCCCTGGGCCATGGAATCCCTCAAGTCTGGCATCGTTAACTACTCCTCGCTAGCAAGATACGTAATGAAGGAACTGAAGACGCAGAACTTCAACGCGGTCCTTGCCGCAATTAAACGCTACCCTGAGAGAAACCCCACACTTGAGTCTGCTTACAAGTCTGCACTCAGTGAGTCGAGGATTGAGGCGTACTATTCGATCACGAATCTAACGATCAGAAACTCCTCGGAGAATTTCATCAAGGTGTCGAAGATTTACTCCGAAATTTTTGAGTCAGGCGGAAGGATAAGGGTCGTTCAGGGAAGCCAGGGGATAGTACTGGTCATAGACAAGAAAAACGCTCCGGACGTGAGGAAGCTTTTCCCTCCCGATGACATACTGTCATTTAGAGACAACCTCGGAGAACTGGTGGTAATCTCACCCCTCATAATTGAGAAGTTACGGGGATATGTCGCATACATCTCGACGATACTAGCGATCAACGGGATCAACGTTTACCAGGTAGCAGCATTCTACAATGATATCACTTTTATAATGGACGAGAAGCTCATGAATTCGGCCGTCGGAGTCATGACAAAGCTCACATCTGGGATGAAGACCGATCGGTAACCTCAAATACCAAACGCCTTCCCCGTCTCGTTTCGGCAATTATCTCAAATTTTGGCCTCTCGGTAACGGTTACGACCTTGAATCTCCTGTTCATAACCTTGCCGACTATACAGTATCTCGTACCCGACGACTCTATTACGTCAACCGTCGCGAAACCCGTTACAGGGGCATACTGTGGATACAAAAGGACGAAGAAGAGGGCGGCCACAACGTTCATGACCACGTACCAGAAGTCGTTAAGCGGGTACAACCTATAGGAGAAGGGTCCGATTATCGCGGTGAGTATTGATATGGCATAAACCATCACCCCAGGGTTGCTACCCTCGGAAGTTATCACCCTGAGGTCCCTGTAAACGATGTTGGAACCTCCCTTTCTGGATTTGAGTATATAGCCCCTGAGCGCTATGAAAACAATAATAGCAATGAAAAGCGCAAGTATCCCGTAGATCACGTCCAAGTTCCCAGCTCCTTTTCAAATGAACAGCTCTGACACAAGTCCCCTGGAGTGGGCGAACCACAAATTCTGCATCTTCCCATCTTAACGTCACTATCGCTTGGTATAAGTGCTTTCAGTTTGTCCAGAGAGTTTAGGATCGAGTGCTTGGTCCCTGGGGACCGTTCTTCCCACCCGTCGATAGATTCACGGAATTCGTTTCTGATTGCCCTTTCGGCATACGGACACACGGAGTGCGAAAAATCTATGCCAAGGAGTATGGCATATAGCATCACCTCCTTTTCCGGTATCTTCCGTAGTGGCTGAAGTCTTGGGACCAGTCCTTCTTTCGCAACGGCGTGTGGCCCCATCCTTCCCAATCTTGCAATGTCCCCCCTCACGATGTTCATTAACGCCGATTGGGCAGTGTCATCCAGATTGAGACCCGTTACCATGTAATCGATGCCTTCGTCAATACCTGACGAGTTCATGAGCTTCCTTCTAAAGACACCACAATAACTGCACGGTGCCAGCCTTCCACCCTCCGAAATAGAATCCATTGTGGTCCCGAAACTGTCTTCTATCTTCAAGACCCTGTGCTCTATCCCGAGTTTCTTCGTTAGAGACTCGGCAGCCTTGATAGTCTCAGGTCTGTACGACCGTATTCCTTCATCGATTGTGATTGCAACGATACTCACATCCCTCCTTTTCCCAAAGACTCGATTGGTCTCGTAAAGCGCAACAGAGCTGTCCTTGCCGCCAGATAAGGCTACCCCTATCCGAACTTTACCCTTGATCTTCAGTTCGCTCCTGAACTCCAGATTCACCCTCTTCTGAAAGAACCTGATGAAGTGCTTGTCACAGAGATGGCTCCCGCTGTATTTCAGGTACGCCACCGA
>CAYMEF010000016.1:0-26975 GCA_964389625.1 uncultured Thermoplasmatales archaeon
GAACTCCGGAGATAGTATGGATTCGAATGCTTGATCCATAGCGCTACAAATCATGCCCCTATTAAAGAGCTTTTGTAATAACACTAGCTAAGAAAGCCACGCTTGTCACTCGTGGAGCTAAAAGATAAAATATTTAACCAGACATTTATTTAATTCTGCAAAAATCGGCTTTGGTACAGAGACTCCATCGCAGGAAACTCTTCAGTTCGTGCGTATAACACCACCATGGGGGAGATGCATGAAAGACGGAAGTATGCAAATTTGAAATGTTTGCACATCTCCGATTCTGAATTTATTTAGCTGCGAAATGGGATGAATTAGCTTAAAGCATATTGAAATATAAGGCGGCAATCTTATAGCGTGGAAATAAGGAAGATTCAGAAGACTGGAGGGAGTACTCTGGTCGTTTCCCTTCCCAAGGCGTGGTGCCAGAACTTTGATCTCAGGGTAGGGTCAAAGGTAATGCTAAACTACAACGAAAAGGGGGGGATAATGATGGAACCTTTCGACAGGACTCAGGCGACCACGGGTGCGGTCGTTGACATCAAGAAGGACTCGGATATGGAAGGAGAGCTCAGGATGCTGATATCGAAGTACATCCAGGGCGTAAGGAGGATAAGTATCCGTGCAGAAGACAAGAAGGCAATGGATGACGTCATTAGGAGATTCCTGGAATTCACGATCGGGTTTGAGATCATAGACGAAAAGCCAAACGAGGCGACGCTGGAGGACCTAATCTCTCTACCCATGCTCACGTTCGACAAGGGCATGAGGAGAATGGTCACACTCGTGAGGAGCATAGTGACCGAATCGATAAGCGATCAGAAGATCCAGCTGGAGTACATACTGCAGAAAGAAAACGAAGTTGACAAGTTCAACATATACATCCAGAGACTCTTCAGTCAGAGCCTCAAAGACTATTCCGTCCTTCAGCTGAACAAGATCTCCTCCTCAGAGGCTCTATCCTACCTACTTATTTCTAGGATACTGGAGAGAATTGCGGACCACGGCATCAGGATATATACTCTTACCGGGGACAAGAGGATCCACAACTCAGAAATCAAGAACTATATCAAATCCGCAACAGAGATATTTGGGAGATCGATGGAGTACTTCTTTAAGAAAGACGTCCAGGGGGCTAATCTGGAAATCTCCAAGAAGGAATACTTCAAGAGCGAGAGAGACATAATAAACAAATCGCTGAGAGAGAAGAAGGATGGGATAATACTAGCAGAAATTCTTGAGGATGCTGAGAGGATAGCGCTCTATTCTACTGACATATGTGAACTGATAATGGATTATTTTGAATAAATGTTGAACTATCATGAACTGTTAAAGGATGAAGATGGAAATAACAGGAGGACGAAAAGCGATGGATGATTTGTTTGAAGGAACACACTCCGATCCTTCGGCCCTTAGAAAAGGAATATCGAAGGGGACCGTAGTTGCACCGGGTGTTTTTAATGGAATAAGTGCCCTGATAGCTGAAAGACACGGATTTAGTGCTCTATACCTGTCAGGATCAGGAGTTGCAGGAAGCATGGGTCTCCCCGACCTTTCATTGACTACACTTAGCGAAGTGGTGGAAGAAGTCAGAAGAATAAAGCTGGTCAGTACGCTTCCACTCATAGTGGACATAGACACTGGTTTCGGAGAGGTTCTGAATGTCGAAAGGTCGATCAGAGAAGTCGAGCGGGCCGGAGCGTCTGCAGTTCACATGGAGGATCAGCTTCTACCGAAGAAGTGCGGTCATCTCGAGGGGAAAAAGCTGATCCCAGCGGAAGAAATGGTGGAGAAGGTACGGGCCGCCAGCAAGGCAAAAAGAGACGGCAGTTTCATGGTAATTGCAAGGACGGACGCGAGGAGTGTCCATGGCATCGATGAGGCAATTGAGAGAGCCAAGCTCTACCTGAAAGCAGGAGCCGACGGGATATTTCCCGAGGCCCTGGAGTCTGAGGAAGAGTTCAAGGAGTTCTCCAAGAAGGTAGGGGGAGTCCTCATGGCAAACATGACGGAATTTGGAAAGAGCCCTCTGTTGTCTGTCGAAGAACTCGGTAGTCTGGGTTACAAGATAGTCATATTTCCTCTCACAGCGTTCAGGGGCATACTGAAGAGAATGGATGAAATATATGAACATCTATCGAAGAGCGGTACACAGAGGAATTTCTTAGGTGAAATTATGTCCAGAAAAGAATACTATGACCTCATTCATTACTCTGCATATGAAATGGAAGACAAGAAGCTCAAAGAGAAATCTAAAAAAATAAAGTGGTGATTGACCAAAACTGGGCCGGTAGATCAGCGGAAGATCGCTTGCTTCGCAAGCAAGAGGTCTCGGGTTCAAATCCCGACCGGTCCATTGTGTGCATTGAGTGATTCGCGCAACATATGACAGACCAGCCTTGTGTCTTAATATCCAGTTCAACTCCAAACGTTTACACTTGCTTTTTGTATTGTGGTGGAATATTTTAGAAATTATTCCCACAAATGTACATTAGTTCCCACAATCTTAATTAGTCTGTTCTGTATTATCATATAGCAATGATTGAAGAAGCAAAATTGGATGAAAAGGGACGAATTAACGTAGGTCAAGAGGCAAGAACATTATATGGGGACAGATTTTATGTTGTCAAATTGTCCGGAGAGATTCTGCTAATTCCCAAGCCCAAAGATCCTGTGGCTGAGTTACGTAAGTGGGGCAAAAAACTCGGTCTCGACAAGCATACGGCAAGAAATACCAGGATGTTGGCTGTGGACGAGGCAAACAAAGAAGTTGAAGAAAGGGCCAACAGAAGACAAAAGGATATGCGATAAATGCCATACGCTGATACAGATTTCTTCATCGCAATTTCGAATTCGAATGATAGGCTGAACAATTGGGCTATCAAAGCACTGGAAAATTATAAAGGAGCAATCTTCACTTCTATACTTACCCTGGT
The DNA here is from genome assembly GCA_964389625.1 of uncultured Thermoplasmatales archaeon. Classification (GTDB taxonomy): domain Archaea; phylum Thermoplasmatota; class Thermoplasmata; order Thermoplasmatales. The sequence goes on from CAYMEF010000016.1 coordinate 2,940, forward strand.
AGAACTAGCGCTGGTAAGCGTCAGGAAAGGGGTACCCGTCGAAGGCATGATTGCTAGCGTCCTATCCATTGCTGAACTGAGAGGCGCTAGTAAACAAAATGCGTTGGCAGCTGCACACCTTATCGATCATGAAGGTGTGGGTGTGTTTGATGCGTTCCACGCATCACTGTGTGAAGGTGAGATAATAAGCTCAGATCATATATATGAGAAACTTGGTGTTAAGCGAGCGGGATCTGGTTTTCTCTGACATCAATCCTAGATGAAGAAAGCATTACGCAAATATGAAATTCTTAGAAGATTGCAGTATGGCATTCAATTAAAACATTAAGCAAATGCCCACCGGCCCGTCCTGATAAGGATGCTATAAGCTCTTTATTCGTGAATTATTAATTCGATTTGAATAAGTGGAAGGTATACTGACCTGCCAGATGAGCCCTTCCTGGGGAAATCAATAATTGGTACCGCGTACTTCTATCAACATCAAATCTGGTTTTGATGTCTATAGGTTAGGAGACTATGAAACGCGACTGCAACATGATATAAAGGGATATGCTAGAAATTGTAGTTGAAAATCGTAGTTGGTTTGGATTATCAGCTCGTGTCCTCCGGGATCCACTCTATCTCTATATGCATCTCCAATTTTTTACTTTCTTTGGCATATATGAATTTGAATTTCAAGGGTTCCACAGGAATGATAGCCACGCGCTCTTCAATGTGAAAAAGACGTGACGTCTCGATCTGGTCATTCCTGAGCGCTGATCCAATTTTTTCAAGAATATTCGCAATCTCATCCTTACTGACCTCGCTCCTGAACCTTACTATTGTTTCGTGCATTTCTCGATAGTTTTCGAGCACTTCGGTAATTTTTGTCCAATGGTCCATCGATTGTTTGAGCTCCGTGTTTCCATTCTCAGTTAAGGCATAGTGTCTACGACTCGGCAGTTCATCTGTGAACTCCACGCTGCTTGTTACAAATCCTTCTTGCTCAAGTTTCTCAAGTGCAGGGTATATTGTCCCAGTCTGTGGCTTCCAGAATCCAGAGAACCTTTTCTCCAATTCCTTTATCATTTCATATCCGTACATTGGCCTTTCTGACAAAAGCAGAAGGAGCCAGAGGGAGACCGTTCCAACCCTCATGCCTCTCGGCATCATCTTCGGCACAATCACTTATTGGAAATGTTTATATTAATTCATCTTATACTTATGTAGGTGAACTACTATGAAATGGGTAACTAGAGAAAAAGCGAAAGTAGATAGGATTGCATGCCCGTGGTTAATTTCGAGGTTTATTGACAAAGAGCCAGAATTTCTGTTTGTACCAAAGGAAAAAGTCCTAGAGGTTGCCAAGTCGAAAAATGCCATCCCATTCGACTCCCCTGGAGCTGAATTGTACCATTATGAAGTGGACGGAAAAGAGTATGTGAGCTTTGATTCTATCATAAAGAAGTATAATCTCAAAGATCCCGCTTTGCTCGAATTTGCCAAAATAGTGAGAGGAGCAGACGCAAACATACCCGACGCTCCGCCAGAATCAGCAGGACTTGAGGCTGCTGCGCTTGGATTCAGGGAAATAACGAAAGATGACCATGAGAATATGAAACTTCAGTTCCCGTTTTACGATGCCATGTATGCATATGTGAAAGGAGAGATGGGAGGAAAGGCCAAACTAGAACACGCCAAGAAGTGAAAACTAGAGGCAATCCAGGTAGGGGAAGGGGATAATATTGTTGCATTTTCTTGAGAAAAAGGAACTCCCTGAGGAAGAAGAATGCGGGTTCGATCATGGGGATGTGGATAACTCTACGGGAAGAGTCTTTGTTGCTCATACAAGCACTGGGACGGTCGAAATATTTGATGGGAAAGAAGGCAAGTGGACAGGTTCCATACCAAATTGTGCTGGTGGAAGTGGAGTGGTTTTTGACCCATTCACCAAAATTGTCTTTGCCGCATCCAGGGCAGAAGGTCATATCCTTGCAATAAATCCTGTTTCCCTAAGCGTTCTGAACAAATTTGGAACTGGAAAGAAGCCGAATGGGCTGGCCGTGGATGGAAAACGAGGTATTCTCATGACGGCAGATGTTGGGGACAATGTAGCGAGGTTCCACAACCAGAAGACAGGGGAAATTGTTGCCACTGTTAAGCTGAGCGGTAGGCCAAGATGGAGCACCTATAGAAAAGAAAGTGACGAGTATGTGATCAACATAATGGATCCACCGGGTGTTGAGTTCATTGCAGGGAGGGGCTTTACACGAACCAGATTCTTCGCCATCGACCAGAAAGGGCCGCATGGCCTTGTGATTGAAGGAAACACGGCATATGTTGCATGCGACGATGCCACCATGGTAACTATTGATCTCGACTCCGCGAAACTTGTAGCCAGGGCAAAACTGGCAGGCTCACCGGATGTCTTGTGGTACAACAGGAAACAGAATCTAGTTTATTGCAGCATTGGAGATCCAGGGGTCGTGCAGGTCTTTAACGGAAAAACCCTTGAAATGGTTCAGCAGGTTGAAACAGAGTACGGTAGCCACACCCTAACCTTTGATGAAAACCTGCAGAAGCTTTACACCTTCCTTCCTGAAAGCCATTCCGTCGGAGTTTATCGGGCTTAATTGAGGTTGAATATATTTTTCACAAAAGTTCATTTTTAAAAACATGCAGTGAGTTGCACTGACCTAGATTGACTAGCTCACTGAAAGAGAATATTGTATTCCCTTAAAACATTAAACTCTAACTCCCGTTCTTTTGCATAATAGGTCAAACCTTTTGCATTTTTTTTCAGAGAAAAAATTGCCTGTAGCTCTCAATGTTACCGCATCTTCACCTTTAGCCTGAAAGCAACCTCGATTTGTAGTTCCTTCTGAAAATATTCATGGATTCTTTCATCATGGTGCAGAGGAGAGTACGGAAAGCCAAGGAGACTGAAGGACGTCTCTTCTGTGACTAAGAACAAAGAGCAACACTTCAGCTACAAGGCTCACACCTTTGTGAACGAGATGAAGATCATCAAGAAATTGTCCGCCACTCCTGCGAAAGTCCACGATTCAGAGATAGATCTTTCACTTCCCGGCATTGTGTGCTACATGGATAAGAGCTATTTCTGTTACCCCTGTAAAGTGTAAATTGTAATTGAATATTGATCATTTCGGCAACTGAAAATTGACCGAGCCGGCGGTTTAAAATTGGCCACTCTCTTCCTCATGAAGAGGGAGAATAGTGATGCTGGATGCGGAGGAGTGGTACATGATTAGGGAACTGAGGGACAAGGGAATGTCAATAAGCGCGATAGCGAGGCATATGGTCTTGAGTAGGGATACTGTAAAGAAACATCTCAGGCTCAAGAACCCCTATCATACTAGATGAAGAAGATGAAACTGAAACTTGATCCGGCCAGACCGTTGGTAAAGGAGCTCATAGACAGGTACAACCTGTCGGCAATGCGTATATTAGAAGAGATAAGGAAATGGGGCTACCAGGGTTCCTATACGACCTTAAAAAACTACTGCAGGACTATCAGAAAACAGAGATCCATAAAGGTGGTATCCCGTAGATCGAAACCGGTTCCGTAACGGAAGGCATGCGGATTCCAACTACTAGCCCTATGATAATTGAAATTGCTACGAGTGCTGGGAAGAGAAGCGTCCTGAGATTTGGTCTTTTTACTAAGGAATCATCATTTTAAGATATTTAAATATGAGAATATTAAAAAACTACTGAACTACCAAAGACCAATCAATCTTTTTTATATATCAGTTGAGATTCCAATGCCTTCATGAGGGGGAAAAGAGCATTTCTAATTGCCTTACCGAGTTTAGTGAGAGAATAAACGACCTTTCCGTTTCGCTCTCCTCTGTCAACAAGTCCAAAAATCTGTAACTCCTTCAATCTCTTGGCAATTATAGTAGAACTTGAAAAAGGTATATCGTTCAGTACTTCATTGAAATTCTTCACTTCTCCCTTGTTACCGATTACCCCAATTATCATCATTGTGTATTTTTTGCCTATAAGGCTTAATGTGGGAAGGGACGGGTCAATACATACCAGAGTATTTTCATACTCGATCATGCATGCCTTTTTCCTGTTCAAAAGTCTTCGTTCTTCCAGGTTTCGTGACATCAACCACCACTATTTTCCAATTGCCCACTATATATGTAAACAGGTAAAAAAAAGTTTACTTTTTGGATTTAATACCTAGGAATAACCACATATGGAAAGCCAAAAAGTGAAACTCAGGATATATGGGATGACGTGCGAAGACTGCGCTATTACAATATCAAAAGGTCTGAAGACTCAGGATGGAGTGTTAGAAGCGGAAATTTCACTGGATGAAGGAATGGGAAAGGTTACCATAAACTCAGAAAAGGTCAGTGACAAGGATCTGCTGAAGAACCCTGTTTTGTCCGGAAAGTCCAAGTACAGAGCAACCATAATCCAATGATCTAAAGGGGAAAAATAGATGGAAGAAAAAGTTGAAAATTTCGACCTTATAATACTCGGACGCGGAGCAGCGGCATTCTCCGCTGCAATTAAATCATCAGAACTGAGTCAAGGGGAGATGAAGGTTGCGATGGTGGGCACCGGACCTATCGGAGGGACATGCGTAAACGTAGGCTGCGTCCCTTCAAAGTATCTACTTGAAGCATCTCATTTAGTATTTAATCCGGGTCACCCAGGAATGAAGGGTATAAGCGAAACCAGGGTTAAATACGACTTCAGGATGGTAATGGAAAGTCTCCGGTCTTACGTCAATAAAGCTAGAGAAACCAAATACGTTCAAGTTATTCAAAACTACAAAAACGTAACTCTAATAGAAGGGTTTGGTAAGTTTCTTGATAACCGAACGATCCATGTTAAAGATTCTAGTGGAAAGAAGGAAAGGATAATCTCCGGATCAAACATTCTTATAGCAACGGGTTCTCATCCATCTGTTCCGAATATTGATGGCCTCGACAAAGCGGGATTCCTTACAAGTGATACAGTTTGGAATATCAATAAATTGCCACAGACGGTTGCGATCATAGGGGCGGGTGCCATAGGTCTTGAAATTGGACAAGCTCTGCTTCATTTCGGGTCAAGGGTCATAATAATTGAAGCCTTAGATTCCATACTTCCGCAGACTGAGCCGGAAATAGGTTTGGCTCTACAGAAAAGACTGGAAAGAGAAGGCATGGAATTCCACATGAGGGCAAGAGTAAGTTCCGTTAAACTATTCAACGGGAAAAAAATAGTCGAGGTATTAACTCACAGGGGCAAGGAGAAAATAGAAGTTGATGAGCTACTTGCAGCTACCGGGAGAGCTCCAAACACCTCATACCTAAATCTTGAAGCCGCAGGCGTGAAAACTGATAAAAGAGGCTTAATCATTACGGATAATACTATGAAAACTTCCACTGAACAGATTTATGCAGCGGGAGATTGTGTTTCAAAGACCCTATTCCTGGAAACCCTAGCCGCAAGGGAAGGCGTGGTAGCAGTAAGTAACATGTTCGGTGAAGAGTTGAAGATCGATTACGCTTCATCCACATGGGCAGTGTTCACCTATCCTCAAGTTGCTGCAGTGGGGTTAACGGAAAGTGAATTCACAAAAATAAACGGTTCGTGTTCTTGCAGAGCATTTTCACTCTCTAACCTAACAAAGGCGAGTATCGTTGGTGAAACGGACGGGGTAATCAAGATAACAGTTGACCCAAAGGACAACAGAATAGTCGGGATGCACATATTGGCCCCTAATGCAATCGACATAATCACGGAAGGAGCTTACGCCGTAAAGAATGGTTATACCTACAACGATATCATCTCTACGAGTCACATCTTTCCGTCAATTTCAGAAGGCATAAAACTCGCTGCACAATCATTCGTTCGAGACATTTCAATGATGAGTTGCTGCGTTGAATGACAATTCCTGCAGGAAGACAGGTTTAGTTTTTGATTCATATTTCTAATCCTTAACTCCGCAATTTTTTAGGGAATACATTTGTCCCAATGCCCCTATCTACCTTTTCAACGCCTGAAGGTATTTCGCCCACAGTTTCTTCTTTTCCCTGGACTATCATGCAGACCTCTGAGAATTTCAGCAATACATCTCTCACTGACAGTTTATTGGTGAGGTCAGCACCCCTGATCGGCATAAATATGCTGTAATACAGATACAGGGAGAGGAAAGATACGAAGAAATATCCCTTGAGTGCATCATCATCACTCAGGTATGCCTTGTCATTTTCAATTTCATTCCTCATGGCATCGAATGCCTGTTCTATCTCTTAATGCTGCTTTATGCTGTAATCGATCATCTCCTAGTTCCTGCGCAGTGGCATGATGAACTTCATCCTCATCCGCATGATCTCCGCCAAATCCTGTGATGAGAATCCCCTGTCCAGAACAAGGATGCAATCGAAGTGGATCTCTTCAAGCACCTTCCTGAGTGATTTCACATCCCTGACCGATCCCCTCAGAGGCTTGAGAAAGACAGGCCTGTATTGATCGAGATCGAATGCAAGTGCCAGGTTTATCTTCGGCAAGTATACGTGATCCGCATTGTGCCCCTTCGCGGCAATATTCAGGTTCTCCGATCTGGAGAATATGCTCGATAGATCAAATGCAAGCTTCTTAGATTCTGTTATGAGTGACTGAAAAAGATCCATCTGTTCACCCATATCAGATCCAGTCTCCCTGAGTATGTCGGTGAGAGTGTTCGGCGATAAGTGAGCTTCTATCTCCCTTGAAACATAAAGCTTCTCCCGCCTGTCCTTCATCAATTTCAGGAGGACCGGGTCCATGAGCCTTACCATGGACAGGGCATACAGATCAGGCCACTCGTCTGGAAATATTTCTGCAGTCTTGCAATAATGTCTGCGGATAGAGAATATACCAGGGCCGAATTGCCATATTCGTATGTTGACCTGACCTACTTTACCTTTTCAGATATTTCTGCCCTGGTTATCCTTCCGATATGTTCGGGAACCTTGACTGCTCTCTTGCCGGTACGATCGTACTTTGATGTGGAACGATAAAGGTAATAGTTTCCCTTGAGCGGCTTTGCCTCCAGTGGAATATTCCTTTTCTTACTCTCCTCATCCACTATTTTCCTGACCCAGTCTTCTACCAATTCCTATCTGGATAAGTTGATAATAAAACATTGTGTTGCAGGGTACAGGCAATAGTACACAGATCAAACTAACTGGAAATTCTATTCCCTAAAATTTGCGATATTAAGGGTTGAAACCTTTTTGGAATTCAATCTCAGCTCACTGCCTTCCTGACTAGAGTCCTGATCCTATCTTCGTCTTCCTTAGTAAGCTTGGAAAGGGCATAGACAACAGGCCAGACATTGTCGTCATCAAGGTTGGCTTTGTCGCTGAAGCCAAGGGTTGCATATCTGGACTTAAACTTGTTCGCATCCTGAAAAAAGAGAACCACCTTTCCGTCCTTGGAAAATGCCGGCATACCATACCACAGCCTCGGAGTAAGATCTGGTGCATTTTCCTTTACGATTGTGTGGATCCTCTTGGCCAACGTGCGGTCTTTCTCTCCCATGGACTCGATTCTGGAAAGGACTGCACCTTCCCCTTCGTTCTTTCCCGAGTTTAGTTCCTTCAGTCTGTCCTTCATCGCTGCAATCTCTTCTTTTGAGAGTCCCTCTGTGCTAGCCTTTCTATCACCCTTGCGCGTCATCGAATGCTAGGAACAAAACAAACCTCATCTAAGTATTGTTCCCTACCCTGAGACAATTTGTATGAGGATGGAACTCTTTGATTCACCAGCCTGTCTGTTTCGAATTGAAATGCTTGAATCTGCCAGGCTTCTTTTTGTCTGATTTGCGATGCCACTGAATGGTCTCTCTATAGACTAATATGCTTAGTCGAATCTAACGGTATTTGCAAACGCAGTGCCGAACGGAATGAGTTATATCACTTCTTCCTTAGAACTTTTATCTTGTATTTCCATTTCCCGGACCCATCGCCTCCTATCTCCTTTTCAATAGTCGAGTAAATGTTCAGGGACAAGTTATCAGATTTCTCGCTAGGAAACAGGTCCCCGAGCAAGAAATATCCATTTTCCCTCAGCGCGGCAAATAGGTTCTCATATCCAGCAAATCTCTTCTTGCCGAGGTTGTGGAAAACTAAGTTCGAAACGACCACGTCAAACTCTGCACCACATGTCAAAGAGGCAGTCAGGTCTTGCTTCAAAAACCTGACTCTTGAGCCAACTCCGAGGGCCCCCATGTTCTTCTCCGCCTTGGCCTTAGAAGAGCCGGGAAGGCTCTCATCGTCGAACGTGTCGATTCCAGTAACGTCAGCATTAGGGAACGTCTTAGCAGCAATGTACGATAGGAAACCTAGTCCGCAACCAGCATCCAGTATTTCTAGCCCGGAATCCCTACTGAAAGTTTCGAGCAACAGGTCCGCAAAGAGTCCACCGACCCTGTCCCTCAGCTCTCCTGACTGCCTTGGAGTGGAATGGTGATAGGTCCCAAAGTTAACGAACATTGCAATATGAACGAGACTCCAAATTTATCTCTATCCATTCGGTTAACATTCCAGCAAAATGGGCGCAATATTTATTCCAGACAGACATTCCAAACCATGATCATACTCAACGGCAACGATTTGACCCTAAACCAGCTGATCAGGGGCGCCGATGGAGGGGAGAACATAGTGATCTCCAAGGGTGCATTGGAACGGATCAAGTCGAGCAGGAAGAGAGTGGAAGAACTCATCGATTCTGGTAAACCCATTTATGGAGTCACTACCGGCTTCGGAGACCTGTTAAGCGAGAGAGTCGGGATCGACAAGATCCGGGAACTTCAAACGAATCTGATCAGGTCTCATTCCTCCGGATACGGAGATCCGGTGGACGAGAGAACGGTTAGGGCCATGATGTTGGTCAGGGCGAACTCATTGAGCAAGGGGTACTCGGGCGTGAGACCCGAGTTGATACAGTCTCTGGTAGATCTGCTCAATTCAAACGTTGTACCGTATGTGCCTGAAAAAGGAAGCGTGGGCTCGTCCGGAGACCTTTCACCACTGTCACACCTCGCACTCACTCTCATAGGCGAGGGCAGGGTTATAGAAGATGGGTCAATTTCGGATTCCCATTCCGTTCTCTCAAAAAGAGGTCTAAAACCTGTCAAGCTGGAGGCCAAGGAGGGAATATCCTTGATAAATGGGACTTCTTTCATGCTGTCGAACCTCTCGCTGGGGTTTGTTGACGCAGAGAACCTATTCAAACATGCAATAATTGCGGCCGGGATGTCCATGCACATTTTGAGTGCCACAGAAAAGGCACTCTACTGTGGGCTGTTTGAGGCGAGACCACACACAGACCAAGGTATCGTTGCAGCTGCCATCAAATCAGTGATCCAGGGAAGCGACCGTGTGAGGAAGGGGACGGAATCGAAGGTGCAAGATGCATACTCTCTTAGATGCATCCCTACCGTTATGGGTGCGGTGCTCCAGACTATGCGTTACGTGAACGGGGTTCTTGACGCAGAGCTCAATGCGGCAACCGATAATCCGCTAGTATTTGATGAACTGATCTCCGGCTGCAACTTCCACGGGGAACCCCTTGCCTTAGCTGCAGACTATCTATCGATAGCTCTCACCGAGCTGGGTAACATCTCGGAGAGGAGAGTGTTCAGGATGCTCGACAAGTCGCTCTCGGGGCTTGCTCCTTTCCTGGCCGAAAGGCCTGGAGTCGAATCGGGGCTCATGATACCCCAATACGTTGCAGCAGCCCTCTGCAACGAGAACAAGGTGCTGGCATACCCATCTTCTGCCGACAGCATTCCAACGTCGGCTAATCAGGAAGACCACAATTCCATGGGTGCGACATCTACCAGGAAGATGAGAGAGATAATCGGGAACGTTAAGGGGATAATTGCCATCGAGATGCTCACTTCCTATAGGGGAATGGAATTATATGGGGTCTCTGGAAAACACCTGAACACGGTCTATTCAATAATGAACGATACGGTAGGTGAATTCAGAGGAGACATGGAAACCACAACTCTGATAGAAAAGACCACCAAGCTGATCGACTCAAACAAGGTGCTTGAAGAGATTCCCATCAAACTGTGAACTGCTTCTTCTTTTTTCTCGAGCAGATCGCAAACTCATCGCCATCGAAGAACACCTCTCTCTCCGGATACTGCTTCCTGACGTCCTCTACCATATCCAGTATTTCCTTGACGGTGAGATTTGTATTTCTCCCTATCTTCCTGTGAACGATCTTGTCTTCGAGGGAGTCCATCTGTGCTTCGCTATTCATTAGTTGCTATAAAAGTTTCTTTTGATTTTCTTTAAATATTCTCAGACTTTTTTGAGCACCTCTAGCACCTCCTTTGGGTTCAAGAGGTCGTATTCATTCTGCTGACCAGTCGACATGTTCTTGAGCGACAAGGTCTCCTTCTTTGCCTCGTTTTCTCCGATGATTATCACGTACTGGTACCCCATCTTTGAAGCGTAATCAAGCTGCTTGCTGATCCCCCTCTCCGTGACGTTGAGATTCACCATGAGCCCTTCATTTCGAAGAAACGATGCAACCCTAGTGGCGTACCTTCTGCCCTGGAGGTCTATAGGTGCGATGAATATCTGTTTCTCCCCTTTTTGGACCCAAAGCCCCTTCGCCTTCAGCATATTTTCAAGTACAACGTCTCCCATCGCAAACCCGGTCGCAGGAGTCTTCTCTCCTCCCAGTTGACCTATGACGTTGTCGTATCTCCCTCCTCCGAGGATGGACCTGAACTTGCCTTCGGTGTCTGAGGCCTCAAAAACGCACCCAGTATAGTAGGCTATGCCCCTAACGATCTTCAGGTCTATGCCTATTTCGGTCCCGATTGAGGACTTGACATAGTCTCTGATGTCGTATAGATTCTGGAGTTCCGCGTCTTCAAAGTTTTCGAGAACTTCGCCGCTCGTAAAGGACTCCATAACGCTCTCGTCAAGTTTCTTCTCGTTTAGGAATCTCTCTCTTTCTTCCTGGTTGGTTTTCTCCCAGCGGTCCAGGATGTAATAGACGTCATCCTTCTTGCCGGGGAGGTACCTTTCGATCAGCCTATCTATAAGCACTCTGGAGCTTAACTTTAACTTTGTTACCTCCGATATTCCGAGATTTCGCAGTATGTAGCCCCCGAGGGATATGAGTTCGGCATCGGCCAGGTAGCTCTCGCTCCCCATGATGTCCGCGTTCAGCTGGTAGAATTCCCTTGTGCGTCCGGACTGTGGCTCTTCGTATCTCCAGAATTTCTGGACACTGAACCACTTGAGCGGTTTCACTAGATCCTTCCTCGCAGCAACCATTCTGGAGACTGTAGGAGTAAGCTCCGGAATCAGGGAAATCTCTCTTTCCCCCTTGTCCCTGAACGAGAACATCTGGTTCATGATCTCCATCCCGGACTTGTTGGCGAACAATTCAACGCTTTCGACCGAAGGAGAGTCAATTTCCTTGAAGCCGAATTGCCTGCAGGAATCCCTCATAGTCCGGAACATCTCGCTCCTGATTACTTGCTCCTCCGGATAGAAATCTCTGAAGCCCCTTAGCCTCTCTACCATTAGTCTTGCACCCTCTCCTTCCACATAAGCCAGAAGTATGTTAAAATTTGCCTCAGCAGGTCAGGACAACGGGCTCCTAACTAATCATAAATAATAAGAAGCAATACAAAAAAGGGATCTATGAAAATTTCCATTGAAAACAATAGTTTAAAAGTTCCTGACATCGTCGATATTCCGTACATAGAAGGCGATGGGATCGGCCCGGACATCTCGAGGGCGACGAAGAAAGTTATGGACGAAGCCGTCAGGGTCAGCTATGGAGGAAAGAGGAAGATAAAGTGGATGGAGCTTTTGGCGGGGGAGAAGGCGATCTCCAAGTTCAACACACCACTTCCAGAAGAGACGGTCAACAAGATAACGGAGTACAGGGTCGCCATGAAGGGACCGCTGACAACTCCAGTTGGGGGCGGATTCAGAAGCATCAACGTTACGCTCAGGCAGAAGATGGATCTATATGCGAACGTTAGGCCGGTAAAGTACTATCCTGGCTTACCAAGTCCACTGAAGAACCCGGAGAAGGTCGATATGGTGGTATTCAGGGAGAATACCGAAGACGTCTACATGGGAATAGAATTCCCTTCCAACAGCAAGGAGGCAAACCAGGTCATAGAACTGATGAACAAGTTCGGACACCCTATCAGGGAAGGTTCCGGTATAGGGATAAAACCCATCAGCAAGTTCGGTACGTCCAGAATAGCCAAGATGGCCATAGACTATGCTTTTGAAAACGGGCGGAGAAGCGTCACGATCATGCACAAGGGAAACATAATGAAGTACACTGAAGGCGCGTTCAAGGAGTGGTCGTATGAAACGGCGAAGACCTACGGGGACAAGGTCGTCAACGAGACGGAGGTATCGGGAAAAAACATGGAAGGCAGGATAGTCATAAAGGACAGGATAGCGGACAACATGTTCCAGCAGATCCTTTTGAGGCCAGACGAGTACGACATACTCCTCTGCCCCAACCTGAACGGAGACTACATATCGGATGCGCTGGCCGCTCAGATAGGAGGGATCGGCGTGGCCCCTTCCGGTAACATCGGAGACAACTATGCGGTTTTCGAGGCGGTACACGGCTCCGCACCGAAGTATGCAAACCTGGATGTTGCTGATCCATCTTCCCTGCTCCTATCCGGAGTGATGATGCTCCGTTACATAAAGTGGAGCGAACCCGCCAACCTCATAGAGAAAGCTTTCCTGAATTCTCTCAAGAATAAGCAGGTTCCCCAGGATCTCGCAAGACACCTCGGGGTAAAACCGCTCAAGACTTCGGAATTCGCCGAGAGCATACTGCAGCATATGAGCTGAAACGACCAGTTATGGCGGTCTGCTACGATTAACTATTTATATACACTATATATAAACTGCGAAAATTATGGCAGAAGAAGAAAATATAGCTATCGAGAACATAGTTGCATCGACTTCACTTGCAGATAAATTGGATTTGAGCAAGATTGCGCTCGCACTGGAAGGTTCCGAATACGAGCCGGAGCAGTTTCCAGGTCTGATTTATAGACTAGCCGAGCCAAAAACTGCAGTCCTAATCTTCAGGTCCGGTAAGGTCAACTGTACCGGGGCCAAGACAATAGATTCCGTTAACAAGACTATTAGCACAATCGTAGACAAACTCAAAAAGACTGGCATAGCAGTGAACAGCAACCCCGACATAGTTGTGCAGAACATCGTCGCCGTTTACGACCTAAAAATGCAGCTGAACCTGACCAACATCGCAATGTCGCTCGGGCTGGAGAACGTAGAGTACGAGCCGGAGCAGTTTCCTGGGCTCGTCTACAGGATAGAGGAACCCAAGGTAGTTCTTCTGCTGTTCGGATCGGGAAAGGTCGTGTGCACCGGTGCAAAAGAGAAGGGAGAGATCTCCCAGGCCGTCAAGATACTGAAGAAGGATCTGGAGAAAATAACAGCAGTCAAATGACCGTCAAGGAAAAGACGGGCAGAAAACGCTACGTTCACTTCAGGGATGCCAATCCCGACAAGCTCCGAAGATTGGTGCAGCTGACGGACGATTCCCGGGTAGTCAATTATCACGGTATGGCTGCGTTGAGAATCAGGCACAACCAGCTTCAGCAGTTGAGAGAAACGTCCAAGAGGGTTGGAATAGAAATAGACATGGTCTCCGGTACGCTCAAGGCCCTAAGGGACAAGCTATCAAATATCCAGTGAGAGTACTTCTTCGACGTCGAGACCCGTTCTCTCTTCCAGATTCCTTCTGAGCTCTTCGTCCCGCTGAAGAAGATAGTAAAAGTATGGCAGAGAGTCCCTGCTTACAAATGATGAGGATTTGTGAGTGTACCTGCCCATTATCATTGAAAAGTCCTTCCTGGTACCCCTGTATTTCCTGAGCGCTCCCATACGCTTTATGAGGGATGGGAATGAAAATTTCTCGAACCTATCGCTCTTGAGATGAAGTACAGATACGTAGGACATCAAGTCGTTTGCGTATGACCATAGTGAGTAATTCATTCTGCTTCTAACTCTGCCCAGGAACAGGTCCGCTCGCCCGATGTTCCTGAGCGCAGTCACGTAATCGTCAACTCTGGACTGTAGAGGGTAAACGTTTTCCAGAAGATAGAGGATGAAATCGTTGGGGTCTATTCCAATGTTCATGATCTCGGCCCTCGTTTCCCTTATGCTCTTCTGGTGTCCGTGGAGGATGTCGTTGATCACAGCATATGTGCTCAGCGTAGGATCTCTCTCTGCAGTCTCGTAGACCTTCCCTATCCCCTGAAGGTCATTGACGGCGGCCCTCATGTCACCGTTCGCGTTTTCTGCTATCTCGTTCAGCTGTTCTGGGGAGCCGTATATGCTCTCGCTCTGCAGTATCTCCTTGAGCACGCTTAGGATCTGAATCTTCATGTATCTCCTGAACTCCACCTTCTCGCACTTCTCTATTATCGACTTGCCTGTTGACGTAGAGCCGAGGGAATAGAAATCGTTGGCGATCAGGATTACGGGATTGAGGGTCTTTTCCAGAAGGCTCAGTATGGCAGCCTTTCCTCCAGCGTCAGACCCCTCGACATTCCGCTCGTAGAGGGAATCGACTTCATCCATCACAATCAATTTCTTTCTGTTTGGCACGTCCGATATTGATGAGTAATAAGAGCCTTTGATCGCGCTCTGCTCTATCGCATCCTTAGACCTGATGTCGGAAGCATTAAATTCGACGTACTCCCAGTTCATTTCCCTGGCAAGGGCGATTGCCGAGGAGGTCTTTCCCGTGCCAGGTGCCCCATAGATAATGAGGCCCTTCTTCGACGGAGTCCCGCTCTCCCACCTCTTGGCCCAGGAAATCATAGTCTCGACCGTTTTGTCTCTCCTCAGCTGGCCCAGAAGAGTCGGTCTGTATTTCTCGGTCCAAGGAATTTCCACAATGACGGATAAAACCGATGTTATATAGATTTTCTAGGTCCGGAGTGTTGCAACTCGTAGCTCAGCTCTACGTTGGCTTGTCCCTGTCCGGTGAAAAAGGGACGTCCTCTGGTTGATAGGTGGCTGGTATCAGGACTTTTTGCCTGCTCTTGACAAAGATTAGATAAGTCTATTCGAGTTGGGGGGTCGTGAAGATCAATCTGAATGGAAAAGTTAGCGATGTGAAGGCCGTCTGGTACGAAGAGCCAGTAATAAAAATGATAGATCAGAGGATACTGCCAGAAACGTTCAGCATAGTCGATATCAAGAGTACGAAGGAACTCTACGAATCTATCAAGAATATGACGGTTCGTGGGGCCCCATCAATTGGGGCGGCCGCGGCCTTTGGGGTCGCACAGGCGAAGGCGCTGGGCTTGGACTTGGAAGAGGCTGGTAAATTCATAAAGTCTGCGAGACCGACCGCATATGACCTTTTCTACGCTGTCGACTTTGTCCTACAGCACAGGGATGACGCGAAGAGATACGCCGAAAAATATGTGAATTCCATCATAGAAAGGTCCAGACTTATAGGAGTGAACGGCAACGTTCTCATTGGAAACAACAAGAAGATCCTGACTCACTGCAACGCGGGGGCCTTGGCGTCGGTGGACTACGGAACTGCACTGTCTCCTATCAGGATGGCAAAGGAGAGTGGCAAGAAACCATTCGTGTGGGTTGACGAGACCAGACCAAGGCTGCAGGGGGCAAGACTGACTGCATGGGAACTCGTCCAGGAAGGAATAGATCACAAGGTCATAGTAGACAATGCCGCTGGGTTCATCATGTCAAGAGGAGAGGTCGACCTTGCCATAGTGGGTGCGGACAGGATAACTGCAAACGGTGACTTCGCAAACAAGATAGGGACGTATGAGAAGGCGGTCCTGGCCAAAGAGAACGACGTGAGTTTCTATGTCGCAGCACCTCTGAGCACTTTCGATTTCAGCATCGAGGATGGAAGGAGCATCCCCATAGAAGTAAGATCAGAGGAAGAGGTTAAAGAGATCAAGGGGGTTTCCATATCTCCGGCGCAATCAATGGCGTACAACCCTGCGTTTGACGTGACCCCTAACAGGTACGTCACGGGGTACATAACGGAATACGGTGTCTTCAAGAGTTCTGAACTCCAGACACTCAGAGATAAGGGAAAGGACTCGATAATCGAACAGATTGAAGGGATCTAGAGAGATAATTATATCGGTATAATATTAATTGACCTCCCTTGACAGAAAGAAATGTCCTTTGGAGTTCCAGAGAGTTCTGCGAACGATCAAACATCTGGAAGTACACGCAATGGGTGAATGAAGCTTATAACAAAGACTTCAAGGCCTATCACGACCTGTGGAAGTGGTCAGTGGAAGACACCTCTCACTTCTGGGAGTCTATCCTCAGATATTTCAAGGTCATAGGCGAGGGGCGGTATTCTGAGGTACTCGACACTGAAAGAATGCCGGGGAACCACTGGTTCCAGGGACTCAGGTTGAACTACGCGGAGAACAACCTGAAGCTGGGAAAACAGGAAGAAGTCGTCCTGTTCGTCAACGAAGAGGGAGAAAAGAGGAGAATCACCAGGCGTGAGTTCTCGGAGGGCGCAGGCTCCATTCAAAAGTTCTTGAAAGATCTTGGGGTGGAGAAGGGAGACAGGGTAGCATCATTCCTCCCGAATGTGCCTGAAGCTATGGAGGCTCTATACGCGGCCTCAGCAATGGGTGCAATATGGTCGAGTTCTTCCCCCGATTTCGGGACCGAAGCAATCATGGAGAGGTTCAGGCAGATCGAACCAAAGGTGCTGTTTGCGCCTGACGGGTATACCTACAATGGAAAGAGGTACGACAAGACGGATGTTGTGAGGCAGGTATCCGAGAAGATTCCCAGCATCAAGAAGGTCATTCTGCTAGGACAAGGAGAAGGTCGCGGGATCAGCGATTCCATTCCAATGAACTCGATCATCGGCGAGAAGAAGGAACTCAATTTCACCAGAGTCCCATTCGACCATCCCCTCTGGATACTCTACTCCTCGGGAACGACCGGGCCTCCCAAGGCAATTGTGCACAGCCAGGGGGGGATACTGTTAGAACACCTGAAGCTACTCGGGCTGCACTACAACTTGAATCAGGGAGATAAGTTCTTCTGGTTCACAACGACAGGATGGATGATGTGGAACGTCCTCGTCAGCTCCATAGCCACCGGGGCTACTGCTGTCCTCTTCGATGGAAGCTCTACATGGCCAGACAGCTACAACCTCTGGCGGATTGCAGACGAGAACGGCATTTCGTTCTTCGGTACTAGCGCTGCCTACATTTCACACCTTATGAAGGAAAGAGTGAGGGTAATGGAAAAGTATCCTCTTCGAAGCCTGTTTGCAATTGGATCCACTGGGTCGCCTCTTTCTAACGAGGCATTCAGGTTTGTATACGATAGCATAAAGAGAGATGTATTGCTTGCGTCCATTAGCGGTGGAACGGATCTATGCACCGCATTCCTCGGCGGGTGTGCATGTCTCCCGGTGGTGGAGGGAGAGCTGCAGTGCATCGATCTAGGCGCCGACATACGGTCTTTTGACGACGATGGCAAATCTCTTGTGGGCCAGGTGGGTGAGCTTGTGATCAAGAAACCGATGCCTTCGATGCCGGTATTCCTCTGGAACGACAATGGTGAGAAACTTAACGAAACCTATTTCTCTAGGTATCCAGGGATCTGGAGGCATGGTGATTGGCTCACCATAACTCCTCACGGTTCTGCAGTTATCCTGGGGCGATCAGACTCAACTCTGAAGCGGAGAGGAATCAGGATCGGGACAGCGGAGATATATGGCGTCCTTGACTCTATAAGCGAGGTGAAGGACAGCATCATCGTCGGATTGGAGATGGAAGGCGGGGATTACTACATGCCACTGTTCGTCGTCACCGATGGTCCGTCTGACTTCGAACGCGTGAAAAAAGTCATAGTCGAAAAACTCAAGAAAGAACTCTCACCACGGCACGTACCTGATGAAATCGTCAGAGTCTCCCAGATACCGAGGACAATCAACGGCAAGAAGATGGAGGTCCCTTTGAAGAAACTTCTGATGGGATTCCCGATTGATAAGTCGATGAATGTTGGGTCGATGGCGAACCCGGAATCACTCTTCGAGTTTATGGAGATAGCGAAGAGAATTCGAAAGAGGGAAGGCTGAGTTCAAGGAGTTTCAGGAGTGGATTCTCTCCCACATCTGTCTGGCCAGTTTGCCGTCGTAGAGGAACTTTGAGTAAAAGCCCTCGCTCTTGTCCCTCTTGCGTCTGTGTTCTTCTAGCAATCCATTCACCTTTTCTGCAAGCGTCTTCTTGATTTCCCCGGTGAGCATATTGCCGCTGGAGTACTCCTTTGCAATTTGTTGGATCTCTTCGTCGTTCTCCTCAAAGATGTAATAGAGCCACTGGTATGGAACGTCCACGTTAAGGTCTGCACCCAGCTTTCGCTGAAGCTCAGTAGTTGCCTGACCACCGGAGAAAGCGTACTTCATAATCTTCTTCTCAACTGTCTTTGGGGGATCGGAGAGGTACACTGCCGACTCTGGAATCGATGAGCTCATCTTCCCATCAGACCCGGTTAGCGGCGGAAGGAACTTGCTGTGTATCTCCGCAGCCTTGTAGTACCCCAGGGACTCTGCAATATCGCGCTGAAGCCTCCAGTAAGGATCTTGGTCTATGGCTGCAGGTATAAGGCACCTCTTCTTCTCGAACATCGTTGGAAAGATCTGAATCGCCGGGTAGAAGAGGATACCGATGTTGGACGATGCATCCATTCCGAACGTGGCTTTTACCTGAGAGAAGTTCAGCTTCTTGGCTATTGAGATCACCTGAGGGTACATGTTCCGGATGTACTCGGTGTCCTTGAAGATGAACGTCTTCTCTGGGTTGAAACCCACAGCGATAATGTCCAGAATATTCTGGTGGGCCCACTCAGAAGTCTGCTTGAGGGTATACTCCTGATTTCGCATAAACTTCTCGTCGTCTGTTACCTCTATGTAAACGTTCACATCGAATACGTCCTGGAGCCACTTAGTGAAAAGGAATGGAACCAGGTGGCCGATGTGCATTCCGAGGGAGGGCGCCCTACCCGTGTAGAGGAAGAAACCCCTTCCATCCCGATAATCTTTCAAGATCAGATCAAGGTCTCTGTGTGAGAAGAATATGTTTCTCCTTAGCATAACGTGCATTTTTTCCTTTGAAATATCTGAGATTTCTTCCAAGATCTCCGGGGAGATCTTCTGGGTACCAAATTGTTGGATCAGTTTATCGTAGTCCACCTTCCCCGATACTTCCCAGGGGGTGACCTTGAAATTGTCTTCCTGCACTCTAAGTAATGTTGATACCAAATAAAATCATTATTGAGCCTTTATCCAACAAACCAGGCAACTTCCGTGGAGCATTCCAAAAAATTATTCTATCGAAGTTGTCATACAATCCCATGGCATTTTCTGTAGAAGTCCAGGGGATCAAAAATGGGGAGACAATTCCGGTCCAGTACACCTGCGAGGGTGAGAATTACTCACCTCAGTTAAGAGTCGTGGATCCTCCCCACGGCACAAAGTCTCTTGCTCTTATCGTGGAAGATCCAGACGCTCCGGTAGGGTTGTTCGTCCACTGGGTCGCGTACAACATAGACCCAGCCGCACCAATGATAAGAGGCAGGGTCGAGAAGGAGCTCAGGACAAAGGAAGGATTCTTGCAGGGGAAGAACGACTTTGGAAGGCTCGGTTATGATGGTCCGTGCCCGCCAAAGGGTCATGGATTCCATAGGTATTTCTTCAGAATGTACGCACTCAACTCCACTCTAAGCGTGGAGAAATCAATGACAAGAGAAAGGCTGTTGCGCGAGATGGAAGGAAAGGTCCTTGGGCACGCCGAATGCATGGGTAGATACCAGCGTTAGTCTATCCCAAGTATCCGATGAAGTGGTGGGCGATCAGCCCTATCGCAAATGTCGCAGCAAAACCCAGGGTGACGAGTCCGAGAGACCTCAAAAGGTCCTTGCCTAGGTTTCCCTCCGATTGTATCGAGATCACAGATGTGACGATTCCATCCACAATTATGACGAGGACAAACGACGTTGCAAGCGCCAGATACCTCTGCAGAAACAGGAACGGAATTATTGGGACTATTGCTCCAATGAAGTAATACAGGGCAGTGTTTCCAGCTGCCCGCTGGGCCGAGTATCCATTTGCAGTGACCAGCTGTCCCTTTGCTCTTTCAGACAGGTATGAGCCGATAGTCATCGATACCAGCCCCGATGCCCCGAAGACAATGCCACCTACTGCGACGAATATGTTGTTTATGAATACACCGGTCAGGCCAGCAACGCTCGCCAGGACCTCGATCAGGCCATCAGACATCCCATATATTGCGTCCCTGATCTTGTCTGCGTTCCCCTTGAGTTCGTTGGTCATCTGGATGAAAGCATCTTCGTGGTCTTTCTCATCGGCCAGAATCCTGTTTAGCTGATCCTTTTCCCATTGCTCCTTCGACTCCTTTTCGATGTAGTCGGAATATTCCTTGATTGCATCGACCTCGCCCCTCTCGAGGTATCTGATGAGGAATGAAATACCGAAAATCCTCTGGAGGAATCCCAGATATCTGAGGTACCACGGGTTCTTTTGCCTGAACTGGGGTGGTGTCTTTCCTCTCCTCTTTATCAACTCCGCCCAAAAATCTGCGTGTGTGGATTCGATAGATGCAAGCTCCATCAACTTCTTTGCTACGTTCTCGTTCCTTTCACTCCTTCTGAACGAGGTCATTATCCTTTTGGACAACTTCTCGTAGAGACTCTTGTCGTTCAACTCATTCTGATAAAAAGTCTCAGGACTGTTGACCACTCTAAGTCATCCCTAAATCGTTATTAACAGTTTCTGGAATAGAATCTGATTCAGGAAAATTAGGAAAGGATAAATCTTTTCACGCCATTTGGGTAACATGACCCAGAACGTTTTAATCATGGGAGCGGCAGGACGTGATTTCCATAATTTCAACACGTACTTCAGGAACAAGAAGGAGTACAACGTCGTTGGATTTACTGCCACCCAGATACCGAACATAGAAGGGAGGACATATCCAAAGGAACTGGCTGGAAAGCTGTATCCGAAAGGGATTCCGATCTTTCCGGAGTCCGACCTGACGAAACTGATTAAGGAGAAAAAGGTGGACTTAGTGGTATTTTCGTACTCTGACGTGCCTCACGAGTACGTGATGCACAAGGGTTCGGAGGTCCTCGCCGCGGGAGCGAACTACCTACTGCTCGGACCGAGGGATACTCAGGTAAAGAGCAAAAAACCGCTCATATCGATCTGTGCGGTCAGAACGGGAGCAGGAAAGTCTCAGACGACAAGAAGGGTCGAGGACATACTTGTCGGTATGGGAAAAAAGGTAGTCGCGATAAGACACCCGATGCCATATGGAAACCTTCTCGAACAGAGAGTCCAGAGATTCGCAACGATGGACGATTTGGTGAAACAGAAGTGCACGATCGAGGAGAGAGAAGAGTATGAGCCTCACATCAAGCGCGGAGTGGTGATCTATGCGGGAGTCGACTACGAAGCAATACTCCGGCAAGCCGAAAAGGAAGGTGACATCGTCCTCTGGGACGGAGGCAACAACGACTTCTCATTCTACAACAGCGATCTGGAGATAGTCGTAGCAGACCCTCACAGGGCTGGACACGAATTGAAATACCATCCAGGCGAAGTCAACCTCAGGTCCGCAGACGTCATAGTGATAAACAAGGAAGAGACCTCCACTCTAGAGAACATCAACATAGTCAGGGAAAACATAAGGAAGGTCAACCCAAAGGCGGTAGTCGTTGACGGCGCCTCTCCGTTCTTCAGTGAGGGTGCGGAAAAGGTGAGAGGAAAGAGAGTCCTAGCAATAGAGGATGGTCCAACTCTGACTCACGGAGAGATGAGCTACGGGGCGGCAGTCCTGTTCTCAATCAAGTACGGAGCACTGGAACTGGTGGACGCCAAGGAACACGCGAAGGGGACGATCAAAGGGGTGTATGAGAAGTACAGGCAGATACACAACTACCTGCCCGCCATGGGATACTCGCCTAAACAGGTGAAGGATCTCGAAGCGACGATCAACTCAACTCCTTGCGACGTTGTGGTATCCGGGACCCCAATAGACCTCACGAAAGTGGTAAAGATCAACAAGCCGCTGATAAACGTGAAATACGAACTTCAAGAGATTGGAAAACCTGACCTAACGGACATACTTGCAAAGTTCGTCAAGACACACTAGAAGAGTCTTTTTCAATTTTTTTTATTAATTCTTCTTTACTTCCTTCCCACTCTACTTCAATCTTTTTCTCGGTCTTGCGTGGGGACTTGGGATATCTAGCGTCGGCGACGGAGTATGTCAGGTTCATTCCGTTCATGATTTCAAAGAGCCTGTGACTAGGGAAGTTCTTCTTGACCCTCCTTCCCATCTTCCGAGTTACTGCAGTATTAAAATAAGTTTCCCAGAGAACTCTCTTCATTTCTTGATCAGGACTGCGTTGATTACTCCGCTCTGTCCGGGTCTGGAAGTAACCCTTGCGTTACCCAATTCGGTGACTACTATGGCCCCTTTCGTTATGATGTTCCTCTGAGCAAAGTGCGTATCGGCTATATTTTCCAGAACGTTCAGAATCTTCACTCTCTTGGTCGTTTTTGCCTTCGGGTCTGTAACGTTGATTACGTTCTCTCTCAGAAGCACCGACTTGTTGTTTCCTCCCATACCCCTTACCTGCTTTCTCCTCGTGTTGCCGAGTATGGTCAGTGCTGGCTCGTTCCCCAGTTCGAACCTCTTCTTGTGCCTGCTGGACCTGAGTTTGCCTCCACTTATCTTAGCACTTGCTCTTCCGTGATATATGGCCATGTAACAGGGCTATGAAATGAAGGTAGTTAAATCTTTCACCGTGACGTCCGGTGACCCCCGTTCTATTCTCTACCTCTCGTCCATGGGAACGTAGGGAACGTCGATAGAGCCAACGTACCATTCCACCGGCCTCACCAGCTTGTTGTTGTGCCAGTACTCTACGA
This sequence comes from uncultured Thermoplasmatales archaeon, assembly GCA_964389625.1. Lineage (GTDB taxonomy): Archaea > Thermoplasmatota > Thermoplasmata > Thermoplasmatales. Next base: position 25,965 of record CAYMEF010000016.1, read on the forward strand.
TGTGGGATCCCCAACCCGACATTCTTGAAGCGACGAATATGGGAGTGAACAGATGGCCATCGATCCCGAGTACCCTGTAGAGAGGTCCTGCAAAGAAGTCCACGTTCGGCCATATCCCCTTGGTAGCGCCCAACTTCTCGACCATCATCTTTTCGGCCCTGAGCGCAATCTGGAGCAGTCTCTTCACCTCGTCAGACGGTTCCTTCGTAAGGCTCTCGTCCAGGAAGCGCCGGACGATCTTTGCCCTCGGATCATAAGTCTTGTATACTCTGTGTCCGAAGCCCATAATCCTTTGCTTTCCATCGAGTGCTTCGTCGATGTATTTCTCCGTGTTGTTCGGATCACCTATGGCGTTCATCATGCTCAGTGCCGCCTCATCCGCTCCTCCATGGAGCGGTCCCTTCAGTGTGCCGATCCCTGACGTCACTGCAGAATAAACGTCTGCAAGTGTTGATGCGGTCACGAGAACGGAGAATGTTGACGCATTAGTACTGTGTTCGGCGTGGAGGATGAACATTAAGTCTATGAGTTTGCTCTCAAAATCGTTTGGTCTTTTTCCCGTTAGCATGTAGAGGAAGTTGGCAGAATGTCCCAGAGAATTGTCTGGTGGAAAGTACTCCTTCCTTTCTCTGAACCTTCCAGTTGCGGCAGCTATCGACGCGGTCTTGGCAATGAGCGTTGTAATCTTGTCAGTTGTAGCCTCGACATCCCTGTTGTTGGGATCGTTGTCGTACAGAACAAGCATCGACGTTGCGGTCCTCATAACATCCATGGGATGACTCTTAGGTGCCATGACCTTGATGACATCGATGATCTCCTGGGGGAGTTCCCTCCTATCCTTGAGCTTCTTCGTGAATTCCTCGTACTCCTTCCTGGAGGGCAGTTTTCCCTTTAGGAGAAGGTAGGAGACTTCTTCGAAGTTCGATTTTTCCGAAAGATCCTCGATTGTGAACCCCCTGTACCAAAGCCTTCCATTCTGGCCATCCACTTTTGATATAGAACTCTCGTCGA
>CAYMEF010000017.1:0-26874 GCA_964389625.1 uncultured Thermoplasmatales archaeon
ATGACCCAGAGAGCATAAGGGACTGCAAGGTGGACAACGTCCTTCAGCTCAAGGAGTTCGACGGAAGTTTCGGCCCCCAGCTGGAAGAGGTGCTGAAGAACGAGAGGAGCACCATCATCGATAATTTTTCGTCAAATCTCATATTCGTAGTGGCTCAGATCGAGGGGAGGTTCCAGGAAGCGATACTTCCACCTCTACTGAAGCTGCTCAGGTCGACTGGAGCGCTGATCGGATTCTTTCCGATCATCCCGATAGGTGCAGACAGGAAAAGGGAGATAGAAAAGGTACAGAGGATGAAGAGCGAACTAGACGTCCTCGAGATCATCGACTCTGAATACGTCCTGTCGGATTCAAAGAACCAGAGGATACTGGACATCAACAACCAGTACTACAAGCACATATGGCAGAAGGTCGTCAGCCTGGCAAAGGTTGTAGACAACTCCACCGCACTCGGGATCTCCGTGCACGACATCAAGATGATGACCAACCTTTACGGTCCGGTGCGGATCTCAAGCTTCGATTATCCATTTGTGAATTTCAGCATAGCCGAAAGAGACCTCTTCGATGAGGTCAACAAACTCCCCCGCGATAAGATAAAGAGGATCTACATGGTCATGCAGGTTGGGGGCGAAGTTGATTCCAATGACGTTATACTGTTTGTCAGGAAGGTAAAGAACAGGCTAGGCAGTATTGACTTCAGGCAGGGCTTCATTCACACCTACGGGGACTTTGGAATGATCATCCTGAGCTTCGGCTCATTCTAGTGCATACTGAAAGACAGGGTCGCGGGAGCATAGGAAGTTTATTTAGTCACGTCGATTTTTCCGTCTAAGGCCACGATGAGATATCTCGCAAGACGATACGGTGAATATTTCGGTTTCAAGATACCGGATGTGCTTAGCGTTGAAAGCACGGAATTCGCGCACCAGGGGATCGAGACGAGGAAAGACCCCGTATTTCTTTCTGGAAACATAGCTGTTGTGAACAGGATCAACAGGCTGAACGCAAGAGATTTTGTGAGAACGATTGCGGAACTGCGTCTGCGTTATCCAGACAAGCTCATCTACGTCCCCGCATTTGGATTGCCCAACGACTATCCCGCCCTATTCTATACTGGCGTGGACCTTCTCGACGATTCCCCAATAAGACTGCTGGGAAAGGGCAGGTGTGTGAGCGAGTTCGGGACGTACAGAGGGGATGACTGCAGGGAGAAGAACGAAGAAGAAATGAGGAGAAGCCTGAACCTGATAGACCTTGCACTATACCACAACAAGTTCAGGGAACTCGTGGAGACCCACAGCTTCTCTAACTTTTCAAAGGAAGCACTCAGGATAATGGACATGGAATTCTACGAGTACGTCAACAGGTTCATGGACTACCGCCCGAAGAATATCACTGCGTCGAGCGTAGAGGGAATCTACAGACCTGAGATAGTGAACTTCAGGAAGAGGATGGAGAAGCTCAGGCAGACGGCTGACAACCTTCTTCTAATTCCATGCTCGGCAATCAAGCCTTACTCTCAATCGAAGACTCACAGGATACTCCATTCCTTCATCTATCCTTACCTTGGCGGAATCCAGGAAGTAATAGTGACCAGTCCACTGGGCCTGGTCCCGAGGGAACTGGAGGAGTACTTTCCTGCAAAGTACTACGACATCCCGGTAACTGGGCACTGGTTCGAGGAGGAGAAATCGATCTTGCGTCAGCTGTCGACCGACTACTTCCGCAGGAAGAAATACGAAAACGTGTTCTACGTACTTCCCAAGGGGGAGAGTGAGATAGTAGGCCTGTTCGACAATGCGGAAGGTATCGAGGGGAGCATCAATTTCGAAAATTCTGAAAGGATCGGGAAGATCATCTCGTCCCACAAACTCTCAATTGATAAGAAGAGGAAGGAGAAGGTCGAGTATTCTAACGTCATAAATTTCCTGTTTGATATAGATCTGGAACCAGACAGACTCGGTCACAAGAAGGAAGGAAACAGGAAGTTTGTCCTCTACAACGAGTCTCCGATACTCGTAAAGACCATTTCGGGGGTAAGGATGACCAGGGGACTGGGAGACTTACTGTTAAGTGCTGGCAAGAGAACTGTCGAAACGGAAGGTGTGTTCAAAGGAGACAACCTCTTCATCCCGGGAATTAGAAACATAACTCCAGATGTCATGCCAGGGATGGAAGTAACTCTTGTCAAAGACGGCCTACCGGTAGGTAGGGGAATGGCCGAGATATCTGGAGAAGACATGTTGCTGGAGAAAAGAGGGGTCGGAGTTTCTGACGTCTCCTATTTTCAGTGAACTCGCAGTCTAAAGCGCAAAGAGTTTGTAGAGCTTTTCCAGCTGGTTGGAGTCCTTTACCCTCTCCCTCAGGTCCGCCCTCAGAGGCGCCTTGTCGTAGCCGAACCTCTTCATCTCGAACGTTTGACTCAACGTATCATATATCGCATATGCGGGCCTGGGGTCCCCGTCTCGAGGTTGACCGGAAGACCCCGGGTTCACGATCAGGTTTCCTGCATAATTCACGAGAAACTGGTAGTGAGTGTGACCCACAAGGTATTTGCCGCTCTCCTGAGTAAAGCTCATTGGGTCCTTGAGTAGTTCGTTCGAAATCTTCCATGGGTACAGATACCCGTAGAGCGAATCTGCTGGCGCCCCATGCACGATGTGAAATGGAGTGCCATCCATGTCTATACTCAGTGAGGTCGGTAGAGATCTTAAAAAACCGATCTCCCCTCCACCAAGGTCTTTCATGGTTATGCTCTCCCTCGTATATACGGACAGCTCGTGGTTCTCTTGGGAACATTGGCAGTCTTTATTGAAAGCGGCTGCATAATCGTGGTTACCAGCTACGATATATTTGGATATCCTCTTGACTTCATCGATAGTCTCTACTGGGCTTGTACCATAATCGACCAAATCACCGAGAAATATGGCTTCATCAAATCTCTCTTGTTCAATCATCGCACTCAGGGCATATTTGTTCGCATGGATATCGCTGAAAACGAGTACCCTCATCGTTTACTGGATGCTGCTTCTTTTTAAGAATTTTCTGTCTCGCTTCACCATCAGATTTGTCAGTAGAAATATGGGATCAATGACTTGCATTTAAGGGTCTGGGTTTCGAAAACTATCACCTCGGGTTCACTCACGCTGCTGTTCTTCGACCACACTTAGATCAGGCGAAACGTAGATATAAGCAGCAAAACTCTGTCCCGATTAGCTATGGTTCCGTTCCTAATTTTCTTGAGGAGACTCAGAAGGAAACTGATTGGCGCCTTCTATGGAGCGATAGCTATGACTTTCGTGGTTGTGATCTATGCCACCCTATCGGAGTATTATCTCGAGAATTCCTTCCCTGGCTCTGGAATACACAATCTTTTTGAGAGCCTCTGGTGGGTGATGCAGACCATCACCACCGTTGGTTACGGAGACACTCCCGTAGTTGGTCTCTGGGGGCGCCTGAATGCGATATTCGTCATGCTTGCTGGCGTCACGAGTCTGGGTATACTCACTGCTTCGATTGCAGCTAACCTCGTCACTAGGAACCTGGCTGCTAGGCTCGGGGAGAGGAGAATTAAGATGAAAGATCATGTAATTGTGTGCAACAACGATGAAGGACTGAACGACATATTACTCGAGTTTGAAGAGAACGGCATAGAAAGTGTGCTAGTCGATAGGGAAGATCCCAGGTTGTCCGGGGTGAACTACACGTATGTGAAGGGAAGCTGTTCCGTAGAACGCGACCTCGAGAATGCAGGCATCGAAAGAGCTTCCAAGATCATAGTTTTGCCTGAAAAGGGGGTCCACGATCCACCCTCAGCGGATGCAAAGACTATACTCACTTCGATGGTTATTAGGAAAATCAAAGTCGACGCCTATATTATAGTTGAACTCTTCAGGCCTGAGAACAGGGACCACGCCGTATTGGCTGGTGCAAACGAGGTTATCGTGAGAGGAGCGATGTCAACGCTACTCGTTGCAAGTGCAGTCACTGCCCCTGGGGTAATCAAATTACTCTATGAATTGCTAAGGGGCGAGGACGGTTATCGCATCAAGGAGTATCGAGTGGATAACAGGTTCAGGGGGAAGAGGTGCGGAGATATCTACAGTGAGATGGAGAAGGAGGGAAGGGTCGTCCTGGGATTCAGGTTGGAAAACACTATCAAGATAAGACCTGCCGGGGATGCCCTAAACGATTGGGAATCTGTTGTTGTCATGGAACAACGACCCAAATAATTAGGAACTGCATTCAATAGTTTATATATAGTTGTGAGAAAAAATTAATAAACGGTTTCAACATCCCTAGCTCAAGGGGAGGTAGATCGATTGACAAAGTATGTACTGATATCGGACAACACACTTATGTATGGTTACAGGGATTTCCCGTTACTTGATTTCCTGCCCTCTGCGCCGGTCTCGAAGGTACCTGCTGCAATATTCAACTTTTTAAAGGGACCACCGTACCCAATGCTGAGCGACGGACAGCCTCTCCACACAACATACGCAGTGAGAAAGATGGAGGCATCACTCCTGAGAAAAAATAAGAGGGAGGATGTGTACGTCGCACAGAACGAGAGTATCGAGAGTGCAATAAAGGACGATACCGAAGTGATTGGGGTCAGTACAATGGACCCTCTGGGACTTGGCCCGACAACGATGTCGTATTACGTTCTATTCGGCGGGGACCCGTATGCCTGGGTGAGGAGAGAGTGGGAAGCACTAATAAGGAGGATAAACGTTGCCAGAAAGGGCAAGAAGGCAAAGCTGTTGGTGGGCGGCCCTGGGGTGCTCGAGTTCTTCCAGATGAGGGAGGAGCTTGACAAGGAAGGCATAGACTACGCTTTCTCCGGCGAGGCGGACGATATTTTCCCGGAGCTGTTTGACCAGGTAGCGCACGATAACATTGACCAAAAATCGTTTTACAAAGGATACACGGAATACGACGACAAGTTCTCAAGGAAGTACAGACAGGATGAGAAGATACTTTCGAGGTCACTCACGGGTAAGCTGTATCCGAAGCTGGAGGAGATACCAACAATAGTCAACCCTGCTATAAAGGGCATGATAGAAGTCATGAGGGGCTGTGGCGTAGGGTGCGATTTCTGTGAAGTCACACTCAGACCGCTCAGGTATTACACACCAGAGATGATCAGGGCAGAGATAGATGTAAACCTGAAGATTGGAGGGAATCCCCACGTCTGGCTGCATTCAGATGACATATGGGGGTACAAACACGACAACTTCTTCAGACCAAACGAGGATGAGCTCATTGGAATGTTCAAGCATGTCATGGATACACCTGGCGTTTCAAGCACCAACCCAACACACGGCAGAATCTCCATTCCGTCAGGGTTCCCGGAGCTCTTAGAGAAGCTGTCCAAGGTGACCAAAGCGGGTCCGGACAACTGGATTGGCATCCAGACTGGGCTCGAGACGGGCAGCGAATCCCTAGCTAAGAAGCACATGCCAAACAAGACAATGCCGCTGCGGATCGGACCGGACGGTAGCTGGGAGGAGATAGTCTGGCAGGGAGTCTACAACGAGACAAAGTACTACTGGAGATCTGCATTTACACTTCAGGTGGGCCAGCCAGGAGAAACAGAAGAGGATCTCTGGGACACAGTTTCGATGGTAAACAGGCTCAGCAACTCCGTCATAGACGACGGAAGACCTTTCGAATTCACGGTCACACCCCTCAAGAACGTGCCTATGGGAAGGATAACCTCGAAGAAATTAGACAGCGACATGCTGAATGAAGCAGAGTTGGCAGTTTATTATGCGTCCTACCGACACCTCGCAAAGATGGCTGCACGGAGAAAGTCTGAAGGAAAGGGCAATGTGATAATCAGGACAGGAACTGGTGCCATCATATACGTCGGCGGATATCTTATGATGAAGGTCGTCGAGGACGTTGCCAGGAAGAAGGGAGTGGACATTTCTAAGGTGAAGGGGTACGGACTCGAGCAGAAGAGGGAGTTCTCATCGCTAAGTTCCCTGGCACAAGCGTGAGACAAGGGAAAGAAGGACCGATACCATCCCGCCCGAGGAGTAAATTGCACACTCAATCCCTTGCAAGCGAGTAGTTTCTTCCCCTCCACACTACCTCTTTTCTGACCATGCCCGACATGAGGTTCCACACATACACAAACGGCAGTATGAGCGTGAAGACCGGGAAGTACCACACCTTCACTGGAACCTTTCTCAGGCTGTTCACTGAATTGAATGCGTATGGGAAGAGGAAAACCAGGAACAATGCGTCTGAGAGTACGCCCAGAACGATGGAAGAGATGATCAGATAGATGGATACCATGTAGTAGACCATCCCGAACGAGAATGTCTTGTTCGTAGAATAGATGGAAAAAGCGGTCTGCCTGTTCGACCACTCCATGAATTGATTGAAATTCTCCCTGGAATATATCATCGGTCTTGCCTCCGGGACATAGGATATCTGGAAACCCTTTCCCTTAGCAATTCTCAATACTGCGATGTCGTCGGATACAGATTCTGAGAAAAGTTTTAGAGATTCAACGTCCAGCAAATCCCGCCTGAAAGCCATGGAACCTCCCCACACGAACTTGGTGAGGTTGGATTCCATCATCGACTGTCCTACCAGACCCCAGAACATTTTGAATTTGCTCCAGAACCCTCCCCTTGGATAGAAAATCGGGAAGGTGGTGGAGACACCTACGTTGCTGTCAGACAGGGGAAGCAGGAGATCCTCGAGCCAGGTATGTTTTGCCCTTATGTCTGAGTCGGCAACGACGTAACGGTCGTAGTCTGGAAATTTCGAGAGTGCAGAATATATCGCCCTCACCTTTCCGCTGCAGTTGACGCAGTCTGCGTCCGCCACGGTGTAGCCGATGTTCTCCTTTTCCAGCATGGGAACAGACTCGTCTCCCTTGGAATCGACAACGGCTATCAAGTCATAAGAGGCATACCCCTGATTCCGCAATGACGCGAGGTTTTCATCGAGTTCTAAGTCCAGTCCCTTTGCTGGAAGTATTACCAGCGCCCTTGCTCCTTCTTTCTCCCCTCCTTCCATAGAAGAAGTTCCATTGCCGTTCTTCCCCCTGCTGATGTATGTCAGCATTATGCCAGCAGAGAATAGAAGATTGAGTACGAACAAGAACCACAGGTAGAGGTACATTTCCCCGAAAAATAGTGCCATGGAGATAAAGTTTCTTTCACCACAGAAGTTACTTTGTCGCAAAAGATGGACCTCTAATCGACCTAATTAGACCTAATGACGGAAATATAGAAGTAATGTTTTGCTCTGAGACGTTCATGGTAAACAGTCCATACGGTGGCAAATTAGTTTCATCCTTGGACCTCAACAATCGGGAGAAACACATCGAAGCGATGAGAGGTATGCCCCAGATCCAGCCATTTGTAGATTTCTTTTACGATTCACTCAAGATTGGAGATGGTTCATACAGTCCCCTTGATGGATTCATGGGTGAAGATGAGGTCAACAGCGTAGTGAGAGAGAATAGCCTCCAGAATGGGCTTCCATGGACCATTCCCATAATATTTGCCGTCGATGCCCCAACGAACAACAGCATCAAGGAGGGAGATCAGATAGCGCTTCTGGACCCTGCACGCATCCCCTATGGCCAGATGGCGATAGAGAGTAAGTTCAAACTAAACAAGAAAGAGATCGCCCAGTCGGTCTATGCTACCACGGAGCTAAAGCATCCGAACGTCCAGGACCTCTTTGAGAAGTATGGGGATTACGCCATATCCGGAAGGGTCAAGATTTACCGTGAGCCGGAATTGCCAGGTGGGACCTACGAGAGACACCCCTCTGAAGTTAGAGACGAGTTTGAAAGGAAGGGGTGGAAAAATATAGTAGCCTACCAGGCGAGGAACCCTCCGCACGTTGCACACGAGTACCTTCAGAAGGTTTCACTCGAAGTGCCAGGCATAGACGGACTATTCATTCACCTAGTCGTTGGGAGACTCAAGAAGGGAGACTACAAAGCTAGCGTAATCCTTGACACTTATCGTTCGCTCATAACTAACTATCACAGGGCAGAAAGGGCTATGATGGGGTCTCTGTCTATCACGATGCGGTATGCTGGTCCGAAGGCAGCCATATTTCTGGCCACAATTCGAAGGAATTATGGAGCAACCCACTACATCATTGGAAGGGACCAAGCGGGAGTCGGTGGGTATTACGACCCATATGCAGCGCAGAAGATATTTGACGAACTCGACGTGGGTATGATTCCAATCAGATTCAAAGACACTTTCTACTGCAGGAAGTGTATGGGCATCACATCAGACAGCGTCTGCCCCCACCCTGTTGAAGAACGATTGCTCATCAGCCAGACGAAGATAAGGGAGCTGCTGAAGAACGGTCAAGATATTCCTAGGGAGATAATCAGGCCGGAAATTGCGTCCATCCTGGGAAAGGGAAATGTGATCAACGAAGAATAGACCTGACCACTGCAGTTATGGATGGAATTTCTCTGGCATTTGAATATCACATTCCGGCAATTTTGCCGGAAATATTTATGCTATGAAAATAATAACCCTCCCTGGGCCCGTAGCTTAGACAGGTAGAGCGACCGGCTCTTAACCAGTAGGTCAAGGGTTCAAATCCCTTCGGGCCCGTTTATATTTTGTAAGCGGGTCTTAATATTTTTGAGTCTTCGGACTTTCACGTGGGTTCCGGATAGAGCTGTAGATTGCCGCACCTGAAGTATATGGCGGTCTTCAGGTGCTTCCTGTACCCATATGCCATCCTTTCCATGAGTGCTATATTTGAATTGATGCCTTCAACCCTTGCGTTTGTGATCCGATGGACGAAGTAGTTGAGTATCCTGTAGATGTAAGCATTCATCATCCTGGCAGCGTCCTTCATCGCGTCTATTGATGAGTGAACAACCCAGTTGTGCCACATCTCCCAGTATCTCTTCCACTCCTCTGGTGATGGCATTGTCAACAGGTTCCTTATGTTCTCCCTCATGGAGTATGCCTTTCAAGTTTCAAGGTCAGAATTCTTGAGTTCGTTGTACTCATCCCTGTATCTTCCCAGCAGATTCTCAGATGAATAGAACCATATGCGCCTCGTACCCCTGGAGATCCATTATACTCTCCTTCGCCAGCCTTCCGTTCTCTTCCTTTCTGATAGTATCCACTACCCCATTCACGTGCTTTATCACGTGGAAGCGATCGAATACCATCTTGGAATTGGCGTCAGCGATGTGTTTAGCCGTTGAGGACATGAATGGATCCCACACATCCATCTATACTGCTGTTATTGAGGATAGCTCCCTTTCAGTGAGCCCTTCATAGCGTCTATAAAGTGACTTCTCCTTCCTGTCGTAGGCGGTGTAATCCACTCAGTCCAGTCCCATGTCGTATACCAGCGTGATGTATCCGTGTCCCCTCTTGTCCGACTTCCCGTCTATGCCTGCAACGGAAGGATGGCCGCTCTTCATCGATATTCCACTCTTAACCGCACTGTCAATTATGTTCCATGCCCGATTCCAGGACAACCTCATTGATCTCATCTCAAACCTCATCGAGAACCTGCTCGTTTTCTCTGTCAAGGGAAGTACAGCCTCCCTTATTCCGTGTTCTGCACACGATATCCTTGGAGGTGTCGCAATGAACGTCACGAAATCGAAGCTGTCCGAGTCCCTCCACACCCTCTCACCGAGGTGGTCGTAGACCTTGCAATCCCTCTTGTACACAGGGCAGGTAAGCTTTGATCCCTTCTCATGAACTATGTATACCTCCACAATCTTCTTCACAGAATCGATATCAACCCTCTCTACCTTCCATGGCTGTTTCAGTTCAAGCAGCATCGAATATAACTGGCAATCGTTGAAATACTATGGGAAAGAATGAGATGATATTACCCACACGAAAGTGGGAAGAGCCAAAATAATAGGAAATATCTGAAAATACTGATTCATGAGAGACAAATTATAACTTTTGATCGTAGCACCCTGAGGGAAGTGCCTGAAAAAGCTGAAAAGTACGGCATTAACGAACGTAACTAAAGGAATAGATGTAAACTCACCCATCATTTGCGCAAAACTGAGAAAATCTCAAACATATTATGCAAAATAGCCTGAATTAGAGATCAATAACAAGTTTATCATAGTGTGTGACTGGAGAGATAAATCACAACTGAGTGACTCTACCATTCAGCTGAATGAGGCAACATTTTTATCACAGTTTTATTTCTTCTATCTCTTGCACTTCCCAACAAAACACATCATTCCTAGTGTCTTCATATCAGTTGGGGCACTGGCAGTTGCCCTCTTATTCTATTATGAGATACTTGGATATTCATCCATTAGGGTAATCAGGCTCAGCAGTTATTTTCTTTATGAAGAGGTTTTTCTACTCTCTCTGGTTCCAGTCGTGATTCCGGTATTTCATTTCTTTAGAAGACGCAAAACAGAGGATTACAACGAGCCATCACCCAGGAAATTCCTGAGAGAATCGTTTGGCATTTTGTGGATTTTTGACGGCATACTTCAGATGCAACTTCCATTTCTTACTCTCTTCGTACAATATAACTTGATCCCCCTTCTAGGATCCGAGCCTATAGTGACATTTCTTACTAAATACGCTATCGCTCTTTGGAACGTTAACCCCCCAGTGATTGACGTAATTGCATCACTCTTACAAGTGTACATTGGCGCATTTTTCCTGATCTACAAGAAGGGATTCATTTTCAGGTTCTCTCAAATATCTGCAATAGGCTGGAGTTTGACTATTTGGATATTCGGGGAAGGATTTGGTGGTATTCTGTCTTCAAGCGCTTCATTGTTGACTGGCTCCCCAGGCTCTGCTCTCTTCTACGCAATCGCTTCTTTCCTTTTGCTGATTTTCGAACAAGAATCTTCATCAGGAAGGGTTGGTACAGTGACGAAGTTAACAATGATCTCAACTTTTTTAGGATTTGCCATTTCTCAAATTTTACCATCCAATGGATTCTGGACTGCACTTCCAATTTCATTCTTTCCATCTCCGTTTGCATTTTTGAACGACCTGACATCAATAACCGCTTTCATAAGTAGAGAAGCTTCCATTTTGAACGGGGTATATGCTCTTATAATGTTCTCAATAGGCATCTCCTGGCTCGTAGTTCCCCGGCATGCCGCTTATATGACACTGTTGTGGGGTTTCTTTACTTGGTACGTTTATCAAGGCCTCGGTATCTTTGGGATGACTTATAGTACGGATCCCAACACTGGATTGCCACTAATACTTATTTCTTTGACCTTTCTCTTGATTACCAGGTCAACTGACCCCATTCAGAATTACAAATTTGGTTTGCACCGTAGAAAGGAGAATTTGATACAGTAGGATAAGCTCGGATATCGCAAAATGTTTCCGGGTACAGTGCATAAATATTTGGTACGTCTACTGATTTGAGTCTCTAATTTAGGTGAACTGGTGAAACTTCGTCTCCGAATCTTCGCTTTGCCTCTCTCAATCGTGCGATCTCTTCGTCAAGCTCACTGAGCACTTGCGCTGGAGATGTAGTTATTCCGGAATAAACCTTCCTCATCCTCTCATCCTTCTCTATCAGCTTAGCCGTCCTGATTTTGAACTGTTTCTCGTATTGCTGTTCTGTGTAATCCTTATGGAGAATGCTCTCAAATAGAGGTCTCAGGTCATCGTACTTCGGTATGAACCCAATTGGAGTCTTGATTGCATCCACATCACCGTGAATCCTCCTTTCCATCCACTTAAGCCAAACCGCCTTGTCCACCTTGTCGTTCAGATACGTATCTCCCTCCTTGAGGAAATAGTTGACAGCAAAGATCAGAGGTTTCTTCTCAAGCTTGGTTCCGAATTCTATGTAGTTTTCTAGATACTTTCCGAGATCTACTGACAGGAATTCCATAATAGACATCGCGTTGAACGTTCTGACACCCACCTTGCCAAGGGATGCCGCTGTGGATTCGGACTCTATGCTCGCCCCCTTGTTGATGATTCCGTGATCCCAGTCGAGTGATTCGCACACTGGTGGCCACGTATCGCTATCCCTTCCCCCAAAAATCATGCCGTCTACTTGAACCCCTTCCCTTCCATTCAGCGCTTCTCTGTCTAGTCCGGAGAATGAATTCAGTTTAACTGTGAACCTGGCGTTCTTGTGTGATGGTGTTATCTCCTTTCCCTCTAGATCCCTGTTTCCCCTCTTCCATTCCCCGCTGTGGTTTTCACCAGAATCGGGTATGGGAATCCCCATTCCGTTCCAGTATGGCTTTCCATCGTTTATAAGTACGTTGGAGAATATCACTTCGTCTTCGCCGTTGAGGACGTTCCATATGGTCCCGTCGTCCTTTTCGTTCACACCGTCGATGATTCCGAAGATACCGTATTCTACGTTGATCGCGCTTGCGACTCCTCCCTTCACCTTTATGAATACGAGATCGTCACCGACAATACGTTCGGTGGGTACCATGCACGTTGATGTTTTTCCGCAGGCTGATGGAAACGCTCCCGTAAGGTACGTGACTCTGCCATCCTTTCCGTTTACACCCATCAGAAACATGTGCTCTGACAGCCAGCCCTCCTTCAGTGCTCGGCCGATTGTGATTCTGAAGGCCAGCTTCTTCAGTCCAACGGTGTTACCCGCATATTGGGTGTTGACGGATAGACTCGTGTTGCCATCGAGATCGAAATAGACCCTTCTGTTATTGAGGTTCTTGCTCGTCTTTCTGGAGTCTACCTCCCCCTGACTGTGAACAAATTTCAGGAAATCGATGTTTTGATTCTTTACGAAGCTATCAAAGTCTGTTCTGTACAGCATCATATCGCTGTGCATGACATAGTAGGAGTCAGTTATCTGGACTCCCTTTATAGAAAGAGGAGAATCCTTTGGACCCAGAGAGAAGAAGCCCACGAGCATCTCTCTGCCCCGCATGATACCACGCATCAGCCCTTCAATTTCTCTTATCCCGGCTTGTCGTTCCATAGTGTTCAAGAATGGAAGACCCCGTCCGTCAGCAGTGAGAATCCTTGTGTTCTCCTTGTCCCTTGCCTGGTCGTAGTAGTTGTCGAAATGGAACGTGTGATTCATTGCCTCGAGTGGTCGCTCCTCGGCAGTCTCCAGCGATTTTTTTCTTATGTAACGATAATCTTCTTTCGAATCTGTCACAATGAAGACGGATGATGGCTCCATCAGTTCAATATAGTGAGAAATAAATTCAGACAGCTCCTTATTTTCTATTAATTCTATCTTCCTCGACTCGGAGGTAGGGAATACTTCCTTGTTCGAGATGCTGGAAGTTTTCATCTTATAGGCTAATGAATATCTTATAATAAATTTGCCTATTTTGAGGAGAATTAAACAAATTACTCAACCCTAGAATATGCCAATTAGTAACTGAATTTTCAGGCTGTAACTTGAACAGTTTTGAGCGTCCCGGCAATTCGTTTTGAAGGTTCCTTTAAACAGAGCGGCTGCACAAATGCGGAGGGGGAGATTTGAACTCCCGGATCCCTACGGAGCCAGACCCTCAATCTGGCACCTTTGACCTAGCTCGGCAACCTCCGCTGACGAGAGAAGTTATTCATTTTATTAATAATATCGGACTGGAAATGGACAATATCAGTTAGACCGTACTCTCTATCGACGGAGAGAACTTCCATCCAGTCTACAGATTGTTATTGGATGGTGCTGGAATTTACCAGTTCTGCCCCGTGATTCGTTCGTACAGGTTCTTGTATAGCTTGGACGTCTCTAGCAGCATATCTTCCGGAAGCGCTGGTATTGGAGGTTCCGCTATTTTCTTGCTCCTGGCATCGCTGAGTTTTTGGTAGTAACCGATCTTCCTGTAATACTGCCTTACAAATTCCTTGCTCCGTTCGACTAGCGTTCCATCTGCATCGTATTCTTTCTTTTCCCAGAACCTGTCTTCGTCTGCGGTACCGAAGGTGTCGACGAGTACGGGTTGCCTAGAGTCGTCCATCGCGAACTCCTTCTTTCCATCGGCGTGGATGAGCCCTCTCTCTTCCGCTTCCCTGTTGATTTCACCGTCCATCTTCAGGATGATTTCCCTGATGTTTTCGACTTCTTCATTCCGGAGCCCTCCTATCTCCTTCGCTTCTGTGGTATCGAGCAACCTGTCCGTCTTTTCAAATTTGGTTGTCATTTCGAACAGTGGTTCCGGAATCCTTTCTCCGTGTTTCGGAGTGTTCTTGAACCCCAGATCCTGGAATCTCGTCTTCCCCTTTTCTATCCTGTCCAACAACGATCCTGCGACGTAGTAACGCATTATGAACTCGAGAGGTACAAGATAGTTCGTCTCTGCCGTTGATGCCCTCCCCTCGATGATCTTGAACTTCTTGACGACCATCTCTTTCTTGTTCTTGAACTCCAGCAGATGATTGGATATCTTCACCTTGGATGCCTGTCGAAACCAGTATGCAGAAGTCCTGGCGAGCGACTCCCCCTTGTCCGGCACAAGCGAAGGAATGACCTTGTCAAAAACAGAAATCTGGTCTGTGAAGACGAACAATAGGTTCTCCCCGATGTCATAGACCTCTTTCACCTTGCCCTTCCTAATGAGTTTCATGATTCATTATCTTGAGAGGAGCTTTAATTTTTCGTAATTTCAAGACTTTGTCACTTTGGCCCGTAGAAATTGGAAATGTATATTTTGAAGATTGTAATTTGTACCTCATGGCAACTGAAATCAAGGTCAAGTATGGAACCGATTTATTGAAGAAGGGTTTTGCCAAGATGACCAAGGGAGGGGTAATTATGGACGTCACCAATGCAGATCAAGCCAAAATAGCTGAGGCAGCAGGTGCAATCTCAGTTATGGCACTCGAGAGGGTGCCAGCTGACATAAGGGCGGAAGGAGGAGTAGCTCGCATGGCCGATCCAATGAAGATAAAGGAGATCGTGGAGTCTGTCACGATTCCAGTGATGGCAAAGGTGAGGATAGGACACCTAGCGGAGGCAAAGGCACTGGAAGAACTCGGCGTAGATATGATCGACGAATCCGAAGTCCTAACGCCTGCTGATCCTTTCTTCCACGTAAACAAGAAGGAGATCACGATCCCGTTCGTTTGCGGTGCCCGGAACCTAGGAGAGGCAGTGAGAAGGATCTGGGAGGGTGCAGCCATGATAAGAACGAAGGGAGAGGCAGGGACCGGGGATATCATAGAAGCGGTCAGACACGTTAGACAGGTGAACCAGGGAATACAGGAAGTAATCCTGGCGGATGAGAACGAACTCTGGGAAATGACACTGAACGTCTCAAAGAGCTACGAAAAACTGATCAGAGAGGTGAGAGGGGCACTCTACGGAAGGGAAATGGTAACCGACAAGGATGTCATTTTTGGCAGCTACACGTATGGAGACATCAAGTCGGGTATTCACGAAGTGCTCAAGGAAGTGAAGAAGGCAAAGAGGCTTCCAGTAGTCAATTTTGCTGCCGGTGGAGTTGCAACTCCAGCAGACGCAGTGTTGATGATGGAGCATGGCGTGGACGGAGTTTTCGTTGGCAGTGGTATTTTCAAGAGCTCCAAACCGGATAAGATGGCTGCAGCCGTAGTACAGGCAACTGCTGCGTGGGACGATCCGTCCGTTCTGGTGGAGACGAGCAAGGGACTCCCGGGGATGAAGGGAAGGGATGTGGAGAAGATGGAAGAGTCCGAAAAGATACAGGGTCGCGGCTGGTAGCAATATTAGATGTCTTTCCTGACCATCGTTGGGCACATCAACATAGACATCATTTTCGACGTAAAACAGCTCCCTTCCTTTGGCAGCGAGGAGATCAGGAGGCTAGAGACGAAACTAGGCGGTACTGGTGCGAACATTGCGAGATTTGCGGCAGCTCTCGGGACGCCGGTGAGCCTGATCTCTAGGATCTCTGAGAGGTTTCCAGAAGAGTTATTGTCGCAGCTGCACAGCGACAGGATAAATCTGGTCCTAGAGACTACAAGCGACGAGGGACCGGTCTGTTACATTGCAGATGCCAGGGACAACCAGATCGCCTTCATGTACCAGGGACCAATGGGCACTCCCGGTGGTGACTACAAGATCGACAGCGAGTACTGCCATTTCGCCACTTCGAATCCCGACTGGATACTGAAGCTTATGATGACCAGTAGCAGCACAAAGGTGTTCGACCCGGGTCAGGAGATAAAGTATAGATGGAGCAAAGACAAACTGACAGAAGGGCTGAAGATGGCGGATCTGGTCATACTGAATGAATCGGAATTCAACTACCTCTCATCGTTCACGCAGGTCGAAGCGGACAAGACCATAGTCACCCTCGGTGGAAGGGGGGCGATCTTCAACGGCGAACACATTCCAACCGAGAATCTGAAGAACGTGCCATCGTTAGGAGCGGGGGACATGTTCCGGGCTGGCCTATATTCTGCGCTGAACAGAGGTAAGGAAATGAAAGAGGCCATTTCCTGGGCAAACAGGATAACGAGCTTCTATCTCAAGAACGGAATGAATACTTCGATCAATTTCGCATGGGAAAGCGGCCGCTAAATTTGTTTGTTGGGGGGGAGGCAGGATACGAGACTTCGATTCTAGACTCCTCAAAATCAAGTAGAAATAATCGTATGACATACCTGTCGAATGAGTTCCTCCCCGGAGAAGGACAGATGGTTTCTGTCCTACTTCCCAATGAACACTTCTGCGGGCATTTCGAGCCCGTTGGCACCGCTATTCATTACTGAGGTTCTTGCGGGGGGAATCATAGACTATTCCGTCTATGTGATAGCGTCGTCCATCGCGACTATACTCGGTCTCATGGTGTGGGGAAGCCTCTCTGACAGGATGGGCAAGAGGCGCTTATTTGTCCTCATAGGCTTCGTATCGCTTGCAGTGACATCGTTACTGTTCGCGATATCATTCAGTACGGCATACTTCATCACAATCTCCTTTCTGTCCGGGTTCTTCGGAAGTGCAGCCACTCCCGTCTCATCCATCCTGATAATGGAGCTAACGGAGAGAAAAGACTGGTCAATGAAGATCTCAAAATTCTCCATGTACAACAGTTATGGTAACATAGCGGGAGTAGTCTTTGCTTCGGTGTTTACCGGATTCTTCCCGAACGTCTTTATGTTGAGATACCTCTTCCTGTTCTCCTTTGCATTTTACGTCGTATCAGCGGTCGTGGGGTATATGTACATCCCAGAGAGTACTAAGAGGATAGACAGGGACGAGGTACCCATCAGGGCATTCAGGGTCATAGACAGGGTGCGGTACCTGCCGTCCCAGATAATACACTTCAATTTTCACTTCAGGGAGCTGGCGAACGACCTGAAATACGTCCTGATCGGGTTCTTGATAATGATGACCGGGTTCCAGCTCTTCATGGTAGCCTTTCCCATTCTGCTTCGTTCTCTTGAGATTTCTTCTTCGGTCTTCTTCATCATCTACCTAGGTAACTACATATTTGGGGCGATAACGTTTGGCTTTTCAGGCCAGACATGCCTCAAGTACGGAAACAAGAGGGTAGCGACGATAGCAGTAATCGCCAGGATATTCATATTCCCTAGCACCATAGGACTCGTTGCACTCCTCTTGACGCACCGCCCGCTGCTTTTCGTTGGCCTGCTGCTCGTATACTCTGTTCTAGGAGCCCTCTGGTCTTTCATATCCGTTGGCACGGGTACGATTGTCTCCAACCTGTCAAAGCCGGAGGAGAGGGGCAGGGTAAGCGGTACCTACAATGCGGTTCAGAGTTTCGGGGCGGTGATAGGTTCAGCACTCACTGGAGTCGTGGTGAGTGGTATCGGTTACTATCCTGACTTCCTGATAGCATCTGCCGTTGTTGCAGCAGGTCTCTACATCTTTCTCAGGGAAAAATCGAATTGACTACTGCAGCTTGACTATCCTGCCTTCCTTGAAAATTGGGATTACTTCCGTGATGTCCTGCTGAAGACAGAATGCCAGGTCCGCTTCGAAATTGTGGTCACGGAGCAACTTTGCCCCATTCCCGTTCCTAGCTCGCGTTATGTTGACCTCGATGTTCGATCCCGGTTCTAGGACTTTCTTGGTGAGAGCGTATGCAAATTCGTTGTCCTCGGTGGACACCCCGTCCTTTAGGTTCGCGGGAAATATGTGGACCTCCTTGTTTCTGAGATGCCTCGATAGTGCAGTGATGTTCAGGAAGGAGCCAACGAGGGTACCCTCTCCCGCCTTCAGTATGGTCCCTGAACCGTTTGTGGTCTTCAGGACTATCTTTGCACCCTCAAGGTCAAGGCCCATGGTCTCGGTGGGGGAGTTCCCGTGGTCGAACCCCTCGATGGGTGCCAGCATGTTCTCGCCGAAGAGCAGATAACCATCCTCCTTTAGCGATAGAGCTTCGCTGACCTCACCAACAGGTACGATCTCGCTTGCACCCTTCATAATCATAGTCACGATGTTCGTGGTGGCCCTGAATATGTCAGCAACGACTGGTACCCCATACACATGCCTGATGTATCTCCCATCGGTGATTCTAATCATTGGATCATCTCCACACTTATCTCTACTCCCTCGTTGTTGAAGGACCTCCAGGAATATTGGTTGAATGGATACCCCACTATGATATGAACGTTCCCGAATTTTGAGTAAAGGCTCTTGTCGTCATCGCTTGGGTATATGATGCCCGATGGATGTGAGTGGATCGTTCCCACGTACCCCAGGTCCATCGGTCGATTCCACAGTTGCATTATTGCGCTTCTCTCTCCGGATATTGTACCCGGAACTAGCGCTATTTCGTATATTATTTCTTTCTTTGCCTTGAGGAAGGCAGCGAACTCGTTCGGGAGAGAGTCCTTGCTGCTCTCCATAACGAGCTCTATAACCCCCCTCCTTATCTTCATGACATTTTCTCCCTGGTGTTCTTGTAAAAGTCAGAATTGAACCTTATGAACTTAGCTGGGTGTTCGCTCTCGGTGAAAGATATCTCGTCATGGAATCCGACCTCCATCCCCTCCTGGCCGTCCAGGGTGAGCATTATGCCCCTTCCCTTGTCGAGGGCTACCACACGGATGGTGGACTGTGATGGCACGACCGTGCTCCTCGCACTCAGGCTGAAGGGCGCCATGTAAGAGATGATGAATCCCTTCACCTTTGGATCGAGTATCGGCCCCCCGACGCTCAGTGAATAGGAAGTGGAACCGGTCGGGGTGGCTATGATTATGCCATCAGCCCTGATATTGTGGATGAAATCGTCGTCAAGGTACACTCCAAACCACCTTATCTTCGACATGATCATGGATTTCAGCACCGCCTCGTTGAGCGAGTCTGGAAGCCTTTTCGAATTCACAGTGGTCTTGATCCTGGCCCTCTCCTCTATCCTGAAATCTCCCCTCAGGAGCCTGTTTATTCCATCTAGAGCTGTAGAAGAGTCGAGTTCTGAAAGGAACGCAAGACTGCTGACGTTCACCGGCATTATGGGTATACCTGTCTTTTGAAGACTCCACAGGGCTGCGCCATCTCCTCCCACGGTCACGAGTGCATCTGCCCGCATCTTCTCGAGCTTCTCCCCTTCCGTCTTCATCTCCCTGGCGGTACCAGACTCGATCACGGAGTCGTGTCCGTACTCCTTGATGAAGTTAGCCAGGAACCTGATGAGCTCCTGGCACCTGGGACACTCGGGTTTTGAGACAAAACCTATTTTCATAGTCGGCGCCCCCTCTCTCCCTTATAAGCAACTTTAAGGAAGCTAATCATTGTTGGCTGGGCATAACTTACGAATATTTAAGACTGAAGAGTGATAATTTCCTCCACACAATGGGAGAAGCCGGAATTGCTGATTTCTATAGGTTCTACCGTCCTCAACTTGGTTGTGCGTGGGAGACGATTACCGTCCGGAGGTACTTGCAGGATACAACTCAAAGTCTGTCCCGGACTGCTTCATATTTTTCGACACTTTCAAGCAACAGTCCCTCCACCTTGTTCATCCTCTCGAAGAACCTGATAAGGAATGCCTGTGTCAGAAACGTAGGAACCAACGCAATAGAGCTTACTCTTCCATTGTTGTGATCCTCAAAGAACCCCACGAGGGGTATTTGGTCCCGCAGAATAGCCCTAAGCAGCGGAGTTGGCGGAGAGCCCGAAATGTCCAGACGGCCAACGCCCCCCTTCCTACCCAGCCCAAAAGTGACAGCACTCGTAGGATCTGGAATCCCCCTCCATTCGGACAAGATTCTCTTCTTGACCTTTTCTCTGTAACTGAACCTGATGGCCGTGAGCTCAGCTCTCTTGTCAATTCCGTCAAGCACAGCCTTTAGTCCACTTGACTTACCCAGTCTCGTTATGGTTGTATCTATGTCGACGGATACTATGAACTTCACAAACTCTTCAACCTTTTCCAAATCGGATATGTGGAACCTGAAGTCCAAGGCAAGTTGCCCTCCCCGGCGGTATAAACCTCCCATCACCATCGTAGGAATGGCAGAGATCTTCCTCTTTATCGTTTTCAGTTCCGGCGCATCCATGCGCTGGCTCAGCATCATCCAGTTCCCCAGTATGACTGGATTGTAGTCCCTGTAGATATCGTAGACCTTGCTTTGGTTCCTCTCGACAAAATAATTGAAGAACATCTTGTCCCCGTGAAAGTGTATATCCACGGGGATGTTTTCGCTATAGTTCAAGAATGGCACGTCACAACCATCTATTGGAAGCAATACAAAGAGGGACATGTCCAGCTTACCATCCAAGGAGCCTAGCATCGATGGAGTCATTTCGTGGCGATATATAATCCATATTACCGGCGAATAAATAGGACCAACAGGTGTATCATCATACCAGATTTGTAGCAAAAAATAGATGTTTCCAATAGAATTGGGGATGTCGTATGAAAATTGGGAGGAGGGACATTGCAATCGTGTCGGCGATAATTGTCGCAGGCGTCGCCATCAGACTCCTTCCCAACGTACTGAACTATGCATGGGGCAACGACTACGGGATATACTACTACCTCAGCGAGGCCTTCCTGAGCGGTAAGGCGCTTGCCTATCCTCCGAATTCTCCTTGGGGCACGGACGGGTATCAGTATTTCCCGGTTACCTATCTGATTGTCGATCTCGTCCACTACGCGACGGGCGTTTCGATATCTACGGCACTGGACTATTCCATTCCGTTCCTTGGGGGACTGACCCCGTTCTTGATCTATCTGATCTCGCGTGAGGTTGGATTTGATAAGAACACCTCCGCGCTCGCTGGATTCCTGCTGGTCGTTAGCCCGATACAGATGTACCAGACATCGCAGCCCAACTACCTCACAACTGGTCACTTCTTTCTCCTCCTATCCCTGTACTTTTTCCTCTCGTACCATAGAAAGAGGGTCTACGCCATACCCATGTCGATATCCATAGTACTACTGGTGCTGTCACACCAGCTATCCACCTATTTCTTTATTATATCCCTCATAGGGATGGTGTTCTCGGTAAACCTCCTAAGCACGAAGTGGAGACCCCACCTGTTCTGGGATATGCTCGTCATCGAGCTTTCAGGTACGCTGATGATATCCTATCTGCTCATCAGGGTCCCGAACATGGTATCGTTCTTCTCCAAGGCGGTTCACGGACTCGGATATGGAGCCGTCATTACGCTGTTCTACTTCCTCATCCTCGCGATGTTTCTCCTACTTCGACGGGTGAACGCCGAAAGGGTCAGGGAGAGGGCAGTTGAGTTCATAAGGAGGCTAGGGCTGGCGATAGCACCAAAACGTGACGTGGGCCTCGTTTTCGTAGCGGTCCTCACGCTCGTAGGCATATTCTTTGCACTCAGGCTCTCGGGATTCGTGCCTGGGTACATTTCCAACAGCGCCCTGATCATCTCGATCCCATTTCTGGTCTTTATGTCCGTCTCTGTAATAGGAGTCAAGTACTTTCTCATCGAGAACAACATCTTTGAGGTACTTGGATGGAGCATGGCAATCATCTTTTCACTCCTCTATAGTTTTGTGTCCAGGAATACCGTCCTGATCCCAGCCAGAAACATAGAGTACCTATCAGAACCATTCTGCATCATCTCCGGCTATGTTCTGATCAAGTGGTACCAGTATTTCCGGTCACACAAGAGGGGGACGAGTACCCGGATAAGACAGGTCTATCTAGGAGGCGCGCAGAACGTGAACACCCTCATAGCAGTGAACACGCCTGCTGGTGTAAATGTAGTGACCATCCCAAGGCAGAGAACAGTCGAGAACATTCGCCACTTTACATTCAGCGCTAGGCGACCCGTGGAGAACATCATAGTCATAGCTGCAGTTTCGCTCGTCCTCCTCATGGGGGTCGCGAGCTACCCCATGGTTTCTGATTTCATCCCCTCCCACACCGAGGCCATAACGGAACAGGACAACTCGACAATCTCCTATCTCAATCAGACTGGCAACACGAGTCTCTCCGTTGCCACTGACCATCAGATTGGCATACTTCTGTACTCATACGGATTCATCTCCCCCTTTGACAACATTTCTGTCCTCTGGAACTCGACGAGCTGGCCATCGGCTATCACCGAGTTGACTGGAGAGAACGGCACATTCCCTCCAGTCGGGTATGTCTTCCTCAACACGTATATGCGACAGTATGGAGTCTGGGGGTACAACAGTTCTCTCAACCCCAACCAACCCCCGATCTACGTCAACGGCAGTGCGTTCTCAAAGTTCTTCCAGCCACCGTTCGACCTAGTCTACGAGAACAGCTCGGTAAGGGGGAACAGCACCTCGTACCTGTTCGAGGTCAACTGGACGTACCTTGGGCAGCAGGGATACAACCTCTCCCACTACGAACAGCTCTACAGGAACAAGAGCACCAACGCTTCGGTTATCCAACTTTCTCCCACTTCTCAAGCTTCTGAACTGACGAAAGAGTACTCCCTCTCTTTATCTCCTCTCTTAGCCTATTCTCCCTCTCTGCAACGTCAACGGCCCTGTTCGCTATCTCCTGGGCCTCCTCCTCCTGGATGACAACGACACCGGAGTAGTCGGCGATTATGTAATCACCGGTTCTAATCTTCAAGCCGGAGATCTCGATCTCACTGCCGATCTCCCCGAAACCCTTTGGATCTCCTGCATTGGACGATACGAAGCGCGAAAATGCAGGGAATGGAATCTTGAGTATGGAGTCGAGGTCTCTTATTGCGCCCCAGATCACCACGCCCTTGATCTTCTTGGTGACGCAGCTCCAGGATGCGAGCTCGCCCCATACTGCATCCTCCCCTCCATCTGCATCGATCACGAGGATGTCTCCAGCCTTGGCATGGTCTATCGCTTCTACCGGTTTGGCCCAGTCCCCGTTCACCGTCTTGACGGTAAGGGCCCTTCCAACTATCCTTGTCCCGGGTTGTATTCGTGGTACTATCCCGTGGATTGCACCACCCCGATGCATCGCATCCGATACGTTGGACGATGAGACCTTGGAGAGAGCCTCCACTATCTCGTCCTTGGAGTATTTCTTGTACATCTCACCGTGCTCTGCAATGCCGGTGGAAATGACCCTCTTTATGGATGCAGTCTCTTCGGTTACGTTCGGTGCCTTAGTAATTGCTCCCCCAACTATGATCACCGATGCACCTCTCTTGATGACGTCCGGTATGGACTCCTTGTTGAGTCCCCCAGCCACTGCTACTGGAAGTCTGGTAGAGGCAACGACTCTCTCGAGTATCTTGAGCGGATTCTTTCCGATCATCTGCATGTCAATTCCTACGTGTTCGCAGAAGTATTTTACACCCAGTTTCTCTAGCTGCTTCACCCTCTCCTCGATGTTTTCAACCTGCAGCAGGTCTATCATAATCTCTGCACCATACTTCTTTCCGGCCTTGACTGCCTCCGTGATGGTAGGATCGTCGCTGATCCCAAGAATTGTGACGACTTGTGCACCGCTCTTTGCAGCGAGTTCCGTTTCAAACCCGCCTACATCAGCGGTTTTCATATCCGCCACGACTATCTTGTCTGGAAAATTCCGCTTGATCTCCCTGATCGCCTGCATTCCTTCGCTCTTGATCAACGGTGTTCCGGCCTCGATCCAATCGGCACCGCCAGCCACTGCTTCCTTCGCTACCTGAAGCGCGCGGTGCAGATTCTCAAAATCCAAGGCTACCTGTAGAACGGGTTCCATGTTATCGCACTTGAAAATCGAATATGACTACTTTAATTTATCAGAAGGTCTGGCTCAGACGTTCGATCAGTTTTGCCCCTTAAAAAAATGTAACTGCAGTGTTACCGGCAACTGACCGATCGCACGTACATAAATTCTGTAAGACAGAACCTGTGCTTCAGAGGATCTCCACAGCAAACGGAGCCAAAAGGTAATTCAGGTTCCCCGGTTCCGGAAACTTCGTTCTTAAGAATCTAACGTCCGACGTGACGGATGGGAGAATCATCAGTGCTACTAACGGTGGCACCCCTGAAGCACCTCTCTTCACGTCGGGTCCGAACTCAGCTAATTTTGAGCCAAAACTCGTGGAATCCATCAAGACTGCGCCCATAAGCTTCTATCTCCCGTTGAGCGTGTTTGGTACCTGCAGGGACACTAGGTCCAGGGTGAACACTCTGTTTGAAAAGAAGAGGGAGCCCTGTCTCTTAAGAGTGCTGATGCTGATGGGTGATGGCCAGGCAGATCCTATTGTGAGAGAGATCAAGTCCATCAATAGGCCGTTGGACATTCCAGAACAGAGAAGAAAGTCGCGCAAGAAAAACTCCGTGAACCATTCCTGAGGTTCCTAAAAAGTGTTTGACCCTTGTAGAAACGTCGCTCTAGAGACTAGAATTCAATGATAGAGCATGGCGAGAAGAGAGCTATTTCGGTACCACCCTCATCGGCTACGATGACTGCAACTGCCTGGCTTATTGCGATTGCGGATTAGGTGTTTGAGACGAGAAGATGGAAAAATGGTTTCCCGATAGGAATGGAGAACCTAGGTTCTGGGAAATCTGTAAATACTCAGCAACCGATTGATGGATCGCTCGGGGCGATACGCATGAGGCAAGGAAAGAGATCCATCCTACAAAGAAGAACAACGCTGATCGTAGTTGTCATCACAGCGATAGTCATTGCTGCTGGAGTATCTCTCGTCTTCTGGGGCCCGTTTTCGATCCCGGTTAACGGTGAGAAGCAGTTGCTGTTGATTGCATCCGAGAGTGGAAGTTCTGTCCGACCTGGTCAAATAATTACCCTCAAGATAGAGGTCTTCAACAACGGCCCCGCTGATACCTTTGAAGTGAGTCATTCCTGGCCCGTGATTGGAGGCGAAAATCAGACTATGGGCGTATCGCCGTGCGGCAACCTGGAATATCCATTCGGATTTGCGATAGTGCCAGGTTACGTCACAAACCAGTCCCTCATTTCCGAAAAATCACTGCAATTGTGGAAGCCGGGAGTATATTCTTGTCCTGCGATTTTCCCAATAGATGCTTACAGACTCAACGGCTGGAGCGACCAGGGATACACACTAAGTTCTGGAAATCGACCCATAGCGATTACGCTGTATACGTCTGTGGAAATCTCGGGTTACTGGACAATGGAGAATCCTACCAACGGGACATATGAATTTGTGAGTTTCCCTGCAGGGCAGTATACAGCAGTATTTGCAGACGAGTGGGGTGCGGTCAAGCTGCTTCACTTCCAGGTGACGGATTCCGCAGTGTGACTTATTTCTTCTTGCCGGATTTTCTAATCTCGTCCAGCCTCTTCTTCAGCTTTGTATCAGACTCCATAACTATCCCGGCCAGGTCGGCTCTCGCCGCCTTTACGATGGAGTTCGAATATGCCCTGGCAATCTTTCCTGCATCTCCCCTTGATGCCTTGTAGATGTCTGGTATCTCATAGATTAAACCGTGTTTGGGCGGAGTTCCGTTACCCTTCCTGAATCTGAAGAACGCTTTTTCTGCACCTATGATCTGGACAGTGCTCGCAGAGCTTAGTGCAAGTTTTCTGACGCCACCGAAGGCCTTCAGCAGACGTGCAGCCACCTTGTATCCGACTATCTTCTTGAGGTTTGGAGCGCTCCTCTCGACGTATCCATCCAGTGAACTCTCCAGAGACTTGACATAACCTCTGACCTCGGTGAGCATCCTCAATACCTGCTCCAAGAAATCTCTGTTAGCAGATACCGCATACTTCATGAATATGGAAGTCTCCGCGTTTTTCTGCACAAGGAAGTTCTCGAACTTCTCCAGCTCATCGAGCGTGGTGATTATCTTTTCTATAAGCTGATCCTCGGTCAACTTCGTTGACAGCATCTTCTCGTTCAGCACTTCGAGGCTCTCCCTTAGGAGAGCATAGTCAATGCCCTTCTTTCTGAACGTAGGGTACAGGGAGACGTCTTCCCCATTGTACGTTGACTTTCCGCTCTGGAGAATCTCGAGGTATATGTTCGTGAATTCATCTTTTGAGAGGGGAAACTCCTTATCTTTCCCCCTAATTTTGTCAACAGAAACGAGGTAGAGCATCTTTCATTGAAAAATCGGTTGAATAAAAACATTGGTGCGTCCTTCCGGGGCTTTCTTACGGAACAATACCTATCAACTGCAGCGACAACGGCTGCATTTACCGATTCCTCTTTCCATCGCATCTCTGGCATCGGACAACTTTGACGCCAGGACAATTGAATTTCTGAGAACAGATCCTGCGGAAGATTCGAACTTCTTCAAATATCTATAATAGTTGAAAATAGAGAGGGATGATTAAAACGGACTTCAACTCACTGTTTAAGGAATTTGAAGAGGAGGTGAGGGGAATAGAGGGTGATGTCGCCCCTTTTGTTGTCGGATTCCTCAACAGTAAGGTCCCCCACTACAACTGGGTCGGAATATACATGATTGAGGGAAGCGACCTGGTTCTCAGTGCATATTCGGGCCCGAAAGAGACGGAACACACAAGAGTCAACTACCCACCCCTGAAGGAGTGAGCTTGTTGCTGCCCTCACCTATGCCTG
>CAYMEF010000018.1:0-26137 GCA_964389625.1 uncultured Thermoplasmatales archaeon
CCTTCTACGTACTGTTTCATCCCCATCCGGTCCCTTTCGGTGAAGGGCATGGAAAGGTAATGGCTGAACTGGGTCAAGGCGGTATGGCCCTGTGACTGTGCAACAGCAATGGGATTCTGGAAATAAAAGACAAGCCAGGACTCCCACGTCTTCCTGAACGATTTCAAGCTGAAACCTTGGATCTTGAAATTGTACTTGATATAGTTGTCCACAACTATGTTCCTGGGGAGGTCTACTTCAAGGTCGAACAGTCTCTTAATCGTCTCCCTGGCCATGAAGCTTAGTCTGATCCATCTCTCAGGATCAACCCTTTTTTCTTTCTTCTGGGCTTCAGCGGGTAGATGGATGAACCCGTCCTTCTTTATCCATTCAGGGTGCTTCCTCAGCCTCTTTAATTCTTCATACCTCATTCCCGTTACCAGCAGACAGGAGAAAAGGATCCTGTATTTCGTGTTAGTATGTTCATAGATTCCTTCATATTCCTCCGGCCTCAGAATCACGGTCTTCCATATCCCCTTGGACGTTACGACCCTCTCCGTCTTCTTCCCTTTCTTCACCTTCTTGGTTGTTCCAACCTTCCTGGCCTGGAGAGTTATGAAGTCATGTGTCATCGTTTAATGTATTGTAAACTTCCAAATAAATGTTAATGAAATTTCAGAAGATATGCTAGCTTTTCCCTTTTTCTTTCTTCTTGTCTTTCCAAAATCATTAACTTTTAAGATGAAAAGTTAACTAATACAAAATGCTTATTTTGTAAGGACGAAAGGACATTGTCACAGGATCCTGTTATTTTCGTTATTGAAATTTATAAATGCATCATTTAAATTTAGGATTTGACCCTTTTCAAGGCTGAGAAGGTATAACGTATGGCTTCCGTCCTCATCTCCCTCAGGAGGGGTCCTGAAGAGGAAACGGCTCATATCGATCACGCAGAGGTTAATATTGTTTTACCCCTAACTCCCTTACGATAGTGAATTATCTGCCTCTATCATCCAATCAGAAGAGAGTCTTTTCCTAGGCAAGAACACAAATGACTGCTTTCTCTAAGGTCATTGCAAGCCCTCCTTTCTAATCTGACAATCAATATAGTGTTTGATTACCTCGTCCACTATGTCTATATTTGTTACTCGGTCTTTCATTGTCACTTCTCTTACTTTGAACCTTAATATTTCTAAGATGGATTTATCTACAGGTGCTGATATTTGGACGACCTCTTTCGTTCTAGTCACTATTCTCATGCTGCTGGTTTCTTTGCTCCTTTCGACTGCATCCTTGAATGCGTTAGATGTTCTTATGGATTCGGGGAATATATTGGGATCTTTATTGTGCGTCTTATATTGACGTGCGAAGTTTTCGACAATTATGTCTCTTATCTTGGGACGTCTCTCACCAGTTCTGTCTTTGTACTTTTTCCTAGCCTCGCCGGTCATGTTCATGAATTTTTCATAACCTTTACTTAGGAAGTCCTTCAGCTTTCGGTAGGAAGGGGAGGATTTGTCAAGGTCATCTTTCCTATTATTCCAAGGCATCAACTCTGCGGGACCACTTATCTCAACCACCGATCTGATCCACACAATGGGGCTATCTGGGTGGCCTACTTCTTCTGGGAAACCAGTTTTATCGTTTTCAACCAATAATCTGCAATTACAGTAGATATTGGAGCCATACTCCTGTAGCGCACTGCCTGAAGGCTTTAGGCCAACAGTCATGGCTAGATTTACAGTTTGAAGAGTGGGAGTACCATCCACACCTCTTACTGGAAGTTGAATTTGTTCTTTGACTTTATAAGGTCCTGCTCCTTCTGGGGCGAATTCCCCATCGAGAATTTCAGAATATGGGTCAGTTGCTTCTATTTTCGTTTTGTCTACATATACGTCAGCATTCCAACAATTAAAGGAGCTGTATCTTTTCCTTAATTCTTTATTGATATCGTTTTGAAAATTTACTATGTCTATCTTCTTTTCTGGGCTTAAATATAGTCTTATTCTCGTATTTCCTTCTGATAACTCTGAAGGAGGATTACTTTCGAAATTAAACTTCCAGTCCTCCTTTTTCATCAGCTGTTCCTTGCCCAATATAATAGTCCAGCCTCCTTCACCTATAGACCTGCTTGATATTTCTATTCTCTCAGCAACGGCCAATCCCGCTGCTTTCCCGCCAAATCCAAATCTTGAGATCTTTCCAGATTTTGGATCTACGCCACTCTTTCCTGGCTGGATGAAGTTAGCTGCTCCAACTTTTCCACAACCACCACAATCATCCAAGATCTCTATGTAACCGTCTTTGTTGTTTGCTCCCGGAAGAACACTTCTAACCACTATCTTTCTTCTGGTCTGAGCTTTCGACGACATCGCTTGTTCTAAGGAGTTGTCAACGTATTCTTCAACAGCTGTAGCAAGATTGTAACCACCTCTAGCGAGAGAGAAATATATGTCCCTGCTAGTTGGGGTTACGTCAATGGAATCATCATCTACATGGACCTTGTTATCACTCAAGTTAATCTACCTCCTCTCCTTTGTTCTCTTTCTCAAGACGTTCTATCTCTTTCCTAACTAACTCTCTGATCCAATCTTCAATTTTTCTGTCGTTCTTTGAAAGTATCCTGTTTATTTTGGCACTTACCTCAGAAGGAAAGGACAAACTTACTTTAATTCCCCTTGGCTCGGCGATAATCTTTTGAGTTAAAGCTTCAATATTTTCAGATGGATTTCTTTTGAATTCAGCGACAAGCTTTTTCTTCTGTGCTGGGTCTAATTTGGGGAACGCTTCGGATAGTTTCTTTACAAACGTGGTTCTCATAGTCTCACCTTGTCCCTCCTGCTGCGCTAGAAACCTGTTCACAGGTCTACTTGTGACTGCTTGCATTATGGTATTGGAATCAACTATTCCTATTGAGCTAGAGTCTCTTGCAACTCCTCCTTCCAGAGCAGGGGACTTATTAGCAGGCAGTATCTGCGCCTTCCGATAAAGTTCATACGCATTGATCCTAGTACTTACCCAGCCTTCGGTTCTTCCCAGTCTCTCAGAGACTTCCTTAAGGTCTCCCAATCTGTTAGCCATCTTCCAGCATAATAGACCATACTCAAGCGGGCTAGCACTTTTTCTTTCCTCATTTTCTTGAAATGATATCTGTAAAGCATCTACGTCGTTAACTTCCTTGATCTGACAGGGAACTTGGCTTTGGTTTGCCATAACAGCTGCTCTATATCTTCTACCGCCGGCTATTATCTCAAACTTTTCGCCCACGGGCCTGACTATCAGTGGTTGTAATACTCCCACCTTTCTAATAGATGTAGCCAATCCCTCCAGGTCTCCAGGTTCCAATCTCTCATTCAGCTCTCCTAAAAAGAGTCTATCCATTTTGATGTTCTTGGTTTTTCTTCCTTCCTTTTCTGCAAAGACTCCTTCGATGTCCTTCTCGTCTTTCTCACTTTCAGGTGCCATATTTTATCACTTATGAGAATAAAGCGGTAGTTCTTAAGTTTTATGGTATTATGGTTTCCTACTCGGTAGGAAAACTTAGGAATAATTAATTATCAACTACATTCCAAATCAGAGGTCAATACATGGGGTACGACTCACCTGGTTTGCTATTTTCTGGTACTCTTTAATAGCCGATCTCATATACCAAATGTGGAAGTTTCTCCGATCGTAAAGTGGGCAGGTGGCAAGAGGCAACTTCTACCATATTTGATGAGACTATTACCTCCTAAATTTAATAAATATTACGAGCCATTTGCAGGTGGACTTGCTCTGCTTACCGAATTGTATAACAAAGATATGATCAATCGTGCTGTAATTTCTGACACAAATAAAGACCTGATAAATCTATATCGAGTGGTCCAGACTAACCTCGAAGACCTAGCCGACGAACTTGAGGGGTTTGTTCCCAAGAACACCGCGGACTTCTACTACAAAATGAGAGAGGAGTTCAATAGTATACATTCACCAACGGCGAGGAAAACCGCTTTGTTCCTCTACCTTAATCGCTACGGCTTTAACGGGGTTTGGAGAGTAAACTCTAAAGGAGAATTCAACGTCCCCTTCGGAAGTCATGTAAATCCTAGCATGCAGCCTATCTCGAGGATGATAATGTTCAGCAAAATGCTGGCAAAAGTGGAGATTATGGACAAGAGTTTTGAAAAAGCAACTAGAAGTGCAAGGAAGGGGGACTTTGTATATTTTGACCCACCCTATCTACATAATCCTAGAATCAATGTCTTCACTAATTACACCTCACAGGGATTTACTCTTGAAGATCAGAAAAAGCTTTCAGAGAACTTTAAGAAACTTCACAAGCGGGGTGTCTACGTCATGCTCAGCAATTCAGATGTTCTGGAAGTGGATGAACTCTATCATGGCTTCAACTTTCATAAGATTACTGCGAACAGGATGGTAAATTCCAATGCGGAAAAGAGAAAGGGGTTCAAAGAGGTTATTATCACAAATTATAAGCCTCGTTCCACTCTGGACCCGTTTGTGGAGGGTCCTGTGGAATCCACGACTTCTAGTTGGAGCGTATTGCATTCAAATCAAATCGGCTAATGATCCAACTTATAGAGATACCTTCAATCAATAAATTATAAGTATAAATAAAGACTATAAATTTCCATGGAGTCGAATGGTCAAGAAAGACTAACAAGGGCAACAAGAGATCAATCGGGAACATACGATGTTTTAAAGACCCCTAGTGATTTGTCTCTTCTTGTTTCTAACTATTCTAATTTTCAAATGTCTGATGGAACTATTGTTCATCATCTTTACGTGCCTTGCTTGGAAATAAAAAATAAACTTCTTCCAATGGACGCAGACCCGAGGGAACCATCGATGTCTCCACAGGTAAAGGATATGAGGGATACACTCAACGATCATCCGATGGATTTTGTAAAGAAGAACAACGGAATTACTCTCTTCTGCGACAGTGTAGATTTTGACTCTGCTAAGAGTGCCTGTGATATTAGGTTTGGTGAAAGAGAGGGCATATGTAATGGAGGACACACGTACTACGCGATAGTTGGTTCCCCGAATGCCGTTCCAGGTGATGCTACGGTCCACTTGGAAATGATCCAATTTCGCTCGAACTGGTCGGATAGAGACAAGTTGAATAAAATAGTTGATATCTCACGCGCTAGAAATAACAATGTTCGCTTAGCTCAAACCAGTGAAGCTGATTACTTGGAATATTACAAGCCGTTTAAGGACTTACTTCCACATAAAGAATGGGTCGTGTGGCATGAAGGGGATTCCAATGCAGTTCCCGGAGCCATAAGTGCTGCTGATTTCATTAGACTTCTGACAGCCCTTGACCCCCATAGGTTCTATCATCCTATCTATAATGAAAAAGGCCTCCCTCATAAACAAGCCGCAACAGCGATTGCGAGCATTCACAACACTTGGTACGAGGAAACTCAAGCATATCACGGAAATGGTGAGAAATTTCTTCCGTTAGGTCATATGACAGTTTTGGGCAATGATATGTTCATGATCAGGGATATGATATCTCGAGATCTAAAGTCCAAAAAAACCGACCTAGGAAGGTCATTCCGTCATAGCTCCTTTTATAAAGAACAAATCAAGAAAGGCAATGCCATGCAGCTACTTACATCTGATGGGAAAGGAGTGGTGATCCCCCCCACAGTCGAAGTCCTGATAGTAGGACTCTTTAGGACTGATGTATGGTGGCACGACAAGATGGATGGTACTAATCCAGATTATATTGGGTGGTTCATTGAACCAACTAAACTATGGTCAAGACGTAAAACAGCAGTAATGGAGGACCTTGCTGCTGACTACAACAGTTTCAGCAGTGACCCAAAGGAATTCATTAGAGCCGCAGCACCATATAGGGCCTATTTCTTTGAACTAGGAACAGATCAAGAACCTCCATTCCCTGAAATAGTAATTAATACCGAAAGCGGGGATAGATTCCGCAAAGTTAAAACTATCGCCGAGGCTACTCATTATTTTCAGAAAGATAGTGAACAAGGACTTCTGCCTATAGGAAACGAGAAACAATTTGAAGCGGAAGTCGCTTACTATAAATCCGAATGAATTGTGCAATAGAAGGATGTAAGAACAAGACCACGGAAGGAGCGCACGTCAAGCCTAGATCTACGTTTAAGAAGGGGGAGGATGATAGAACAGACAACATAATCCGTTTGTGTCCTAGCCATCATACTGATTTCGACGCAGGACTGCTAGGTATTGATCAACAGAAAAACAGGTTCATCGGTATCGAGAAAGGTAGAGCCGTTATATTCCAGTCGAACTTCGATCTCAAGAGAATAAGAAGAGCCTATGTAGATGAAAAGAATGGATATAGTAAGTACCCGATCAAACTCTGGTTAGGTTTAATTAAAGGAGCTTCCTATGCGAAGCTGCCCTAGAGACTCATTAAAAATATTCCGTAATGGTCATCCAAACCTCCCATAGCCGGTGAATCTCCACCCCTTCCCTTCTCTGCCGATTCCGCCTTCCACCTCGAACCTATTCCCTCCAGCGTAGTCTGACCATGAGAGGTATTCAAATGCCCCCCCTTCTCTCAGGAACTCTTCTTTGGTGATGGGCTTGCGAGATTCAGCATCAATAAAGAATTTCCATTCCTCGTTGAATTGGACTTCTGGTTTGCTGAAGGGGTTGAGCATTTTCCTAGCCTTAGCAGTTATCCTCTCAGTGATCTCTAAGACTGTTCCGCTATCGCCTTCCATGTAGTATTCTCCATCTATGAACGTTGCTTTTGCTCTCAGATGCGACTTCATTAAACCCACCCCTCCACCCAATCCCTCATTCCCATTTTATCTTCATCAGTGAAAGGTATTCCCAGGTAATGCCTCAGAGAGGTCATCTGGTTGTGGCCCTGTGAAAGGTAGACGTACTCCGCCTTATCAAAATAAGCCATAAGCCAGGAATCCCATGTTTTCCTGAATGTCTTAGCAGATATCTTAGTTGGATCCAAGCTATAGCCCTTGAATGCCCTGAAGACCCACCTTCTTAAAGAATGGTCGAAAGAAGACCTTTGTGGAACTGATACCAGAAAGAGATTAGGAAGTACTGCTTTCCCTCTAATTGAAAGTCTTATCCATCGTTCTAATTGTTTTCGCTTGACTTTCTTTTGGGCCCACTCTGGAAGATGGATGGAATTGCTGTCCATCCATTCCTCGTGTTGCCTGAACCTCAGCATTTCCTCGTACCTCATCCCGGTAAGCAATAGGGAATCTACAAGGATCTGTTGTTCTGGTTTCAGCACCTTCCTCAGGGTCAGGAATTCGGAAGGCCTCAGGATCCTCACTCCGCTCTTTATGATGGGATTGCCATTCACGTTTTGATTAAAACGTGTCCTTATTTAACACATATTGTTACCAGGCTACGGAACTTCCCATCAGGATCCGGAGAAATCGACACGTTAAACGGATATAACGTGTCCATATCGTCCCGATGCGAAATGCCGAAATTCCTCCCTGTTTTACCCAGAATACAGAAAAGGCACTTCAGGGCTTTGCGAAATCGTCCAACCATCAATAGCTTCAAATTGAAGTATCTTCATTCATGATGAATACTCCCAAAATAACTTTATATGGTTATGGATTGCAAATTGGGATTCTATGCAAGCCGAGAGTACCTTAGTTTACGTGAACGGGCAATTGTTGCCCAGAGACAAGGCAACGGTTTCTGTGTATGATGCAGGTTTTCTATCCGGAGACGGGATTTTTGAAGGTCTTAGAATATACAACGGCAAGATATTCAGGTTATCGGAGCACATAAAACGCCTTCTAGATAACGCTCGTGTGCTGGAAATTGCCCCTAAATACACTTTCGACGATGTGAGGGAGGCAATACGCAAGGTTGTAGAGGCGAACAGTCATCTGGGTGTCAATTATCTTAGACTACAGATGTCAAGGGGGATCACAAAAAGTCCAGCCATGGACCCGACTAATAGCCTCTTCTCTCCAACACTTGTCATTTATCCGGAAATAAAAGAGCCAATTTACGACAAGAAAGGTATCAGGCTAATGACATCACACATCAGGAGGATACCTCCAGATTCCCTGGATCAGAAGATACATACATTCAACAAAATAAACAGTTTGCTTGCGAAATTGGAGTCCAACAGGTATGGATTAGACGACGCCATAATGCTCGACAAGGAAGGATTTGTGGCAGAAACATCAACTGCGAACATCTTCTTTGTTAAAGGGGATACCATTTCAACATCTTTCCCGAATGCGTGCCTTAACGGTATTACAAGGCAGACAATTCTTGCAGAGGTCCCAAAACTCGGGTATAAAGCGGTTGAAAAGAATCACTCACTTTTTGATGTATATACATCGGATGAAATATTCCTCACTGGTACTGTTGGAGAGATTGCTCCGGTGATTGAAGTGGATGGCAGAAAAATAGGAAGCGGTACTCTTGGGGAAGTATCTAAGAAGGTATCAGATAGATACATGAAGATCGTCAATGAACAGAGCGAGGTCCCGTAAGGGCTGATTTGCAGAAGTCAGAGTCAGGAACCACGTCTAAACCCGGAAGCTTCGAGCGAGGCGTGTACGGATAATTTCTCACGACTCCAAGCATCTCCTATCGCACATCATGAAAAAGCATAGGCCGAATTATGAATACGGGGCGAAAAGCGCATTGAATGACCTCATAGAATGACTTAAGCATGAACCTAGCTGATTTGGAAATAGTCCGTCAATTTGAGATAGAAACATATTTAGTCGAAACGAAGGTTAACATGATATGAAGCACGCTTTGAATAATATCCTAGAGGCAATAGGGGAGACTCCACTCGTTAAATTGAGCAGGATCTCCGCATCGGGCGGCATCAATATCTATGCAAAGGTTGAGTATTTCAATCCTGGTCTGAGTTTCAAGGATAGACTCGCGGTGAGGTTCATAACAGCAGCTGAAAAAAGCGGCAGCCTGCAACCAGGCGGTACAGTAATAGAAAGAACAAGCGGCAATATGGGCATCGGTCTTGCTATAGGTTGCGCAGTCAAGGGATACAAATTCATTGCAGTGATGTCGGAAGGGAACTCTGTAGAGAGGAGGAGGATGCTGAGGGCATTAGGAGCAGAGGTTGTTCTTGTACCACAGGCACCTGGAGGTAAGTCTGGATTTGTTTCCGGCGAAGATTTGGAGCTTGTGGAACTAAAGGCTAAAGAGCTTACGGAAAAGTTGCACGCTTACAGACCCAATCAGTTTACAAACCCTGACGGCCCCAGAACTCATGAGGAAACAACCGGTGAAGAGATATGGACCCAGATGGAAGGGAGAATAGACGCATTTGTCGCTTATGTTGGTTCGGGGGGAACGTTTACCGGCGTGTCAAGAGCCCTCAAAAAACATGATAAAAATGTCAAATGTTTCGTAGTAGAACCCGACACAGCTCCTTACCTTGCAGGTAAAAGTGTAACATCTACACGGCACAGGATCCAGGGCGGTGGCTATGCTTTCAAACCACCATTCTGGGATGAGAGCCTGGTAGACGGCTACCTGACCGTATCGGATGAGGAGGCGATCACCTACACACGGGAGATGGCCAGAAAAGAGGGCATATTCGCTGGTTATTCGAGCGGAGCCAACGTTGCTGCTGCACTCAAGCTTGCTTCCCTCATTGGAAAAGGGAAAAATGTGGTGACATTACTTCCGGACTCAGGTCTCAAATATCTTTCAACGGATCTGTTTCCCTGAAGAATTTGGGTTGGAAACAAAAATATAAAAGATATTTTCGGGTAAACTGCAAGCTCATTCCTCTGGTA
This sequence comes from uncultured Thermoplasmatales archaeon, assembly GCA_964389625.1. GTDB lineage: Archaea > Thermoplasmatota > Thermoplasmata > Thermoplasmatales. The sequence continues at coordinate 9,762 of CAYMEF010000018.1, forward strand.
TTTTTGACATTATCTGTTGTGATAGGTCTGCCCCGCTTTGACTCTTCACATGCAATCTTGCAGCTTCGTAGATAATTTCTGATACAAGGACGGCCAAGACTGACTGAATAGAAGGCTGGAGGTACCAGACCACATGAGGCTGTATCATAACGCTTGGGATAAATACCAGGGCTACTATGACGCCGGCAATTGCAGCAACTATCATCGACATTGTAGTGACGGATTTTTCCCAGTCCTTCTTACTCTTCTTGGTAGAGAGGAACAAAACTGCAATGCCCATGAACAGTATGATTACAAGCAAAGAGATGGCCCTGAAAGCCACAACGTTGACGCCAATTATTGATGCATCTATCAGGAATATTGAACCGAGCAAAGCGACTACGAACAAGGAAAAATCTGGCGCTTTGTGTTTATTTGTGTGGGTCCAGATCTTTGGCAGGAGCGAATCCTTCCCCCACTCAAAAGACACCCTGCTTGGACCCATCAGAAGTGGCATAACTGTTTTTGCAATGACTATGAGTATAATTATTGAGAAAATGTCACCGACGTACTTAGGAACCGTCAAGCTCAGGACCCCCGGGACTGTCGCATATACAGTGTGTTTTGAATTTATCAGAGCCAGAACATTGGTTACCCCCACGGCATGGAATGTGGCAAATGTCACAAGCGTATACAATACCAGTGCGACTACCCAAGCCGCAACTATCCCTATAGGCATGTTCCTTTTGGCGTTCTTTGCCTCTCCTCCGAGCATCGGCGCAGAGCTCAGCCCGCCGTAGGAAAAGAGATTCAGTCCGACCGCTCCAAGGAAAGCGGCATAGGTAAATGGTGGTATTGTGGTGGATGGGACAGGGCCATGAAATACCTTACTTGACAGAGTGGATGAAAACAGGTTGCTCGATACGTGGAGACCAATTACGATGCTCATAATCGCCGCAGCCAGAATGGCAAAGAACAGTATGTCGACGAGAATCCCGTATGTCCTCACGCCGGTGATATGCAGGCCGAAAAAAGACCAGATTACCACCAGGCCAATCACAACATGTCCTGTAAGGGTGCCAAACCAGACACCTGATGAAACACCAAAACCCACCAGTGTAGTTGCAAGAATGGACCCGAATATGTAGACTACAAACCCGATCGCACCCATCAGGCTGGCATAATACAGGAATTGAACGTAAAACCCTATCCTCGGATGGAGTGCCCTTGATATCCAAGTGTATTCGCCACCGCTGGAGTTTATGACCCGGCCGAATCTTTGAAACATGAATACCTTGGGAATCAAAATCAGCCCAGCGATAAGCACAACAAGCGGAACCAGACTCCCCACACCCGGATATGGACCTAACGTGCTCGTAGGTACAGAATTAATTCCAGCTCCGTATTCATTGGAAGCTGCAGATGCCATGATAGTGAACCATCCAACAACTTTGGCCAGCTTTATGGTTTGAGACTCCATTCAAATTGAATACATGCGAGTATTATTTAAATGTTCCTATTTTGTAACTGGTCGGTCGTGCGTTCTGACAGCCTCACCCCTTTTACCCCTCAGGACACGCAATCTTTTGGCATCTTCTATCTGGGTGTCCCGTACGTATCGATATCAATATCGATTTCATGCGTTTAGTGATTTCTCCTCTTTTTCATGAATTTTCATGAAGGCACAAGACAACATATATGCATGAAAATTGGGAATTGTAGTGTCTGAATATGTCTGTAAAGTTAGGGTAGCACTTTATTTTTGTCAATTCCTGAATAAGCAACTCTTTCGGGGGCCATCGGGACCGAAACAAGTCCGAAAGAAGCCCGAAACATCCACTGAAAGAATGGACTCTAGATGCTATTTATTATCGGGCTGTCGGTATTGCTTGAGGTTCACCAGGCTCTTTGGATTTTTCCCTCTCCCTGAGGTTTTCTTTTCTATTCTCTTATGTGGCCTCATGAACTCTATCTCGTCTGCATGCTTGACTTCCAGGGTCTTCCCTGCCTGTATAACGTCCATCAGCCACATGGGAGGGTGAGGCCCATAAAAATCGACCGCAGTAGTGTAGATCTTTTCTGGCGCCTGATAGCCAAGGAGTGAATAGATTGCAATTGCCTGGCCAGGCCTGAGGCCGGAAGTTCTCCAGGCAAAAGACTTCCAGGGGTCTCTCATGCCGTTCTCGATTGAGGCCATGTTATCCTGTGTGCAGTGGTGGATAATCTTGATCGGGGCTTCGCGGAGGGTGATGTCCACGGTCTGGGGCCTTATGATGTTGTGGATCATCCATCTCCTTTCGTGCCTGACCCTCAGGGACCTGAGCACTATCTCGAGGTTTTCCGAAGCCATTCCCCTTTTTGAGGACGTGGACTCCCCCACCTCGTTGTATATTATGATCTGGTTGCGTCCCGTGATCTCCGGCATCTCGTAATCTTTATGCTCCGTTACCGATTCCGCGAACTGAACTATTTCCTGCGGGACGTTGGGCTTTTGCGAGTAGGATTTCAGCGATTGCGTTATTGCGTCCACGTCCCCAAACACATGGACCTCCACGCCTTCTCTCGTCTCCTTTAATGAGTTGTAAAGTTCCCAGGAGATGGTCCAGGAGGTAGTGGTCTTTCCCCCCTTTCTGTCTCCGAATATAGCTACTGTGGTGGGGTCGGCCTTGATGATAGACATAACTCCCGAGTTGTGGGGTAGTATAATCTTGTACTTTCGTTGGTATCCGCTTATTTCCATCACTTCAGCATTCATCCCGAGGCTTGAGTTGGCATATCTCAGCCTGTCTTCAGCAAACCTCTGGAGGATAGGCCTGTCAGGCGAGTTCAGCATAATCTCCTCGATCTTCTGTGCCAGCTCGAACTGCTCCCTGTATTTGAACTGTCCTGGCCAAAGCATGCGCTGGTCGTACAGCCAGTGCTCCTCGTAATTGGAATGGCTGTTATTTGTAAGGTCTGCTGACATCCCCCTCTTTCTCTCCGCTCAAGAGTATCTTCGCCATAAGGTTCTCAAGGGTTCTTTTGAAGGAAACAACCTCAGAATTCTTCATTCTTACGTCTACGGACCAAGATGAGTCCTGCACCCTGAATGTCAGCGTCTGCTCGTACTCCCTGTTGAACAGCCCCTTGCGCAGAGTCCAGTTGTCCATCAACCATACCCTTCCTTCCCTTGTCTCGGGGCTGAAGTTCCTTTTCTCTTCCTCATCCGGTAATGAGTAGCTGAGGTCTGTGCTGATCCTCCCTTCACCCAGCAACTCCAGGAACAGCTTCTTGACTCTTTCATAAAGGAGCGAATGTCCCAGTTTGGTGGACCTGACTTTCCAGACCAGGGAACCCTGGCCGTCAGATATCTCAACGCTGAGGTCCCCTCCCTCCTCCTTCCCTCTTTTTTCCTCGACGACGAAGGACTCGTCAACATCATTTGCACGGACACTCCAGCTGCGGGGAACATTCAATTCCACCTTCCTGACTTCCTTGAAAGCCCCATCTTTCTCTGGATTGACATCCTTGCCGTTTGAAGTGGAAGTGGGCCGATCGATTTTTTCCAGTCTATCCAATCTTTCACTGAGCCTGGATAGTTCAGTCCCTATCTGGTTTATTGAACCAACGATCTCTTCTTCCTGTATACCTCTATCTGCTTTCTTCTCGATAGATCCCCTGACATTCTTCATGAACTGCTCAGAAGTCATCACCTTTTCTGTCACGTTTGCTGTCAGGTTATTCATATCCAGCATAGAGTCCCGGACAGCTTCGTACTCCAGGTTCCTGGGGTCCCCTCTCTTGATTTCCCTGGTTATGACACCTGCAATCTCCCCTTTTGTATCGTTAAACTGTCTCACATCCATCAGGTTGTTTGGGAGTGATATCTCCTCATCGGACCAAGCTTCAGCCACTCTCCTGAAGATCAGAAGTTTGCTGACATCTATTTCTGTCACAAACTCAACGTACCTCGGACAGGCCCTGAGGAAATCGTCATAATCCAGCTGTTTCAAGGTCTCCAGGAGTATTCTGTAATTCACGTTCAGCTTCTTGTCGTATCCAGTATCAGGGATAGCTGCGTCACTCATATACATCCTCGGCCATGCGTTTCCCTCCTGATTTCCTGACGTAAACATATGCTCCCCCAAGGAGGCCAAGAATGATCAGCACGTCCACCAGTATGTTGTCATACCACACGGAACTGTAGGGGTTGGGCACGTTGGCAAAAGAATAGGTCAGCGGGGGACCTGTAAAGACGTCCTGCTGCATGTTGACACCGGCACTGTTGAGCCATCCCCATCTGTCCATTATATTCACCACAACAGTTTCCCCCTCGTTTGCAGGCATGAATGTCATATTTGTTGTATTGTACACCCCAACAGTCTGGGAACTCCCTCCCTGAAACTGGTATGAGATTGTGACCTGGAACCAGTAAGACCGGTTAGCTTTTCCAGTTGTATTGAGGACGTCGGAGTGGAAGAGGAACTCTCCGTTGGACAGAAACAGGGCTGTATAGGGAACCGGAGGAGGAGAGACAATGAAGTATATAGTCTCTACTGACGAGTTACTTCCAGCCGCTGTGAAATACACATCCAGACTGTAATATCCTTCAGGGATCCCGTTCAGGTAGTACGTGAACGTCTCTCCATTCTGCTGCGTTATTTCTCCTCCCTCAATCCGAGTGCCGTTCGCTGAGTAGATCGTCAGATAATACATGAGAGCAGCGCTCTGGGGGATGTTGTTCTCAGCGTACAGTCCCTCCATCTGCACGTAAATGCTGGTATTCTCGATGTACATTGGGGCAACGTTCACTCTCAGGACATCCTGCTGACCGGATGCCACCCCCATCCCTCCCACATATACAAGGGAGACTAACAGGCATACTGAAACAAAAGCAAGCAGGCTACTTCTTCTCCTTTCTTTCACTCTCCCCATTGCCTCCTCCCCTCATCTGTGCCATTGTTTCCATGACAAGGTCAACACCGGGGGCATGCCTCAGCCTCAGCTCCCTCCATAGTTTCTGGCTCTCTATCTTCAGTTCCCTGTTCTCTTTCTGGAGTGCAAGTATTTCCCTGACCTCTCCGGTGCCCAGCCCCTCAACAACGATCAGGCTGGGCCTCCTACCGGGCTCCGTTATCAGGTCACTTGCCTCCACGTAAAATGAGAGTCCTCTTTTCCTGAGATATGCCTTGTAGATAACCACTGGCTGCTTCCCGAGATTTCTGACAAGGTAGAATGACACGAGACCTCTGTCGGGGCCCCTGACCTTGTAGTACCAGTGATTCTTGCCCTCAAATACCACGACTGGCTTGAAAAGAGTCCCTGGACCCCATGCAAACAACAAAATGATGATGCCTATCCAGAGAGGAAGAAAGGCCATTCTTTGCCACATGAATGCGCTCACAAGGAGTTCCGAATAGTAGAACATTGCCGGGATTGTGGTGGGATAGAGGAATGCAACATTCAGTATGAGGACGACAATTACGAAAAATATGAGCAGCGCAGGCCAGTTGATCTCCTTGTAATATTCCCCTTCCGGTGATGCTCCCATGTCGACTGACCTTTTTTCCATTCTGTTTTCCCTGATTTCCCTGTTTCTTCCGCGACCTTCGGATTTCCTTATCCTCCAGAAGTAAAGTAACACCAATGCGACAACTGCTATCACCAGAACCAGCAGTATCCAGTTCATTTCAGATCACCTTGAGTCTCAACAGGACGGAAGCAACAGAAACGACAGCCAGCGATATGGAAAACCAGAACATGATGTGAGAATTAACGTCCATAATCTTTCGTTCTTTCATTTCTTTCACCCTTGTTTCAGGCACGTAGTAGGTAAGGACTGCAAAATCATCCTCGATTTCCCTTAGAGTCTTGTTGGCAGTCAGGGAATCTGCGAGTTCCTTGCTAATCCCCAGAAATTTCGACAGCTTCTCCCCCCAGATATCGCGGTTCCTTTGCATCCTCTGGTGTTCATCAGCCTGTGACTTTAGGAATGTCTCACGCTGCCTCTCGAGAGTTATTTCATCATTTTCAACAATATAGTCCACTTTTCTCACTCGGTGAGCGTCATTTTTCAAGTCCTAGAAAGAGTAATTTCTCGTCATTTGCCAAGTCGTGCATGACGTCCTTATGCTCTTTTAGGAATTTTTGTTCAGACAGTACTGATTCCTCGAGATTTGGATGGACATCCCTGTTCATGTCGTACCTGAACCTGTAGATGTATCCATTCCTGAAATGGATAATAACGTCCGTCTTGTGGTATCCGTGTCCTTCTGGAGGTGCAGTAATGGATTGCTCCCGTATGAAATGGTCCGCCTCCCTTAACGTCTTGAATCTGTGGGTATGAAGGTCATCAGTGGCGAGCGTGCCTTCATCCCTCGTTACCAGGACGTACTCTACGTCATTCTCCAGCTTGTCTTTCAGAGATTCGTGCATCCTATAGCCGGGCCTGTAAACCAGGTATTTTTCCTGCGACATTCGCCTGACTGGATATACCTTCCTGTTCCTTCCATGTCCCTTGCTTCTGAACTGCACCATCATCGCTCAGACCTCGGCGCAATCAGTGCTATTAATGCACTATTGGGTTGGCTATCCGCAGCTAAGCGTCCCATAGACTCCATGTCGGTTCTGTGCAATGGGAATAGATTCGTCAGTGTGACTGGATAATCGTTTTTTATGGATATTCCAAATCCTGTCTTCCTGGCGCCAATCCCCTTGGCCGCATTCATAAAGTAATCTGCGGAAACAGCCACTTTCCTGTCCATGGGCCCGCCGGCATGCTCCTGAACCATCCTGTCAAGAATCTTCCTGTCCGCTGATGCCTCTTTGAACGCCCGTTTCGTCGATGCCGAGACAGTGAAAACATTATCTTTCGTTGTAAACTTCAGAACAACGTCGCCGAGTTTTGAGTTGTTTTCTTCCATGAATTTCGATATACTCGTGGATATTTCCTTAAACTCGTTCGGGTCTATTTGCTGGAATGCACCGTCTTTACTGTAGTCCAGGTCTGGAATTTTTAGCGATCTCTCTTTATGAGACCATCCAAGTGCGTCTATTATGCCGTTCTTTTCGCCGTCCGTCAGTGTTCCCTCTCTCGCTCTTATTATCATCATTACAGTTGACGGGTCCATCCAGCCTTCTGTAGTTACGCCGTCTTTGCTCTCAATCATGGGAGCCCATGTGGCCCTATCCTTGGCCCTGGAAACATCTGTCAGCAGATCATTCATATCGTCTATCACAGATTTAGATGGTATCTGTTCAGTTGTATGGTGCTCTGTATTGGTTGCCGTCTCATTTACCGGTGCGACCTCTTTTTTAGTCTTATCGATTTCGTTTGGTTCCTGTTTAAGCGTTGATTCATAAGGAGCGTAGAGGCTAAGCCTCTTGTTGGTCTCGATCAGCCTGGCTCTTTCCCCTCTTTCCCTGAGACTGATTACTTCCCGCAATGCCCTGTCTCTAGGCTCCCCGTATGGATTCCCTTTCCCTACCGGATATACCTTCCTGTTCTCTCCCTTTCCCTTAGTTCTAAATTGCGTCATTCATTCACCCCCCGTCATTTTGCGAGCTTTTGATTCCCTCTCCCTTTTCACTTTTCCTACGGTAGCGCCGTAGACGTAATCTCCCCTCTTCTTGCCGTAGGCCTCCTCGAATTTCTTGCGTTCCTTTTTCTCCGATCCTTCCCTGTAGAGATGTTCTTCCTTCTTCGGTTCACGCAGCCAATTTGCTATACCAGATATATTCCAACCTGGTCCTCTCTTCTCTATGCTTGCATTCACCATGTATTTCCTCCCGTCAGGTCCCTCGGCGATGTAGTCGAAGGCGCCTCCATGCTTGTAGAAATCGGCATCACTGATGCCGTGGCCCTGGGAGTCGTAGTAAAAATATTCTTCCTTGATTTCATCCAGCGGGATGCCTTTCAATTCATTATTCAAGACGTGTCTCCTTGCCGCTTCAAGACCCATTGCAGGGCTCCGACAGTATCCAATATATTCCATGTCCCCTGTTTCTTTCCCGTTTTCTATCTCGGGCCTGACATTCAGAGTTGCTTCTGCAGGGGCACTGTAACCAGTATTCATGCCATCCCTGATTGGAATGTGCCTGTTCCTTCCATTTCTATCTTTTTTTGTCATCCATCTAGTCACTTACGATCATCTCCGGCAATTGTTGAAGGCATGGTGCGAACTCGATTTCCTTGTCCTGCAGTTGCCAGGTAAACCATGCGGTCAGAAACCAGCTGCCGCTATCCCTTCCGTCGGGTGTGATGAAATTTATCCTCCTGTCGGGGATCAAGAGGGAAACTCCAAAGGCGTCAAAGAGAGTCTGCCTCCTCTTGCCTTCAAGGGCAGTCAGCGGCAGTAAAAAGGCAAAAGGCCCACCCAGGGAATAAGCCCGCTCCAGGAATTGATCCTTCAGGGAATACGGAGGATTCGTAACGATCACGTCAAAGTGCTCTGAAGGTTCGTACTTCAGGAAGTCCTGGCCCTTATGAATGTCTGATTCGACTACGCGGTGACCCCTCTCTCTTAAAGCATTAGCCAGGTATCCTTCACCGCTTGCAGGCTCCCAGATCACCCAGTCTGGTTCGAGGTAAGGAAGTATGATTGAGAGAGCTGAGGGAGGCGTCTGGTAATCGTCAAGTCCCCCCGACTTTTGTGCTGCCATTACCTTCAATCAATCACCCCGATGAATTTCTTCAGGGAGGTGATGACGCTGCTCAGAGTGAATCCGAAGTGCACCAGGATCAGCACTATGATCAGGACGACAGCTAAGGCTAATACGCCGTCAAGGACTGCGCCACCATCTTCTTTGAACCCGAATAAAATCAATTCCTTGATCCTGCCAGAGTACAATCCTTTCAAGGAATCATCCCTCCCCAGTTCGTTATCATCGAAAACACCAGGGACCAGTTTACGAATGACAGGACAATGAGCACAAAAGCAGTCAGGTAATGGGTCGGGACATAGAAACCGCCATTTCCGAGACCTCTTTCAGCTTTCCTGACCACTCTAGCCTCTATTCCTGACCTGTGTATCGACCATAGCAGAATCCCGAGCCCGGCTACCAGGAATAGAGCATTGATCGGAGAGATGAAAGGCTCAACCAGCAATGGAACTGAGTTCTGGAAGAAGTTTCCTCCGCTTCCATTCTGGTATACGTTCGACCTGACGACGGACTGTGCGTAGCTGTTATTCCAGAGGTTGTATGAGTTATGGCTTATTACCTCGACGTTCAGCTCGCCGTAGAAGATGTTGGAGAACGAGGGAAGGGAGAGGTTGGTTCCAGTTGACACGTTGTAAGGTGCAAAGTAATAGAGGACATTTTCATAGGAGGGGTTGGGGACGGTATATGGATCGTTTCCGTACCATACAGAAACTTCAAGTCCCACCCAGGTGCTCTTGTTGTCCCTGGCTGTGATATATATCTCTTCGTTTCCTCCCTGTGAAGCCGGCTTTATCCAGATTGAGATCATGGGAGGCTTGTCTCCGGAAGCAACTGACGTTGCGTTGTTGTAAACTATGAATGAGGTACCATAATCTGTCACTCCCTCGTGAAACCGCCAGCCGTACACACCAGAGGGCTGCGAGGACGAGAAATTGTACTGAAGATCGATAGTTCCTCCAGTTGATTTGTATGTGAAATTGTCGTACTGAAGGATCTGGATATTGGATGAGGCATTGTCGCTGGGATTGTTGTTGAGGTAGTGGACGAATGTCGCGTTCCACTCACCGGCAGAAAAGCTCCAGTTGAGTAATGCATTCGCCTGGATACCCAGGGAGTTCACCACAGATGTGGGCTTTCCCGACACGTGTGAATTGAGAGCATTGAATTCCCCTTCTCCTATGTAGATTGGTTCGTATCCCTCAAATTGTCCAATCATGTTGTATTCTGCCGTCTGAAACACTATGTAGAACGGGCCCGAATTTGCTGATGTTGGAATGAAGACTGGCACCGTGTAGGTACCTGTGCTTGTCGAAGTGGAGACATTCTGTTCCAGTACAGTGCCGTTCTGGACGTAAAAGACCCTGATGGGGTGCCCAGAAAGGTAGCTTATTGCGCCGGATCCAATCCCAGTCCCCAGTGACGCACCCGGAGGTGCACCGAGTAGCGTAGCCCCGTCCCCTGGAATGGGAAGGAGCCACGCCAGACCTGGATCATTCGCCACTGCGGACCAGTTTATCGAAAACTGAACCATCACTCCCTGCACCACTTCCTGTCCATTTTGATAGAAATCTCCGTAAAGGAATTGGTACGGGTAATCGACTGCTCCCACTTGATATGCCTGGTTTACTCCCCAGGAGGCAGAAAACCATTTCCCTATTCCCGATGGAGATCCCCCCCAGGCGGTGGCCTGTGGATCTGGTTCAAATGTTCCCATCTGGACGTTGGGCGGAGAAGCAGCCAGAGAAGTCTCAAGACTGATCGATCCTATCAGTATTGCCGCTAAGACCAATGACAACAATTTGGTCTTCATTTTTTCTTCTTACCCCTGTTCTCCGGGTTAATAAAATAGGTAAGCGCCCATCCAGTCAGGAGGAAGATTAGGGATATCAGAACAAACAGGGGCCAGTTTTGGGAGAAGTAGTTTTTGATCGTGTTGTTATTGTAGATGATAGTACCCGTTCCATTGGTTATCTTCTGGAATGATAATGAGATGGAGACGTTCTTTCCGCTTATGGGTAGTGTCCCTGAAGATGGATCTGCAGAATAACCTTTGGCTGCTGCGGTGAAATAGATGAAGCCGTTTGGTTCCTTGAAGCTGATTGCAGAGTTGTTCGTATGCATGGAAGGTCCGTTAGTTATGTTGAGCCACCAGTCGGTTCCGGCTGGTAGACCGGATTCATTGAATGTCACGGAATAAACCTGACCGATGAATGAAACTTCAACAAGCTGGGTGCTCCCGCTAACAGTCACAGTTCCTGAGTCTGGAGATGCAACATAGGTTATGCCATCATAGGTCACGTCAGGTATGGCGAAACGATACGTTCCATTGGGAGCTGTAAAAATGATCGAAGATGAGGAGGAAGACTGGTTGCTCCCTCCGAAATCAACAGTCCACAGAGACCCCAATGCGTTAGGAATCTGGAAAGTGACATTGTAGACAGGAACAAAACCTCCTATTGCAAAGGCCATGTAACTGGAGTTGGCCTGAGTGGCTACATTGCCGCCGGGAGGCCCGTAGAACATTGGCGCAACAATGTTTCTGCTCGTTAGCCAGGAACCGTTGTCAATTATCCCCTCGTACTCCCCGTAATACTGATCCGTACTGAGGTAGTACGTTCCAGAATTGAGAACCAGGGCAGGAGAGATAGAGACGTTAACCCATGAGGGGGTTTGTGACTGATCGTTGGGAACCGTTACGGTCTTGCTCAGTATATTGTTGCGTTCCACTGATGTCCCTATGTACAGGCTTGTGCTACCTCCAGCGGCCGATACAAGGAAAGTGATCCACGACACAGAGACAGGCACGGACCCTACAGAAAAGGGCTGCGATACGCCCGAGTATCCGACGGACAGAATGTGAGACCCGCCGGACATTGCCTCAGCAAAAGCAACGTTCTCTGTACTGCCGGAGCCGGCAGCGTGGCTCCCAGGCACCAAAAATAAGGACGAACAGGCAAGCAAGGCTAAGACAAAAATTGCAGCGATTTTCACTTTCATACCCATTTTCCCTCCTCTTTTAAACTGACGTGGTAGCCTGCAGAATAAGCTACTGCGAATGCGAATATCAGAAACAAAACAATGTACCAGACCCAAGCTCCGAAAAAGGAGATCTTGGCTGCCTGAAATCCATCCGATCCAGATAGGAAGGGGGCTCCATCGATGAGATTCCTGAATCCAAGGACTGTGGCCGCTATGTTGGTGTACAGCGGCTCCGGGTAGAACAGAAGGATCAGCATGAATACTGAGACGAAAAGGGTCCCCGAGCTGAGAACAAAGAACATCTGCCAGGGTGCAAGACTTCCAGTTATGTTGGTGGCCCCCCAGAACCAGGATATTGTTGAATGTATTACTGTTCCTCCGAAAATTGCAGTTGAAATTATTATTCCGATCTCGTGAATTGCGCTTGTGACTATAGTGAAAGTCAGGAAAGCAAGTACTGCAATCAGGAGCATCTTCAGCAGAGGCATGTCACCCGAATCTTGACGAGACCTCAGTTCAGAAGACCTCATTTCCTCTTCCTCCCCTGGACCTTTCCTGCCCTTGGTTTTCCGGAAGTCCACGCGACCGCTGAACCTATGACTACCACTACCCCCAGTCCTGCTATGACGATGCCATTGTACCCCTGCCTGAACCAGTTGGTGACAGTTTCCCATCCGCTGCTGTTGGTATTGTTCACTATCTTTGGCACCTGGTACGTGTAGTTGGAGGAGAACAGGGGTTCCAGAGCGTTGCCTGATTTGTTGTATGTACCAACCTGGAGCGTATATGAGCCCTTGCTGATGTTTTCTATTGAGAATGTGAAGTAATACCTCGTGACTCCGTCAGGTGCGTAATGTCTACCGCTGACGTACCCAATCTCAACAAATTGGCCGTTGTTGTTGCTGGCAGAGCTCACCTGGATGACGTTAACAGGAGAGTAGCTGATGCTGATATTATCCACCACAGATACGTTGAACGATACATTGTAATTGCCATTCAGTTCCTTCTGGTAGGTGTATGAATATTTCAGCGTGATAGAGCTTGGACCGTTTATGGTGTACTGTGCGCTGAAGGACGACTCGACTGATCCCCTGTAGATTGCAGAGAATTTGAATGTGTATTGAGCAGAGGGGAAAATGTTGATGTTCAGGGCATATGACAATACTTCTGTTCCGTTGCTCAACGTTGTTGAGTTCACTGATATGGGAGACGACTCACCGTATGCGCTTGAATATGTCAGCTGGCCGGAATAAGTCACATTACCCTTGAGGAATAGCCTGATTGACGTGCTGGAATAGATTACAGATCCTGATGCCGGGCTGATGGAATAATAGGACGGAACGAATGCAGAAGTGCCGTTAACGCTCGTCACTGTCACGACAACCGTCGTATTGTAATACTGAGATTGCAGATTGTTTCCTAACAGTCTGAGGGAGAGGGAATACGACACGTTGTTCCTCGGGACCTGGAGACTGAAATTCCACTCTACCGGGCTGAAAGAAAAGGTGTTTGAATAGCCAGTTGAGGAAGCCAGGACACTAAGGGCACTCCAGTCCGATGATGTGTAGCCTGAAGGCGAAGATATCGACCCGTTGATGTGGAAATTCTGGGAAGACGAGATAGAAACAGATGGAGGGCCAGCAACCTCCAGATCGGAAACAAAGGATACGGGCTGGTAAAGAGTGGAGGGCGAGGAGGAATTTATGAGAAGGGCTCCGCTGACAGAAGCATATCCGGATGCAGTTGCCGTATAGGCATAAGTGCCTGGAATTATGGAACTGAATGTTATGGATGTGCCCGATGAAGTCTGATTTTTACCGGAAAGAGAAACGCCCCACAGAGTCCCAGGTGCGAGTCCTGATTCTGTGAAGACCACCTTGTAGGTCTTGGACGTGAAGGATATCGCCACTTCCTGGTTTCCTCCGCTGACAACGACCTTGCCGCTGTTCGGAGAAGGTACATAGGTCGAGCCGTTGTACTGTACGCCTGATATCGTGAAATAGTAGGTTCCGTTCGGCTCAGTGAACTGTGCAGTTGGGTTTCCAGAGGAGACAGCGCCTATCGATACAGTATAGACAGTGCCGGACGGCAAACCCGTCTCGCTGAACGTGATGGTATAGTCCCTTGTGGGCGTGATGAACTGGATGTTCTGGCTGATCGCAGCTGATGCAATGGTTATTGTTCCCGAGGAAGGCGTCACCGAATATGGAGACGGAACATAGACAGAGTAAGAATAAGTCCCGCTTGCCTCGCTGAACACTATGTCCGGGTCCTGGCCGTTGAGATTCGTGTTGTATTGCCACAGTCCGTTAAGGCCTACTCCCCAGGTTACCCCGGAAGGAATCCCCTGCGGTATAAACGTCACGGAATAACTGGAAGGTGCTGGCGAAGGGAAAAGGACATCTATGGTGACGTTCCCTGAAAGGCTGAGTATACCTTCGTGAGGCGACGCCGTCAGCCCTGATGAGTCCGTTATCCAGTAATAGATCACGTTTCCCAATGCAGCAGTAAGATTGATGTATGGATCTATAGAGGAAAGAGTGGAATTCGCCCCCGTGTATCCGTTCAGTACGGAATGATAAACAACAGACCATGAGGAACCGGTAGCCAGCCCGCTTTCAACAAAATGGATTGTGCCGGAGGAAGGAGGCGGATGCGAGCCCTGCTGGAATATGTAAATAGTTGCCTGGAGGTATGTTGATGTGACGTTCTGTGTTGCTGTAAATACAGTCCCGGCGTACTGGTTATTCGTGGACAGTGCGTATACATAATTGTTGGAAGATTCAGCCAGTATTCCGCTGGATGTAGTGGCTATTGAAGTGCTGGGGGATGTTGAAGTGAGGGAATAGAACAGATACATTATGTATTCAGTCTGTCCAGAGAACGAGAAATTGAAGGAGTCTCTCACGTAGTATCCCGTGCCTTTGGCCGAACTTAGAATCTGTCCTGCTGCAGATGTTATCCCTATCTCGCTGATGGAAGTGGACGGAGCAGAGAGGTTTGCTGTGTACTGTATAAGCCCGTTCCCGGACTGGATGTATGCACTTCCTGAAAACCCTGTCGAAAAGAGCTTTGCGTAAGTGTAGACGTTGCCCTGTTCGATGTCAATCGCCTGGCCAGACTGAGCAGGTGAAGATGCGTTTGCGGCAGCGGTGAGAACCGTTGCAGACGTAAAGATAAGCAGGAGCGAAATGAGCAGAGGGAGGAATTTTCTCATTCCGGATCCCCCTACCTGTAGTATCTCTTCGACTTCTTTCCTGATCCTCTGCCTGTGGCCTCGTACGCCAGCAATCCAATCAGGATGGCCACTACTATTCCTGCAACGATATAGTACTCATATGCATGTAGGAATGAGGTAATGGTTGGAGGGATTACAAATCCTCCAGATCCATTTCCAGTGCCTGATTTCACCGTTGAGGAGTAGACAATGGTCTCGACTACGGACGAGTACCCCAAGGCTACCGAGCCGGACGAAGGGGTCGCCGTGTAGCCGGACTCTGTTGCTGCAACGAAATTGAAAGTGCCATTGTGTGCAGCAATTATCACTGTCCCATTGGCCGTCTGGTATAGCTGGTTGTTAACAGTGATAGTCCACAGGGACCCGGAGGCCAGTCCCGTCTCCTGGAATGTTATCCTGTAGAATACCTCAGTGAATCCTATGCTGAGAGATACCGAATTGCCGGATACGTTAAGGAAACCCGAAGACGGAGTTGCAATCCAGTTGGCTGCGACTGAAACAGAGAGTTTGTAAGATCCATTTGCTATGAAGAATGTTATGGTGCTTGAAGTCGACGAGTTTGAAGTACCATTGTAAGTGACGGACCACTGCACATTTTTTGCCAGATTGGTGGATGTGAAGCTCACAAGGTAGCCGTACCTGAAGGTGATGTTTTGCGTAACTGCCTTACCGCTTACGACTATAGTGCCTGAAGAAGGAGTACTGTACCACTGTCCTGTATCCGGAATCCTGAAAACGTATGTTCCATTCGTGAGGGAATACGATGCAGAGGCAGAGTTATAGGTGGAAGTAACACCGTTCAGGGAGACGCTCCATACCGTGCTTGATGGAAGGTTCAGCTCATTGAAATCAACAGCAAATGTCATTCCTGTCGAAGCGTAGGCCAAAGGAACAGTAACATTTCCTCCACCGATAACAACTGAACCAGAAACAGGAGTCACAGAATATCCGGATACTCCCAGTACGCCGTAAGAATACGTTCCGTTCAGTTCGTTAATGTCAAGATAGGATTTAGTTGAAGTGTATTCTGTTGACCCAACCAGTACATTCCATGATGTTCCTGCCGCGAGACCCGATTCGGTGAAGTTAAGGAGGAACTCCTCGTTAAACGCCAAAGGCGTGGCGTCTGTATATGCACCTGAAATACCGATTACAGTTGAAGAAGGCGGAGCCCATACGAGGGCCGAATACCTGGCTCCTGCTCCCTTAACAGCAGACGCATTGAGGACGTACGTTCCGTTATAGAGGCCGGAGACCACTACGTTTGTCCCGGCTGCAGCATGCCCTATTGCTGTTCTTGACGAATTCGTCAATCCAACATAAGCTGTCGCACCCGCAGGAAGACCTGTAGTGGAGAATGTTCCCGTAAAGGGAGGAGCAGCAGCATAAGCATCTGTCACGAAAATAGAACTTACCATCAGCACTACCAGAATCAGCGCCAATGCGCTTAGAGTCTTTTTATTCAAATTCTTGTACATTCAAATACACTCCTTCAGCCAAGGAGCAGAAGGAGATAGCCTTGCGAGAGTTAATCTCCCCA
>CAYMEF010000019.1:0-23553 GCA_964389625.1 uncultured Thermoplasmatales archaeon
ACTGTTGAATCATGCGTACATAGTGAATATGACGCTCAATGTTCTCAAGAACAACACATCCAAGAAGGAGTATGTCGAGTTCCTCGGACCAGTGCTGATTTCGTCCCTGAGCGTAATCGTGCTGCTTTCAGAGAGCCTGATAATCAGTTATCTTCTGATCACCGTACTCTTCTACCTCGCATTTGCATTCTTCGCCAGGGCAATGTCCACTTCGAGGCGGAAGAAACCCAAGGGAGGAGATCGGAACCCTCCAGTGCCAGTCGAACAACCCGTTCTGGAGCAGCCGACCCCGGAGAAGAGGGGTTGGTTCAGACGGCGAAATTATTAAGCCGCCAACTGAAGCTCCTTGATCTTTCCGAGAACTTCGACTGCGTGGTCTTTCGGTGTGACCTTTGGGAAAATGTGGGCAATCTTACCTTCTCTGTCTATTATGAAAGTGACCCTCCTAGCGGTCCCCAAACCAAGAACGTTGTATAGTCTAGATATCTCCTTGGATTTGTCAGCGGCAAGCAGGAAAGGCAGACCGTACTTTTCCGTGAACTTCTTGTGCGAGTTTTCAGAGTCAACACTCACCCCGATGACCTCTATTCCGCGAGTCTTGTATTCCTCGATGTTGTCCCTGAAGTTGCAGGCTTCCACCGTACAGCCCGGAGTGTCGTCCTTCGGGTAGAAGTAGACAACGACGACTCTCCCCTTGTATTCGGTAAGTCTCCTCTTGCCGCTCCCCGCGGGCAGTTCAAAATCAGGTGCTAGATCGCCGACTTTCAGCTCATTTTCCATACCTTTCAAATTGAAAGACCCTTAAATATTTTGTTTCGCGAGGACAGCTTCAACCGAACCGGAATCTCGCAGGCTCGAAGTTGGATTGGACATAGGACCAGAATCACTTGATTCCACCATCTATTGGTATACTTGTTCCTGTTGTCGCGCCGAAGACGCTTTCCCTGATCAGCTGTATCACGACGTTGGCAACGTGTTCTGGAAGAACCTCGACGCGGAGCAGGTTTCCCTTCTTGTACTCGTCCGGTGTGATACCCTTCGCTCTGGCGCGGTTTTCGAGCACCCCCCCTTCCCAGATCTTGGACTCCCTGAATATCTTGTCTGGATTGATGACGTTGCTCCTGATACCATACTTCCCACCCTCTAGTGCAACGTATCTCGAGAGTTGGGCTGCGAAGGCCTTCGAAGTCCCATACGAGACCATACCCTCGCCGGGATTAGTTACGTTCTTGGTGACGTTGAAGACGAAACATCCACCCATTCCCTGGTTCTTCATGACCTTGAATGCCTCCCTAGTCACAAGGAAGGTGCCAATAGAGTTGATCTCCACGTGCATGCGAAGATCCTCAAGAGAAGTGTCTTCGAGTGCGGAGGGTTTGAGGTACCCGGCATTGTTGAACACGGTGTCAATGCCTCCGAACCTCCTGACGACATCCCTGACCGCCTTTTTGACGGAGTCCTCACTGGAAATGTCGAATAGAGATCCAAATGCGTTATCGCCCATCTCCTTTGCAACTTCAAAGATTCTCTGGTCTATATCTCCACCAACTGCCAAGATGCCCTCTTTCACAAACATCGAGAACGTTACCTTGCCGATACCGCTCGCGGCTCCCGTGATGAGGCCCACATGGCCTTCAAACTCCTTTCTCTTCATCTTCGCCAGTTTTGCTTCCTGGAATGGCCAGTACTCCATGTCAAAACACTGTTGTTCCGTTATGAATTTGTTCCTACCTATCGTTCTCGCGGCTGAAGCGACCCTGAACGAATGTATTGCCTCGTCTCTGAGTATATCGGCTTCCCTCTTGGTTCGGGCTGCCGTGATAAGGCCGTAACCCTTCAGGACTATGATGCTCGGCCAGGGATCATGCATTCTCCTGCCGGCCGGAATGTGCCTCTTGAATGCATCTTCATAGTCCCTTGCAAAATTGTCGATACCAGACTCCAGGTTGGAGATGTCCTCTGAGTACAGGTAGTCTTTCTTCGTTCTCACAAGCATGTCGGGAGTCGCAGGTCCAAGTTTCTGGAATCCGCTCGCTTCAGGGCTGAGAGAATATCCAACCGCTTCGGCGGAAGCATCCCAGGTCAGGATCTTCTTCCAGTTTCTGCTTAGAAGACCTCGCAGCCTGGGGAGAAAATCCACCAGAAGATCCTCCTTCTTTCTATCAAAATCCACCGGTGCAATCCCATTCCATTTTCTTCCTATAAATTCTTCAGCCTCTCGGACCAGTTTGAGATGCATTTCATAGCTCTCACTGGCGGTGTTTCCCCATGTCACCAGTCCGTGGTTTCGCAGGATGATCCCCGCATAGTTGGAGATGTCTCTCTCCATAATTGTATCCAGGAAGAATCTGGCCAGTTTGAAGCCAGGAGGAACGTAGGGTATAACTAGTATTTTTTCCTTGAATACTTCGGCGATGGCCTTGTCTTCCAGATCGCTGTTGGTGAGCGCAACTATGAAGTCTGCGTGCGAATGATCCACGAATCTCGAACCAATGAATGCGTGGATGAATATCTCCACTGACGGGAACGCCTGTTCCCCGTCGAGCATGCAGCTCTTGATGAAGGACGACATCTCTTCATCCGTCATCGCTTCGACCCGTTTTGCCTCCATCAAGTCGTTCATCCTCAGGGCGGTGAAATCTTCGGGATTGATCGTTGCAAGATCAGAGCCGGAGCTCTTGACCAATAGGGCGGGAACTTCCTTTCCTACCAACGTTTGAATCTTCAGCTTTACGCTAGTATTCCCTCCACCGTGGAGAACGAGATTCTGGTCGGCACCCAGAGACCTTGAAGTAGCTACCCTATCTTCCAGGAGTTTCTTCTCCCGATCCGGGATGGTAAACATCATAGTTTGCGAATAACTACGGGATAAAATATGTTTATCTACCATTTTACCAGACTGCAGGCATTCCTTACCATACTATTCTTGGACAAAGAATAAATCGCAATTGAAATTACAGAGCCATGGACTCTTTTTCCAACAGGGACAAGGACGTTTTTCTGATCTCCTGCGAGAAGATGATCGACAGAGGGGCTCTGATGTCTCGTTACAGCAGAACTAGGGAGCTCGATCTGAGAAACCTCTGGGACAAGGAATTCGCAAACGTGCCCGACAGGTCGGAAAAATTCTACGAAAGGGTCTTCCTGGAGTACGGGGACGAGTCCGTTGCCGAGCTCGCGACTGCACAGGTTGGCATCCAGAATGTCAGCAATGTTCTATCAAAGGTCATTGAAGAGAGCAGGATAGGGCTGTCCTATCTCGAGAAGAGTTCAAGGTACGTCTCATACAAGGAAAAGAAGAACGGTCGATACCTCTACCTTGATGCCGAGAGGGCGGGCATCCCAGAGAGATTCAGGACAGATTACGATCAATTCATCGACTCGCTCTTCGAGCTGTACGGAAGGATATATTCTGGAGTTTCAAACTACATAAAGGATAACAATCCATTCGAGAGCACGAGGTTCTATCTCCCCAACGGAAAGGAGGTCAGGCCGGGAGATGAGGATGGATCAGAAGAGATCCTCAAGAAAGCATACGAAAGCTCTGTGAGAAGCAGGACGCTGGACGAGACGAGGTTCATACTCCCTGTGTCTACACTCACAAACATCGGAATAAGCGGAAATGCCAGGGCATACTCCCACCTTCTCGAGAGACTCCGTGTGAGCGGCTCTAAGGAGGCAGATATGCTCTATTCTGAACTGATGACGGAACTGAAGCTGACATTCCCAAAGCTTATCGAGAATGTCGAGAATCCACACGGACTTGAAAACATCGAATTCCTCAAGAACATGAAGAGCTTCATACCAGAGAGAATAGAAGGTACTACCGCCGAGACAGCTGGTACCGTTGCCCTGGTTTCTTGGGAGAGAGATGAAATAGCACTCGACAAGGTTCTGTCAAGCTACTATTTCGACAAGACTGATGCCGACTACGAGTCTCTCTACAAGAAGATCTCATCGCTCGGTGTTGAGAAGAAAAGAGAACTGGTCGAAATGATAGCATCCAGGCGAGCGAACAGGCGAAACAAGTTCGACAGGAGCTTCGAGCACGTTCACTACACCTTCAGGGTCGACACGAATTTTGGTGCATTCAGGGATCTGCAGAGGCACAGATCGCTGACGATACAAAGAAAATTACTGAGTCCGGAATACGGGTATGATCTACCTCCAATAGTCTCCAAGATAGATGACCTTTCGAAGGATTTTGCCAGGGCGATGGAAGACTCAAGGAGGCTATTCAGGGAAATCAAATCAGTAGATCGGAGCGCGGCACAGTACGTGGTTACATATGCACACAAACACCCAACTATAGTGACCCTCGACCTAAGGGAGCTGGTGTATCTCACCGATCTCAGGTCGACCCCCCAGGCACACTTCGACCTCAGGTACATCAGCAGGGAGATGGTTAGACTGGCAAAGGATGCAAACCCATCGTTTGAGAGTGTATTCAAATTCCTGAACACAAAAGAAGATGAACTCGGGAGACTGAGCGCTGAGCTTAGGAAAGAGATCAAACTGAAAAATAGCTGAGATCGCGGACCCGTCACTATTAACTCAGTAGAGCTTTATAGTACGTCAACGATATTTGGCCGGAAGCAGATCCAAGATATCTGATTTCCTCAACCTGCCTCTTTCCATGTAAATGACCTTCGTGTTTGGATCGTAATCCGAAATCAATTCTCTGCACATTCCACAGGGCGATACCACTTTAATATCTTGTTCATCGTCGCCATTCTTCGGATGCTGAACCGCAACTATCGTATCAAACTTCTTGCTTCCATTGTATAGCGCATTTGCGACTGAAATCGCTTCCGCACATACTGCCATCCTGCCAACATTCGCATCTATGTGGACGGCCGGGTATATCTTACCATCAGACGTCCTGAGAGCCGCTCCGATACTATGCCAATGTTCAACAAACCTCTTTCTGATCGAGTCCCTTGCAATCTCAATCAGATCATAATCTTCGCTACCGAGTTCATAATCCAAGGTCATCACTCAGAAGCTGATGTATGTAACCGAATATTAATCTACTGCAGAGAGCGGCAATTGAATCCTGAAAGTCATGCCCTGTGAATTGCAGTGCTATCAGGCTCGGATCCCCTGTTTTCGTTGAACAGATCAAGCGCTTCCTTGGCAGTCGCTTTTTCGTGAACTATTGCCCTGATTGCCTTTATCATTGCGACCGGATTGTCGTTCTGCCAGATGTTCCTCCCCATGTCCACTCCCACCGCACCCTCTTGCAGCGCATTGAAGACTAGGTTGAAAACATCCATCTCTGTGTTGAGCTTAGGTCCGCCCGCTACGACTAGTGGTACCGGGGTTCCGTCCGCGACCTTCCTGAAATTCTCGCAGTAATATGTCTTCACCACATGGGCACCTATCTCTGCACCAAGTCTGCAAGCGAGAGCAAGATACTTTGCATCCCTCTTCTCCAGTTCCTTCCCTACGGCCGTTATTGCCATTACAGGCATGCCGAATTCCTCTCCATCGTTGACAAGTTTGGAGAGATTTATTAGAGACTGTTTCTCATGGGCAGTTCCTACGAAAATCGAAATGGCGACAGCCGATACGTTCAGCCTGACTGCGTCCTGCATTGAGGTAGTGATCTCTTCGTCACTCAGGTCTTCCTTAAGAACGCTGGCTCCCCCCGAGACCCTCAGTAATATGGGGGTGTCCCACTTCGGATCGATAGAAGAACGGAGGATTCCTCTGGTTACCGCAATCGTATCCGCGTATGGAAGAAGAGGTTCAAGCATCCTTCCGGGATTCTCCAGCCTGTGTGTCGGTCCCATGAAGTAGCCATGATCGGCAGCAAGCATCACAGATCTTCCAGTCGCCGGTTTGATCATTCTTGAGAGTCTATTTTTCATTCCCCAATCCATATATTTCCCCTTCTGTAGCACCCACGCATAGTATCTTAGGCTAATAACATTTCTGTAAAATCTTAAGACCAGATTGCATACACCACTCCTCTGCCCTTTTCTGCATTCCCGATCGCAGGAGCACTGAAACCTTTAATATGGTATAAAATTGAAGAATGGATGTCTTCCCTGAAAATTGAAGATTTCTACGATCTGAGGTTTCTAGCCAATTTGAACAATGCGAACGGAAGGGTATTCTTCGAGATGTACCAGCCAGTCGAAAAGACTAACAAGTACGAATCAGAGATTTTTGAGTTGAGGGACTCAAGGGCAGTACGATACACAAGAGGGACGAGTGATCGCAACATTGTCACTGACGCGACGGGCTTCAATATGGCATATCTCGCTTCAGAAAATAAAAAGACAACAGTCTTTGTCAAGAACATCGAGACTGGTGAGGAACGGAAGCTGTGGGAGACGGAACTGAATGTGAAGAAGATGCAATGGGACCGTCTTTCCAAGGGTCTGTACATAATAGTTCAGGAAAAGCCAAAGGAGGAGGACTTCAAAACGATCGAACACTACCCGATCTACTTCAATGGTGAGGGGTTCTTTCCATATGTGAACTACAAGCTGCTCCACCTGCGTCTGAGCGGAAGGGTCCGCACAATCCTCGAGGGTAATGATGAGATAATTGACATTGCGGTGAATCCAACCTCAAACGAACTCGCGATCATTGAGCGGCCGGAGGACTGGGACGTCTACGATTCCAGGATCGGAATACTCGATCCTGATACTTCATCAATAAACTTCGTGAATGGATTAAGAGGAAACGTGAGCAATCCGGTATATGACCAAAATGGAGGCCTCTATCTCCAGCACTCGAGGCGAGAGAAGAGTATTTTCGAAAGCCCCAAGATATACCATTACAAGGAAAATGAACTGGTAGATCTATCTGAGGAATACGACATATCCCCTGAGAACACCGTGAACTCAGATTCTAGGATGGGGAGCTCTCGACCGATGATCGTTCACGACGGGTATCTTTACTTTATCGCAACTGTGTCGGGGAGAGCAGGAATCTATCGGATTGACTCAAAGAAGAAGCTAGAGAAGATAGTCGCAGGAGATTTTTCGGTCGATTGCTTTGATTTTTCTGGAGACCGGATACTATACGTTTCGCAGTCATCCAATACCCCTCAGGAAATATTTAGTTTTGAAGGAAAGATCACAAAGGTAACCGATATCAACTCGAGGGTGGCCAGGAAGCCTCTCAAGAAGGCAAAGAAAGTAAGATTCAAGGCGAGCGATGGTCGGATGGTTGAAGGGTGGATCCTGAGGGGAAACAAGAGGGCCACTGTCCTCGAGATTCACGGTGGACCACGAACTGCGTATGGGGAGGCGTTTTCATTCGAATTTCACCTTCTGAATTCGAGGGGGTTTACAGTTATCTATTCCAACCCCAGGGGGAGCGACAGCTATGGAAACGATTTCGCGCTGGAGATCAGGGGGAAGTATGGAGAGAGGGACTACGAGGACGTGCTGGAATTCCTGGACTATTCTTCAAAGGCCAACGGGTTGAGAACGAAGAAAGTGGGGGTGATAGGAGGTTCTTACGGAGGGTTCATGGTAAATTGGATCATCGGACACACGAACAGATTCGATGCAGCGATCACCGACAGATCTATAAGCGATCAGGTCTCCTTCTATTTCTCGAGCGACATAGGTCCTAGGTTCAATTCCGATCAGATCGGAGGAACTCCGTACGACAACATCGAACATTTCTGGGACAAGTCTCCGTTAAAGTTCGCCAGGAACGTCAAGACACCGCTGTTGATAATTCATTCTGAAGAGGACTACCGGTGCCCGGTTTGGCAGGCATATGAACTCTTCACGCAGCTGAAACGGCAGGGTTCGGAGGTTAGAATGGTTTCATTCAAGGGGGAAAACCACGACCTCTCGAGGGGAGGAAAACCTAAGAACAGGATGAAAAGGTTGGAGGAAATACTGTGCTGGTTCGAGAATAAGCTCCTTTGATTTATTCCCTCAATAAACGGGCCCTAATTCCGGTTTTGGCCAGCTCGGATGTAGAATTGCATCCTCTCTATCATCGATTCCGAGAACCTCTCGGGATGCAGCGCCTTGTAGCCTGAAAGCTTCATAGCAAGAATCCTGTTCCCCGTGATGAGTTCATAATACTCGTACCTTCGAACTGCTATCTCTCTGTTCACCAGCCACAACCTATTTCTGTACTCGCTTTCGTTCATTCTTTCAATTCCTCCAGGAGTCGGATGAAGTTATCACGGTCCTCCTTGGCAATTTGGATCCTTTCCTTCAGTACCTTAAGCGCCTCTTCTCTATCTTGAAGTTCTATCTCCGTTTCATCCATTCAAATCATTCCATTTTCTAGGAATCATCATTCAAAAGAAGGTTCGGCTCTGAAAGCCATGGAGGATTCCATCTCCAGTTGTGTGAATATGGAAAGAATCATAATCTTTCCGGTGCAGCGGAGGAATCGTTTGTGCTACGCTATGGCATATGGTCCCTTTTCGAAATTTATGAGCTTTGCAGGTACCTTCTCAATCTTTCCCATGTCTTTGAAATAAAAGAGTATTCCCATGCTGGCCCTCCCGGAATCAGCGACACCGCTGATTATGTCTTTTCTCGGGTTTGCGATGTCTCCGCCAGCAAATATCCCCGGGTAGCTCGTCATGTTGTACTGGTTAACAACGAGGTCTCCAGAGGGAGTGGTGTTGATCTTTTTCATGATGTCCTCCGGGATGAACGAAAAATCTCCCTTCTGTCCGGTAGCCTCCACTACGGTGTCGGCTTCAACGAAGTACTCCTTGTCCTTGATTGGAACAGGTTCCCTTCTTCCCTTACCCTTGTTCACCA
The DNA here is from genome assembly GCA_964389625.1 of uncultured Thermoplasmatales archaeon. Taxonomy (GTDB): domain Archaea; phylum Thermoplasmatota; class Thermoplasmata; order Thermoplasmatales. Next base: position 8,760 of record CAYMEF010000019.1, read on the forward strand.
TCTCGTTCTTCCAGTACTTGATTCCCTTGACCTTGCCGTCCTCACCGTAATACTCGGTGGGAGTTACCTCCCAGATGAATTCCACACTCTCTTCCTCTGCCTCGTCCAGCTCTTCGTCAGCATTGCTCGAAGGATAGCCCGGTCTGTCCGTGACGGCTCTCCTGTACATAACTATGACCTTCTTTGCTCCGAGTCTCAGCGATATCCGGGCAGCGTCGAATGCGGTGAATCCCCCTCCGATTATTGCAACCGTGTTCCCGACGTCTATCCTCTTTCCGTTGTTGATCTGTCCGAGAAAGTCGATCGCATGGTAAACTCCCTTAAGGCTGGCGCCAGGGGTTCTAGTCTTTGAAGGTTTCCAGTTTCCTATCGCAAGGTATATTGCGTCAAATCGCTGCATCAGGTCATCGAACCCGATGTCCCGTCCCACTCTCGTGTTGTAGTGAATGTGAGCACCATATGACAGAATGTGGTCCGTCTCTTTCTGGACGATCTCTCTCGACAGCCTGAAGTCTGGAATGCCATGAACCATCATTCCACCCGGTCTGTCGGTCTGTTCGAATACATCTACCTGTATCCCATTTATGGAGAGGTAAAAGGCGGTCGACATTCCAGATGGCCCACCGCCTATAACAGCAACCTTCGGGTGACCTCCTAGGTCATTCTGAACGACTCCCAGGGATTCCCTGTAGTCTTCAGAGTTCTCCGAAATGAACCTCTTTATGTGCCTGGTTGATACCGGTCCATTGTTATCGTCCAGTATGCAGCGGTCCTCGCATGGGTGAGGGCAGACGCTCCCGCAAACTCCAACGAATGGAAGTTTCTCAAAATTAATTTTCAGTCCCTCTTTCAGGTTCCCGTTCCTAACCGCGATCTGGAAACCGGGCACATCAATTCTTGCCGGGCATCCCTCGATGCAGAGTCCACACCCGAGACACCTTGACGCTTCCGCTGTCACCTCTTCGAGTGTGTATGGAACGAGTGTTTGGCCATCCAGCGTCCTGACCCTCTCCGCTGGGTCGAAATGTTTTATCGGAACTCTCGAGTAGTTCACATATTTCAAATAGGTCCACCTACTCCGACAGTTCATACAAAAATATAACGATTTTCCACGCACTACAGCAGACTTTTAACCACAATTAAATTTTTTAAAATAGGGTGGATATCCTATCTCAGGTGCATGTTCTCTAGACTGTGGGCCGCCCTATAGAAATTGGGGTCTATGTCCAGGCTCTTCTTGTACATCCTCTCTGCAAGTTTTTCTTTTCCGAGGCTCTCGAAGATCTGCCCCTTCACGAAGTAGACATCCGCCTTCGGAGGATTAGTCCTAGAGATGACTCTTAGATCTTCAAGTGCCATCTTAGGGTAGCCCATCATTGCAAGTGTGATCGCCCTGTTGAAGTAAGAGTCAACAGCTTTCTTGTTACCGTCCTTTCTGAGAATTGAAATAGACTTTGAATAGAGATCCACAGCCTCAGAATATAGGGAATCCTCGACCATGCTATTCGCAATCTCGTAGTACTTTCTGGAGATCCTATTGATCGCTTCAACTCTCTCCCTTTTCTTCTTCGGAGTCGAGGGAGCATTCTTGAGTTTGTCCAGCTGTTTTTCCACCTCTACTTCCTGTTTATCCCTTTCGAGGATCCGCTCCATCCTCTCAGGGTTTACAGCAGTCGCTAGGTTCTGGTGCTCACCATCTTTCATTAGAGAAATATGATAAATTTGGTATTAAAGGATTTTGTACTTGCTTAAATTTCTATATTACCCTTGCTACCTTTAATTCTAATTCAAAAACACTCTCTTCAGTGTCAAGGGTAATTGTATTTCTAAATACTGTCCCTTCTGAACTCTATTCTACCTTCCTCGAATGTTAGGGCGTAGATGTCATTCACTTCGAACTTTATTCCGAGAGACTCGTACTCCTCATCCGAGAGCCTGAGTATGAGCTTCTGGTTCGGACGAGACTGAATCCCCACGGTCTGTGAAATTCCCTTCATCAGTTCGTTGACAAAGTCAGGTCCGAAGTTGAAACTCTGGACTGGCCTGTCTTTATCCGTAACGTACTCGTCCAGATCCACCTCCCTTCCCCTGGTCCTCGTCTCTTGATCGTAATACGATGAAATGTTTACGACAATTACCTTCTTGCTCAGCATAAATCAGCAACGTAAATTGATATATCTAGTTTGTAGGTGCTGCAGTAGATTTCCAAACTGCACGCCAGAACTATTTCAGCAGGATCGAGGCCTGGTCGGACCTGATGTCATCGAATTGCCTGCCAGCTTCTCTGACGACGTCTTCCTTCCCTGCATTGTAGAGTGCTACCAGTGCATTCCTGGCAAGACCATCGAACCTCACCCTCCTGATGGCGCTTCTGCGGTAGTTCAAATCAAAAGTTTCCTTGTCTATGAAAGCGATGTCTTCCAGTTTCATCCTTTCAGAATACTGATCCCTCTGAACTTCCGAGATTAAGGATTCTTTCTTCCCCTGGTTCCAAGGGCAGACATCGTTGCAGACATCACATCCAAAGATCATGTCTCCCATACTCTCTGAGATCTCCTTTGGGATCGCGCTCCTGCTCTCTATTGTGTGGTATGAAATGCAGAGGTTAGAGTCGACCGTTCTGTTGTTGTTAATGGCACCTGTGGGACAGCTCTCGATGCACCTAGTGCAACTACCACATAGGTCCGGGGAAGGTAAAGATGGTGAGTCAAGGGCAATGTCTGTCACAGCGGATCCCAGGAAAGTGAATGAGCCTAAGTCCCTGTTGATGAGCATCGAGTTCTTTCCGATCCACCCTAGAGACGAACTCTTGGCCAGGGACCTCTCGGACAATGGGCCCGTGTCGACATAGGATTTAAACGTATTGGAATACAGCCCATTCTCACACATGAAATCGTTGATCTTATTGAGGAAGAATGAATGATAGTCCTCAAATGTGGCGTATGAGGCTATCCTTCCATATCCCTGCGCCACATGGGCTCTTCTTCTGTAGTTGAGCAGGAAAACGATGACGGACCTCGAATTTTGAACGAGCAAAGAAGTATCCTCTTGTTTCCGGAGCCTGTCGCCTCTACTGAGATAAGACATCGTGGCATGGAAACCTCTGGAGAGCCAGTTCGTCAGCTCTTCCGTGTTCCGAATGCCGACTCTAAACGAAGAATACCTCATATCCGAAGGAACAGGCAGATCCTGATCCAGAAACACGGATAGGAATCAGAATGAAGCCTTAAAACTTAGCCATCCTTTTATTTCCAGAGAGTATCCACCGGTGGTGGAAATCGGAAAGGCTGGGCTGAAAGAACTGAAGAGCATTCTGAAGAGAAACAAGGAGATCATGCTCGGGAGCAACCTGATAGGATCAGATTTCTCTTTCATGAGGCGCAATTCGAGAGACCTGATTTTCAAGATTGAGCCGATGATGTACTACGACTTTCTGACCGCAGAGGAAAACGCCGCCCTTTCCATCCTGTTTCCTCTCAACGATTTCCTTACATCAGGCACTACGCCTTCCATAGCTATGCTGGACTTTGAGAAGCCGAAAAGAGCCGGAGACGAATATTTTGACTTCATCGACAGAGTGTTCGAGGAATTGAGGCTGAAGAAGATAAGGGTTGCATCGGGTCACACGGGTAACTACGGAAATCTTGAATACGGAATAGGGGGCAGCATAGCAATGGTGGGGTTCAAGAGACCGGTCTTCAGCTACCAACGAATAAGAAAGGACGATGCGATCTATTTCGTGGGAGACATCGGAGCCGAATCGGCCTACTTCAGTGAAATGGAAAAGGGGGCTGGACATCGCAGAATCTCTGACCTTTCGATAGAGGGGTACGTTAAGGAATTCCTGAGGATCAGAAAGTCGGTGCACTACCTCCACGATCTGTCGGAGGGAGGATTGATGAGAGGACTGGAAGAACTTTCGGAACTGAGCCATTCTGGATACAACGTACTTCCGAGGCTCATAGGAAAGCAGCCAGAAAAAATGGGAAGTTATTCATCTAACCCCTTTACAGACAGCTCCGCGGGTTGCATCGTCGCAGCCGTGAGCCTGACAAGGAAGGATGAATTTGAAACGCTTCTCAGGAAGAAATCCTGGACTTATATGGAGATAGAGCGAGTGAAGAAGGGGGTAACGCTCGATGGGAGTATCTACGACCGAAGTGACAGCACCGTTAGAATGCTGACACGATCCAATAAGGGGTAGAGTTTGCACTGTCGACCACCCCCATCTCGACACGCTGACGCCAACTGATTTATATCAACATTCAATTAGTAGAACCGTGAAGATAGACGGATTTGATCTGATGATGGCTAGCGATGGTACGTTCAAGCTTGACGGTGGGGCCATGTTCGGCACTGTACCGAAACCCGTCTGGGAGAAGTATTTTAAATCGGACGATAAGAACAAGATAACCCTCGGGACAAACGTTCTTGTCGTAAGGAACGGAAAGAACGTCGCGCTCGTCGACCTGGGAATGGGCGACAAATTCGACAAGAAACTTGCCGACATTTATGAGATCCAGCGGTCAAAAACACTTCCGGAAGACCTCACAGAGAAGGGGATCAAGCGGGAGGAAGTTACTCACGTTTTGATAACGCACGGTCACCTAGATCACACGGGTTGGGCGACCACTTACGCGAACGAAAGGATAGAGCCAACCTTCCCCAACGCCAAGTACTTCATGCAGGAAGACACTCTCAAGGAGATAAGGAATCCAAACCAGAAGACCAAACCAAACTACAACTACCTAAATTTTGAGAACCTAGAGGACCGTATAGTGCTCGTAAACGGGGACGAGGAGGTGTTTCCCGGGGTCGAGCTCGTGAAATCAGGCGGGCACACCAAGGGGCACCAGGTCGTCATACTGAGGGTCGGTAACCAGACGTTCATCTATTTTGGGGACCTGATACCAACGGCAGCGCACATAAAGCCGGCATACGTGATGGCTTACGATCTATATCCCATGGAGACTTTCTCGAAAAAGAAGGAGATACTGGAAAAGGCATACGAGGAGCAGTGGACGTTGTTCTTCGAGCACGATCCAGTAAACACGACTGCGAAACTGAGCGATCTCGAGAGCTATAGTCTCAAGAAGGTATCAGTCTAGAACTCCGGTCCGCCCATCTTCAGAATCTCTCGCGCAATTATCGATCTCTGGATCTCGTTCGTTCCCTCGTATATCTGGGTAATTTTCGCCTCCCTGAATCTCCTCTCCGTAGGATACTCTTCCGTGAGTGCATGGTAACCCAGGAGACCGACGGCACCCTCCGTTATCTTGACCGCTCCGTCCCCGGCCTGAAGCTTTGAGAGCGAGCTGAGGAGGGTGGCACTCTTCCCTTTGCTTGCAAGATCTATGGATTGGTCGTACTTTGTCACCGATGAGTGAAGGTCGTTAATCATATCTGCCAGCTTGAATTTCATTCTTCCTCCCTGACGGCTCTTGTCTTGTTCGCTGTAGGAGATCACGTCCCTGATCGCACCCTCAGATATGCCGATGGCTTGAGATGCAATTCCTATCCTTCCAAGGTCTAGGGTATCCATCTCCACCCTGAACCCTTCGTCAAGTTCTCCTACGATCTGCTCATCCCCAATCTCGACATTGTCCAGCAACACCTCTGTGGTGCTAGTCCCCCTGATCCCCATCTTCTTGAACTCCCTGCCTATCGACAGACCGCTCGTTTCTCTATCTATGGCGAACAGGGTTATACCATGGTGCCTCTTTTCTGGAGACGTAACCGCCGACGCAAGGAAAAACTCCGCTTCATCTCCGTTGGTGATGAAGGTCTTTCCACCGTTGAGCACGTATCCACTTCCCCTCTTCTTAGCGGTGGTCTTGATGGCCGCGGCATCGGAGCCAGCCCCCGGCTCAGTGATCGCCAGGGCGCCAATGGCTCCCTTTGCAATTCTCGATAGATACTTCTGCTTTAGAGCTTCACTACCATACTTCAGTATGGGTTCCCCGAAGAGCGAAACTGTTACGTCGGGAATGAGTGCGGTTGACGCACACTCCCTGGAAATTATCCTGATGCTCTCCATGAGGGGCTTGAGAGAGAAACCGAGCCCTCCATATTCTTCGGGTACGTACATCGAGAACACTCCGATCTTTGTCAATTCAGCGATCAAGTCCGTTGGATACTTGGAGGTCTCGTCGATCTCCGCCGCCCTCTCCCTGATCTTGGAGACTGCAAAACTCTCCACTTCTTTCAATTTTTCTAGTTCAAGAGATGCTAGATTCATTCGTCCCCAAAATGATGCATCAAAAAATAAACATTCGGTTGTCGCAGAAATCTGACAAAAGTCTTATATCTGTCTTATGTATATGTTCAAAAAGTGCTTAAATGATCGCTGAACAATTCAACGCTAACGTGACAGACAACTTTAGAAATCGGTTGTATGCCAATGGTAAGAGCCGTAATACCGTCAAGATGTACGGTTACATTGTAGATCAATTCCTGGATTTCATTAAGTTCGAGAAGAATGCAATAACCGCCGAAAACATAGAGGCATTCAAGGAACATCTATCGATAGAAAAGGGGTACTCCAAGTCGACCATTTATCTCTACATAAGGGCACTCCAGTCATTCCTCTCCTACATAGGACTGGAAGGTCTTGGTCACCTCAAGGCTCCCAAGAGACCCCAGACGGTTCCAAACTACCTCATGAACGACGAGGTATCGACCATAATCAAGAACTGCAAGAATCTGAAGGAAAGGCTGATTGTCAAGCTGCTCGTGTATACGGGTATACGGGTATCCGAACTCTGCTCGATCAGGATTCAGGATATAGACATCAACAACAAGACACTGAAGATAAGGAGTGGGAAGGGAGACAAGGACCGGCTAGTAGTTTATAGCGACAAAGTGGTACCCGACCTCAGACTCTATCTCATGGAGACGAGGGAGACAAAAGGGAGAAGCGATTTCCTGTTCCCAACATCGAAGAGCAAGAGGGTTTCGCCCGTGACCATAGAACGGGTAATAAGAAACATTGTAAGGAGGTCCGGTATACCGAAGAAGATCACGCCGCACACGTTCAGGCATACCTTTGCCACTTCTCTCCTTAGGAACGGAGCGGACCTCAGAATAATTCAACTCCTGCTTGGCCATTCCAGCATAAGTACGACACAGATCTACACACACATGGACGATAGAGCCCTCAAGATGGGTTACGAGAAGTTCATTCCAAACTATTGAAATAGCCTATTTCGGACAGTGACATCTGTCCCGCAGTATATCTACTCATTAATATCAAGCTTACAGTCCACCGGAGCCTTTTATCGGTACGCACGATCGTTACCAATATTCTAGTTCTAGTGTGCGACCTTTGGCAATGACAGAGAGCTACAGTGAACCAGAGAACGATCGGACTCTCGCAGAATTATTTCCGGAAGAATGCGCATGCCAACAGGTTTCATCAGATAGTAACCTAATAATACCCCTAGCACATCCAAAAATCAAGGTTATCGTCATGGACAAGAAAGAACACGTTGCAATGGAAGCACTCAATTACATTCTTCCAGGGGACGTAGTCGGGTTGGGTTCTGGTACGACCGCTTCTCAATTCATCAAACTGCTTGGAGCCAGTAGTCTCAAGGACGGGATTGTGGGTGTGGCTACCTCCATCAATTCAGAGCGACTGGCCGGGGAGGTCGGGATCAAGACGGTGGACATAGATACCGTGGATTGGGTCAGCGTGACAGTGGATGGAGCGGATGAGGTAGACAGGAACCTGAACATTCTCAAGGGGGGCGGAGGTCAACTCACAAGGGAGAAAAAGGTCAGAAACAAGTCTAAGAATTATCTGGTTATAGTCACAGACGAGAAGATGGTGGAGAGGATCGGCGACAGGTTTCCGATTCCGGTCGAGGTGCTCAGCTTTGGGCACAGCACAACAAAGAAGGAGATAGAGCAGCTAGGAATGATTTGCCAGTTCAGGAAAGGCTTCGTAACAGACAACGGCAACCTGATCTGTGACTGCAAGACACTGACCAAGTTCGATCTCCAGAGACTTGACCAGCAGATAAAATTAATAACAGGAGTGGTGGAGACAGGACTTTTCCTGGGAGGTAACAAGACCATCCTGGTATCAGACGGGGTAGAAGTTAAGGTACTGAAGTGACTGTTGAACTTCAGAGAACGAGATTTTGAATTTGACCCAGGACGTTCTGCATATCCGAAATCTTTCTTCTCTGTTCTTCCTCAAGTTCCTTTACGATCTCGTTAAATGGTTTAGCTAACCGGTACCCGTGGACTGGTCTTCCCTTGCCTTCCTTCTTTATGTCTCTCTTCATGATCCAGCTGTGTTCCTTGAGTATCCTCATAGCAATAGAAACTTCTGGTTGCCTGAGGTTTGCATTCTTTTCGATCTCTACTGAGGTTGTCTCCGGGCGTCCCTTCATATAGACGAGTGCCTTGGAGACGTTCCTTGGTACGCCCATCTGGATCAACAATCCAGCTAGCTTCTCGTCCTCAGCGGTAAATCCGTCTATCATACCAATGTTAATAAAAATTTGATATTTATATTTTATCAAATTTATTTAGCTAAGTTTTTAAGATTTTTGTTTATTATCTCAAGGAATCTATTTTTCAGAATACATTGGGTTAGCTCAGACATATCAAGATTGTTAAAATTACATAGGTCATTTAGGTAGTAAAAGATCCAAACTCTTCGGTAAGGACGTTCCGTATTTTGATACAGACTTGCTCACAAAAAACTTTTAGTACATCTAAGGTTAGCTACGAAGTACAGTGGTTTGAATGAGTGTTGAGGGTGACGGTATTCTTAACGAAATTCCTCCAGAGCTTCCTGCCGAAACTCTGGTACGGTTTGACAACGATGAGCTTAGAGCAAGGGTCTTTATTGATAAATACGCGATGAAAGATAATGAGGGGGTTCTTCTCGAAAAGGTTCCAGAAGCAATGTGGAGAAGGGTCGCTCGCGAGATATCGTCCGTTGAGAGCGAATCGCTCATGGCGGAGTGGGAGACTAAATTCTATTGGCTGTTGGAAAACTTCAGAATGATTCCGGGGGGTCGAATATTATTCGGTGCGGGCCAGGAGAAGTTCAAGAGGAGAGTCACTCTTAACAACTGTTACGTCATCCCAATAAGAGACGATTCTCTAGAGTCTATTTTTGAATGGATGAAGGAAGCTGCTAGGACATACTCCCTCGGCGGAGGAGTTGGAACGGATATAAGCATACTAAGACCGAAGGGCGCTCCAGTAAACAATGCAGCTCTCAAGTCTACCGGGAGTGTTTCCTTCATGAACATCATGTCGGAGACGACCGGAACGATTGGTCAATCTGGAAGGCGCGGCGCGTTGATGATCACAATAAGGATCGACCATCCGGACATAATGGACTTCATAAAGGTGAAGAGAGACCTGAACCACGTCAGGCATGCAAACATCTCTGTGAAGATCACAGACGAATTCATGAAGAAGGTAGAGAACGATGAAGACTTCACACTCAGATATGAGAGCGCAAAGGTGAAGAAAGTCGAGAGAGTTGTCAGGGCAAGAGAGCTGTGGAATGAGCTGATAGAGTCAGCAAGGAACTGGGCAGAACCCGGGCTCATCTTCTGGGATACCATGAGGAAGGAGAGTACATCGGAATACAACGGAATGGAGATACTCACGACCAACCCGTGCTCCGAAATACCGCTCGAAGCTTACGGTGCCTGCAACCTCGGTAACGTAAACCTAGCGGTGTTCGTTAAGAATCAGTTCGAGCAAGCAAAAGTCGACTGGGAAGATCTCGAGAAGGCGGTCAGGTACACGGTTCGCTTCTTGGACGATGTTGTCGATTACAACCTCTACAAGCACCCTCTGAAGGGACAGACGGACGAGGCAGGCAAGAGCAGGAGGATAGGAGTTGGATTCACCGGACTCGGAGACATGCTCATAAAACTGAAGATAAAGTATGACACCCCAGAATCCGTAGGTTTTGTAGACTCAATGTTCGAGAGAATAATGAACTTCATCTACGACGAGAGTACAAAAATATCTGCGGAAAAGGGAACGTTCCCTGCCTTTGACCTGGAGAAACACCTAAAATCGCCCTTCATATCGAGGCTTGGGCCAGAACTCCTAGAGAAGATCAAGAAGAACGGTCTCAGGAACGTTGCTCTCATCACCGTTCCACCGGTAGGAAGCGGCTCTGCGCTTGCAGGAACTTCAAGCGGGATCGAACCAGTTTTTGCATTCTCCTATACGAGGAGGAGCGAGTCACTTTCGAAGCAGACATTCAAGGTATACCACCCACTGGTCAGGGAATACATGGAACTCTACGGAGTGAAGGACGAAAAGGATCTCCCGGAGTATTTTGTCGAAGCCCACAGGATCGACCCTATGTTCAGGATAAAGCTTCAGGCAACGATACAGAAATACGTAGATCACTCAATCTCTTCGACGGTGAATCTAGACTCGTCAGTCACCACAGACGACGTCGGCAAGATATACTTCGACGCGTGGAAGGCTGGGTGCAAGGGTGTTACCGTCTACAGGGAAGGCTCGAGGGAAGGCATCCTCCTGACCAAGGAAGCCGCCAAGAAGAAGGAGAATAAGGAGTTCGAGAGGTCCACAGTCCTGACCGGAAGGACCATCGTGTTCCCGCTGCTAGAGACTGGTAAACTCTACACGACAATAAACTTCGACGAGGAAGGGAAACCAGTAGAAATTTTCGTGAACGTAGGCAAATCTGGATCTGAGGAGAAGGCATATTCAGAGGCAATAGGTAGGCTGCTCTCCCTGTACCTGCAACAGGGTGGTGACATAGCGAAGGTTGTGAGGGCCCTGACGGGAATAAAGGGGAAGACTACGACATTCGTGGGAGGTGCGAAGATCACCTCCGTCCCAGACGGAGTCGCAAAGGCTATCGATATTGCGATGAAGGGGGAACCGCCCCAGTCTACCTTGACGAACGATTTCCTAGTAACTGCAATAAAGACTGAGGAGAAGAAAGAGAAGAGGGAGAAGACTTTCTCCACGTGTCCCAAGTGCAGCAACGACACCCTCGCGATGGAGAACGGCTGTCTAACCTGCAAGACGTGCGGCTACTCAAAGTGCGAATAAAGGGGAAATCTCAAACGCCACCTTGGTTTCTGTTCTCTATTTTCACTTAACTTATGCCTCGTGAATTGGTGGATGCATATGACGGATCGCTGAACCCTGTAGGAGTTGTGGAACGTAACGAAGCACACCTGAAGGGTATACTGCACAAGACGGTTCATTGCTGGTTCATAGACGGAGACTTTGCTTACTTCCAGATAAGAGGGAAACGGGTCGGTTTCCCCGGTATGCTGGACGCAACGGTTGGAGGACACATCTCTAGCGCAGAATCAACGGGAATGGCAATTCTCAGGGAGTTGAACGAGGAGGTTGGCTTAGTGAAAACACCTGCAGACTTGAAATTCGTCGGAAACAACAGATTCCACTACGAGGGAGATCGACTCTGCGTGAATGAGTTCTCTGACGTTTACTTCATAGCCGCAAAGGAAGGGCTGGAAACCTTCTTTCCCAGCGAGAACGAATTGACGGGAATCGCTGCAGTACCATTTGTCACGGGGCGAGAGGTGCTGCTTGGAATAAGAAAGGAGATCGATGTAAGAATTATGGCTATAGAGAACGGTACAAGGAAATATGCTCACCGCACAATAACCGGCCGATCTTTTGTGCCGGGCAATGCTGGTTATTTCAGCAGAGTACTCGAGATAGGGAAACTACATGCTTCGGGACATGAATCGGTCAGTCTCTGAGCGACTGCTGTCCCGTCCATCCTCAAAGCTTAAAATGTTTCTATTGTGTTTCACAGAGGGGAGAAAGCAGGCGACGACACAAAATGGGTAAGATGGATCCGGACATGAAACTCGACAGGTACAGAGGACTGGGGGATACGCATCCTACTATTCTGAGCCACCTTCTCTGGGCCTAAAAAGTAACGACAAAACTGCCGCCATGCAGTTATCCATAAAGGAACTCCAGAACACCGCTGGAGGCATACCGCAGAGGACAAGAGTCACGGTCGAATGGGAAGGTCCGCCTATCGACGGAGTGATTCAGTATTGACTGAAAGTTAGAGAAGGTCGATTCCTAGTTAAAACAGGAACACTCCCGATAATAGGGACGAGGAAGGCCAATATAGACCGATCTATCTCCGAGTGGTTATCAAGGAAAGCACTTCACCTTCACGAGTCTTTGTTCTCCTTCTTTGCTTGGCTCTTGAGCTCCAACACTGCCTGCCTGATTTCGTTGGGCGTTAGATCCCTGACAGACCTTCCGGTGTAGTTCGATACCAGGGCTCTTCTCTTCCTCCCCGCCACATTTATTATCACCATGCCAACTGCCAAAAGAATGAAAAAAGGAACTATAAAGACGGGATGCAGATAGAGATAAGGTTCATAGTAAACCGATCTGTAGCCGATACCAGTCACAACTATCCTCACTTGATAGAACTCGAGGAGACCGGTTAAAGCTATTCCTGCTAACGCCAGCGAGGCTCCTAAAAAGTTCATTCGGCCGCTCGATCTGAATTGCTGAATAATCGAGGGATCGGCATAGAGTTGATTGTCCATTGTGATGGCACAATAATCCGTTATTTACCCTTTTGTCACAAATGAGGCGTCTCTAGGATCGCAAATCCGTGGAGGCGGACTCTTTGAAAGAAAAGGCGTAAATACCAATTGCGAACCATTTAAATAGAAACAAGTTCTGTCGAAGAAGCATTAGCCACACGTCTCTGGCGATAGTGCCAATGATGGTTCTGAAATTACGGACGCATCAAGACGTAACGGCTGTGCAACAGTGGTAAGTATGGCAACGCCAAATCATTCGAGACATGGGTCTATGGGATACTATCCCAGGAAGAGGGCAAGATCAATCATACCGCACGTCAGGTCCTGGCCCCAGATCAACGAGGGTCCTAAGCTACAGGGCTTCGTTGGATTCAAGGCAGGAATGACCCACGCACTTTTCGTGGATTATAGGAAGAGCAGCACGACGGCGGGATCGGAAGTGGCATCATCCGTCACTGTCATAGAGGTCCCACCAGTAAAGATCGTTGGAATCAGGCTCTACGGAAGAGATTCATACGGGGAGCACACGATAGGAGAGGTCTTCGATTCTGGTTCGTTGAACGAACTCAAGAAGGTCCTTCCGATATCAAAGGAGTACAAAGCAAAGGAACTCGACGGCACGGATGCAGTCGATGTGAACGTTCTGGTCTTGATCCAGAACGAGAAGGTAAAGGCTATATCAAAGAAAGTTCCGGACATAACGGAGATAAGGGTCGGAGGCGGGTCGATCAAGGAACGAATAGACTACGCAAAATCGATACTGGGCAAGGAAGTTGGCTTTGACGCATTCTCGAAATCCGGAAAGTTCGTTGACATAATCGCGATAACGAAGGGAAAGGGTTTCCAGGGTCACGTCAAGAGGTGGGGAGTGAAGCTCCTCCCATATAAGAACAGGAAGCACAGGAGAATGATCGGAACCCTTGGACCGTGGCACCCCGACTGGGTCAGGAACACAGTCCCACAGGCGGGGCAGATGGGTTTCCACCAGAGGACGGAGTTCAACAAGAGGGTCCTGTTCTACGGAAAGCCTGAAGAGAAGACGATTACTCCAAGCGGAGGATTCCTGAACTACGGAGAGGTAGTGAACAGCTACATCCTAGTGCACGGATCTGTACCAGGTTCCATTAAGAGAGTAGTTAAGCTCAGGGACCCAGCGAGACAGGTGGTTCCGGACGTCGATAAGGTCGGATTGAGCTACGTATCACTAGAAAGCAAGCAGGGGGCTTAAGATGACAAACCTATTTTCATTGGACGGAAAGGTCGTGAAGAGCGTGGACCTCCCGGAGGCGTTCAATTTTCCGATAAGGAATGACCTTATAGTGAGGTTCACAAATGCCTACCAGTCAAACGGGAGGACCCCTTATGGGAGTTACTGGTTCGCTGGCAACAGGAGGGTCGGGCACAACATGGGCCCGAACCACGGTATCTCAAGGTACCCGAGGGTTGCAGGGAGTTCAAGAGGAGTTCTCCTGAGCAATGCGAGGGGAGGGAGATCCGCTCACCATCCGGTTACCGCCAAGAACTGGGACATGAAGGTCAACAAGAAAGAGAGGATGTACGCGAAACTGTCGGCACTCTCGAGCACTGTTTCCCCCGAGCTCGTAAAGAAGAGGGGACACAGGTTCTCGGTCGAGACTCTCCCGGTGATACTCGAGGACAAGTTCGAAGAGATAGAGAGAACGAAGGATGCCACCGACGTTCTCGAGAATATCGGGGTCTACAGCGATATAGTTAGATCGAAGGAGGGGACAAAGATCAGGGCCGGAAGAGGGAAGAGCAGGGGAAGGAAATACATAACTCCCAAGAGCATCCTGTTCGTTGTCACGGACAAGTCCCACATATCCAAGGCGCTCAGCAATCTGCCAGGGGTCGATGTCGTGAGGCCGGAGGAACTGAATGCTTATGTACTGGCCCCAGGAGGACACCCAGGGAGACTGGTCGTAATGACAGAGGGAGCACTTAACGTGGTCAGGGGGTGGAAGCTCTGAAGACGCCATATGACATTTTGCTGAAACCATTCGTCACAGAAAAAACGATGCTGCAGATAGAGAGAGACAACAAGATATGGTTCTTCGTCCACGAGAGAGCGACGAGGGACGAGGTCAAGAGGGCAGTGGAGCAGATCTCGGAGATGAAGGTCGCCAACGTCAACATCCTGAGAGACAAAGAAGGAAAGAAGGCGATCGTGAAGATTTCAAAGGACTTCTCGGCGGAAGAGCTTG
>CAYMEF010000020.1:0-22401 GCA_964389625.1 uncultured Thermoplasmatales archaeon
TGAAGAGGGTTCTAAACCCTCAAATCCTGAACCAATTGTTATGGACTGGCGGGGATTTGAACCCCGGGCCTCCTCCATGCCAAGGAGGCGATCTTCCGCTGATCTACCAGCCCTTCTCGTTAACTTCATCAGGATATAAAATTATTCCTCAGTCTTGTGACATTATTAATTTATAGAGTCCAACACTATCGGTCCAATGGACAACTTCCTAAGCGATTTCTTCATTATGACCAAACCGAGGGTCTGGTTTTTTCTATTGATAACTGGAATCGCAGGAGAAGTGTTCGCCTTGAGTATAATAAAGAGCCTCGACCTCATCGGTTTTTTCTACGTCGTAGTTTTTCTAACTCTAGGACTGATGGGTTCAGAGTCACTTTCAAACTATTTTGATCTGTCAATAGACAGGAAGATGAAGAGGACTATGAACAGGGCACTTCCGTCGGGCAGAATGAACCCAAAAGTTGCGCTCTATGGTGGAGTTGTTCTGATTGCCATCACACTGGTTATGGCCATATTCAGGTCTCTCTTGTCATTCGCCTTTATGGCAGGTGGAATATTCGACTACACCATAATCTACTCGTTCCTGACAAAAAAGAGGACGTCCTGGAACATCATCCTTGGTGCCTTTTCTGGTGGTGCCCCCCTATTGGCGGGGTTTTATGCATTCACTTCCAACTTCAACATCGTTGCGATTCTGATGTTTCTGACTATTTTCATCTGGACTCCGCTGCACATCTGGTCACTTTCGATAAAGTACAAGGATGACTATGCAGCCGCGTCCGTTCCGATGCTTCCCGTCAACAGGACTACCAGCGAATCGATGAAGATCCTGTTCCCAATAGCTATCCTCGCCGTGGTAGTGACTGTACTTACGGGATTCGAGTTCAGGATTTATTTCCCCGTCTATGTTGGGTTAACCGTTTTCGCAGTCTACCTCGTACTGGGGTTGTCGCTATTTGTTTCTTATGCCCGTGCTTTTTTAGACCCGGATAAGAGGATTATGAAACTCTTCGTTTCCACCAACATCTTCATCGGAATTTTCTTCGTTTTTATCGCACTGTTTTCTCTTCTCATACCCTTTATTGGGGTGAGAATGTGATCACCAAACAGATCTACCTGGAAGACTCTTACCTTAAGGAATTAGACGCTGAGGTCGTTGCTCTTGGAGAGGGGGTTGTACTGGACAAGACCATATTCTATGCCTCCTCGGGTGGACAGCCGCACGACACAGGGATCATATCTGGAAATGGGACCTACGAGGTCAAGGACGTAATCAAGCGTGACGAACTTTTCCACGTGACAGAACAGATTCCAGCTGTGGGCGAGAAGGTGAGGCTCAAGATCGATTGGGACAGAAGGTACAAACTGATGAGACAACACACTTCCATTCACGTCGTTTCATCGATCGCTATGAAGGAGTTTGGAGCTATGATCACAGGAAACCAGATAAACGTCGACTACTCGAGGATAGACTTCAACTTCAAGGAATGGAACGGTGACATCTCGTCCGCCCTCCAGAAGAGAGTGAACGAGGAGCTCCTGAAGAACCAAGAGGTATCAATCCTTACGATGAAACGGGACGAGATCCTGGGAATGGAAGGGGCGCTCAAGGTCGACCTTCGGCTCCTTCCCACAACAGATACCCTGAGGGTCGTCAAGATAGGCGATGTGGACATACAACCTGATGGCGGTACTCACGTCAGGAACACGTCCGAGATAGGAGAGATTGAGATCTACAAGATTGAAAACAAGGGGAAGAACAACAAGAGGATGTACTTCTCGATTCACAAATGAAACTGCGAGAAGAACCCCTTTTCGTTCTTGAACTGCTCGAGAAGTTCTCTCTGCTTCTTTGAAATCTTCTTTGGAAGAGAAACCTTTGCTCTCAGAATGACGTCAGCATTCCCCCTACCGCTCTTCTTCTGTAGTCCCTCACCCTTGAGAACAATGCGCTCCTCCGGCTGCGTACCAGCAGGGATATCAATCTCTTTATCGCCACGCAGTAGCGGGACTGTCAATTTTCCTCCGAGTATGGCATCGGTGAAGTCCACCTGAACGTCCTTCTCAAGGTCGTCGTTCTGCCTCCTGAACTCCATGTAATCTATGTCGAACTTAATTCTAAGGTCACCCGATCCTCCTGGTCTGTAGTTCCCCTTGTCCCTGAGTATGTATATCTCATCCTCGTGTATGCCCGCCGGAGGCGATATCTCTATCCTGTCCTTCTTCCTGGTGTAACCTGTTCCGGAACATATGTGACAGACCTTCTCCGGTATCTTACCCCTTCCGTTGCAGCTTCTGCAGACCTCGGTCGTTCGGAATAGTATGAAGCCTTGGTTGGTCGATCTCTCGACAAACCCCCTCCCCCTGCACGTCTGGCACGTCTGGAGCTTCTTCGTGGCAGACCCAGTTCCGTTGCACTCCTCACACTTCATCTCCCTGAAGTAGTAGACCTCCATCTTCTCGTTCCTAGCAATCCTCCGGACGTCTATCGGTATTTCCACGTATGCGTCGGACCCGTGTAGCTCCCTCTGCTGTCCTGAAAATCCTCCTCCACCAAAGGGACTGCTAAACCCTCCTCCAAACCCGAACTGCGAGAATATGTCTCCGAATATGTCCTGTATGTCCTGGTAGTGGTGGAACTGGTTCCAGTCGAATCCCCCCTGGAACTTGACGCCCTCCTCACCGTACTGGTCGAACCTTGCCCTCTTCTGATCGTCCATCAGGACCTCGTACGCTTCGCTGATGCTCTTGAATTTCTCCTCGGCCTCCTTCTTGTTCTGGGGGTTCAGGTCGGGATGGTACTTCTTCGCAAGATCCCTGTATGCCTTCTTGATGTCGTCCTTAGAAGCGTTCTTGTTCACTCCCAGAACTGCGTAGTAGTCCTTACCCATTCAGATCAGAAGTTCATTGGTCCTTATTTCCTTTATCTTCGTGGATTTCGGTCTCTCCAGGGTTGGTTCCTGCCGAAGCCGAGGAATCGGCCGTACCTTCGGGCTGAGGCTGTTCTTCGCTCTTGACGTTTTTGTACATGTATTCCCCTATCTTCTGTATCTCCTTGGTCAGGACTTCCATCTTCTCCTTCATTCCGGCGAGATCCTTCTTCTGGATCTCGTCCTTCAGTTCCTTCAGCTTCCCGTTGATCGTGTCCTTTATGTCCTGGGGTATCTTGTCGCCGTAATCGCTGATCGTCTTTTCGGTGGAATACGCGAGCGACTCGGCATTGTTTATCGTCTCAATCTCCTCTTTCCTCTTCTTGTCTTCTTCCTCGTACCTCTTAGCCTCTTCCTTCATCCTGTTTATCTCTTCCTTGCTCAGCTTTGTACTGGAGGTTATCGTGATGCCACGCTGTTTTCCGGTTGCGAGATCCTTCGCAGTTACGTTCAGTATACCGTTCGAGTCTATGTCGAACGCGACCTCTATCTGGGGCATCCCCCTCGGCGCGGGCGGAATACCCTCTAGCATGAATCTTCCCAGCGACGTGTTGTCCTTCGCCAGGGGTCTCTCTCCCTGCACGATGACTATGTCAACGGCAGTCTGGTTGTCTGCCGCTGTCGAGAAGACCTGAGACTTCTTGGTGGGAATCGTCGTGTTGGCTGCAATCAGAGGAGTAGCTACTCCTCCCAGAGTCTCTATGCTCAGGGTGAGTGGTGTGACGTCGAGCAGCACGATACCCTTGACCTCTCCAGCCAGGACAGCACCCTGAATTGAAGCTCCGATGGCGACGCACTCCATGGGATCGACTCCACTCTCCACCTTCTTCCCCATTATGTCTTCCACGAACTTCTTCACCATGGGCATCCTGGTCGGTCCGCCGACCAGTATAACCTTGCTTATATCGCTGCTTGATAGTTTCGCACCCTTGAGAGCTTCGTCTATCGGTTTCCTAGCGCGATCGATCGTGGGCCTCACCAGGTTCTCGAGGTCTGCCCTCGTCATGGTGATGAGGAGGTGCTTCGGTCCGTCCGCTCCGCTCGTAATGTATGGAAGGTTGACCTCCGTGGAGAGAGACGTTGAGAGCTCGATCTTGGCCTTCTCTGCTGCGTCCTTGAGCCTGATGTAGGAGTTCTTGTCCTTCCTGAGATCGATGCCATTCTCACTCTGGAACTTGGATGCGAGGTAGTTGATGACCGCCTCGTCCATATCCGTTCCACCCAGTTTCGTGTCACCGGAAGTTGAGAGTACTTCGTAAACTCCCGAACTGAATTCCATAATTGTTACGTCCAGCGTTCCTCCCCCCAGGTCAAAGACCATTATCCTGTGCTCACCCTCTGTCTTGTCGAGACCGTATGCAAGCGCGGCCGCCGTGGGTTCGTTGATGATCCTGACCACGTCGAGTCCCGCAATAGCACCTGCATCCTTTGTGGCCTGTCTCTGGTTGTCGTTGAAGTATGCGGGCACCGTTATGACCGCCTTGGATATCTTCTCGCCGAGGTACTTTTCAGCATCGTCCTTTATCTTCTGCAGTAGGAGGCCAGATAGCTGTTGAGGCGTGTATTCCTTATCCCTTACCTTGAACTTGAAGCTCTCACCCATCCTCCTCTTGAAAGCGTAAACAGTTCCTTCTGGGTTTGTAAGGGCCTGTCTTCTCGCTGGCTCACCCACAAGTAGCTCACCGTTCTTTGTGAACGCTACGTAGCTCGGAAACGCTTTCCCCCCCAGCGTAGTTCCCTCCGAGCTCGGCAAAACGACCGGCTTACCCGCCATCATGACTGCCGCTTGTGAATTGCTCGTCCCCAAATCTATTCCTAATATCTTTTCCATTTTTATTCACCTTTGTTGAGAATTACTAACTCTGGCCTGATCACTCTGTCTCCTAGCGCATATCCCTTTCGTACGATCTTCTTTATCGTATTCGCTTCTCCTCCTTCTTCCACCCCAATTGCTTCGTGTCTGTTTGGATCGAACTTCGCGTTATCTTCTATAGAGGAGAGTCCCTCTTTCGAAAGGATTCCCTCCATCTGTCTCTTGATAGCCAAGATTCCCTCGTCCTTAACGTTGTCCAGGGTGTCTAGCACTGGAAGGAGCTCCTTGATGATTCTCTCGGAGGCGTAGCTCACTAGCTTGAGAGACTCCTCTCCGACCCTCTTCTGGTAGTTCTCGAGGTCAGCCGAGAATCGAAGCGTCTGTTCTTTCAGCTCAGCGATTGTTTTCTCCTTATGGTCTACGCTCTCCTCCAGCAGCCTTACCTTTTCCGTACACTCGTTCAGTGATTGTTTAAGAGACCGATAATAGGAGACAGTTGGCACTTTACCTAATTTAGCACTTCTATAATAATGTTATCATCACTTGGTTGTGTACTCAAACGTCCCATTGTTGTGCGTCTTCTGCCGCCTTAGGAGCATCTTCTCTGTGGTTATCCAGCTGTTTCCAGCGTCGACCGTACTCTCGGACCTACACTTGAATGAGCTACCCTTCACATCGTAGAGAACCCACTTCAACCTCCTCTTGTTACTCTCTCTCGACTCGAGGACTATCTCCTTTCCCATCTTGTTACCCTCGAACCCCCTTATTGTGGACTGGTTCGGGGAGATCCATATGCTGTTCCATACGTCTCCTTCCGGATCGTAGGTGTGGATTGTCGTTCCGCCCGTATCCTCTATGCCATCGCCGTTAGATTTCCATATCTCCTGAACCGCCGTTCCACCCAGGATCCACCCGGAGTGTAGTTCTCCGGTGGAGCTTATCCAGGAGCCATCCTCCTGGAGACTCTTTGCTTCAACTATGTCCCAGTCCCCGACGAACTGGCCGAACAGCATGAGCTTGTCTTTGAGAGGTTTGAATGGGCCCCTTGCGTGCAGGTGCTTTATGTAAGGAACCTGAACATGCCTTGCACTCTCTTTTGCGGGCATGAGTAACGACACTTAAATTTTAGTATATCAATTTCTCGTGACTATTTCGGCATTTTCGAGAGCCGACCGAAGGTCTCTTCGCGGTACCGAGGAAAGTAATATATGGGAATCTCTATACCAATCTCCAATCATTGAAATCGGAGAGATGAATAGATTTGGCAGATAGATTTGAGTTCCCAGCCGCACAGGTGACTAGCCTTATACTGTTCATCCTGTCCTCAATTTTTGCGGTATACCTCGCTACGATAGCCATCGCAGTCGAGCCATCGGTCTCTGCTAGTAGTCCCACCTCTGGGTTCGGTTATGTGGCGTACTACCTTGTGGCTGCAATCGCGTTCTCTGCCCTCCTAATACTGCTCGCCAAACGATTCAAGCTCAACTTTCTAAAGTGGTTGTTCGTTGCGGTCATTGGGCTTGTAGTTTTCCTGGTCTGGACCTACCTGGGCCTGGTGATAGCAAATACCTACGACCAGTATTATGCGATGTTGATAGCTGCACCCATGGCAACGGTACTCGCCCTGGTTTTCCACAACAGGTGGTATACCGTAAACATTGCAGGCTTCTTCCTCACGTCGGGGATGGCCCTTTTCCTCGGTCTAATCCTCGGGATCTGGGCAGCAGCAGTATTTCTGGCACTGTTCGCCGCGTACGACTACATCTCCGTCTACAAGACAAAACACATGATAGGGTTGGCCAAGATAGCAGTAGACAGGGACCTTCCAATGCTCTTCGTTTTTCCAACCGACTTCAGGAAGAAAATTGGAAAGATAGAGATCACAGACGAAGGTATATCGGAGCACAGCGCAATGGCTCTTGGTTTCGGCGACGTTGCTTTCCCTGGCATAATGGTGGTTGCATCGGCCATCTACGGCATGAAGATCGGAAGGTTCTATCCTTTCTTCATCCTTCCTCTGATCGGAGGTATAGCAGGGATGATCTATCTTGTCCTAGGAAACGTTAAAAAACCTGCTCCAGGCCTTCCGTTCCTCAATACCGGGGTGATAGCAGGTACCCTCATCTCGTACCTGATATTTGTGGTGATACTGTAGCGAAGAGCGATGATGAGTTCCGACGGGAGTACCGTGGCTTTTGTTTACTCCACGGATTCATTCGAGTCTTCTGTCCCTTTCTGCTGGACAGGTTCGTACCTGTTTTCGGATCCCCTCGTGTACGAGAATATACCTGCGATACCGAGCATCGCAATCGGGACTATGAAAGCAACCCTTCCATTCCACTTATTCCTCGGATATTTTATGATCATTGAGACCCTAGTTATAGCATCGCGCAGTAATAGGCGGTATCCGAAGGAACAGTTCTCTGTAATCGAATTTCCGTGGTCCGGGGATATTATAATCAATGAGTTGTAGTGGAGCCTTCCTAGTTCAGAAAATCCGGTACGACTCCAGTTCCAGATGTACGATGCACTCTACCAATATTGCAGATCGAATGTAAGTGAGGGGAGAGTCCTCACCAACTCCTTGAAATAGTTCTGGAATCTAGATAGGTATTAGACGGGGGCCGGGGGCATCCGTGCCTTGGCCTCGTTTATCATCGTGACGACCGTCTTCTTGAAATCAGGAAACTCATTTGGAGACTTCGGATAGTTATCATAGAGGCTGTTGAATTCCTTCATCTTGCTGGTCGTCCACACGAGGTCCTTGAAAGTTCTCAGTGCTCCGACTCCCTTGACGAGCTTGCTCACCTTCTTGGTGAGTGACAGTTCGGGGATCCTGCCATACGTGATCTCTACTGCTTCCTCGTACGTGATGAAACTCTTCATCCCATAGTCGATATCCTTATTGTTCATGGACTGGAGGAATATCCTGAATATTTCCATCCCGGCCATGTTCTTTCCGTACTGCTTGACATACTCCCTATTGTAGTTCCACATACCATCGAGAGAGTTGTCTCCTGCCTCGACTGCTGTAGAGGCAGCCTTACCCGCAAGTATTCCTCCGATAAGCGCCGGGCCTATGCCGCCCGCACTCAGCGGATTGGCCGATGCCATCGAGTCCCCGGCTCCGATGTATCCTGGGAATACCATGCCTTCCATCTGTCTCCTTACGCTTACGCTCCAGTAGCCCTCACCATTCTTGTGAGAATTGTCCATCTTGTAATCCCTGAAGAGGGGATTCCACTTCACATACTTCTCGATGAGAGACTTTAGATTGTCCGTAGTTCCGAACTTCTTGTTTCTCTTCTCCAGGCTCTGGTGCTGGACACCGAGTCCAACGTTCACCCTCCCATCCGTCTTTGGGAACACCCATCCGTATCCTCCGGGGGCCATCTGCTGGTTCAGGTGGATAAGGGCGTTCTTCTTATCGTAGTATTTTTGATCGTCAAATGAATCGTTTGTCTTGTAGATGAACCTCCCAGTGAGCTCGAGGTCCTCGTAGTCGATCTCCTTGTCGATGTACGGGTTCTCTGGGAGTTTTCTCCTGAGAAGCGACGCTATCCCTAGTGCGTCTATCGTTACCTTGGCCCTTACCTTTTCCGCCTCCCCCTTATCGTTCTTTCCGAAAACACCCGCGACCTTGTTGTCCTCAATGATCGGCCCTTCTATACTGAACTTACCCTTGAATTCGGCGCCATTCTTGATCGCCTCGTCGAATAGAGCCTTCCCGAATACTGGTCTCTCCAGACTGTAGCCTTCACCATCGAATGGTAGCTTGTACCCGAGGTCCGGAGACAGAGCCACAACTCCGTCCACCTTCAGTCCCAGGGCAGCATCACTGAATGTGTTCCCTAGATTCCTTTGAACATAAGTTATGTGAGACTTTGCAACTGCATCGCCACAGACCCATCCCCAAACAGTTTTCTTTCCTGGCTCGTCGGCGGTGTTTCTGTCTATAAGAAGTACCCTCTTCCCCAACTTCCCCGCCATAGCCGCAGCGGTGGAGCCTGATACTCCTGCACCTGCAACTATTATGTCATAGTCGACCATGGTGGTGAAACATCACTTCCTATTAAAATGGTAGGTAGCCACTATGGGACAAACAGTTGCACCTGGACTACGTGAGCAGCTTGTAATTGGGGGAATTTTGAGGGATATAGAATATGAATAGTGCATGCCACGGGTGATACCTGTTCACCAGTACAAGCCCTGCAGGTTGGGTCAGGTTGAAGAAGACTATGTTTGCGGTGACCTGGTTGTTGGACGGCAGATAGATGTAGGTCCCGTTGCCGTATGTACCGAACCCCTTCGTTCCGTTTATGTAGAAATCAGACGAGCTGTTGAATCGATACACCTCGAGGAGAGCACTACTCCCTGCGTTGGCCAGAGTGATGTTTTCAATGGCCTTGTTGGAATAGTAGGGGTTCAAATTGTCTGCGGTGAGGTTTGTTTCGAGCGAGACTATGCTCACGTTCCTGTTGTATGTTACAGTGTGACCGGATGTCTGGACGGTAATAGTGAAGGAGTAGTACCCCAGGGATGCGTTGTTGTATGGCCAGACCGTTATATCGTAGCTTCTCTTTTCGTGAGGAACCATCGTTTCGTTGAACGACGGAGTCGAGGCCAGACCTACCGGTGTCTTTATCAACACTGACAGCAGAATTGTGTAGTTGTTGAGGTTGTCCACCGTTAGGGTCATGCTGTCGTTGTTGAACACCGGGTTGCCGAAGATCGCGAAGTAGTTACCCTGCGTCAGCTCGGAGGTGGCTATGTTCGGTGATACCTTCTCAACAAAAGGTACTGGTGAGAAGCTGACCAACACCAGGGCGATTGCGACTATGCCCACCAGTATCTCCCTCTTTCCTGGCTTGGATATGTCGTTGAGTGGCGGAGGGTGCGTGAGGCCGAGTATTATGATGAGAATGGCGAACAGTATCCACGAAACGTAGTAGATGCCGAGTATCACGAGTATGACAATGAACGTGTAGCTCAGGTACTTCGCATTCTTCCCCAGTAGCCCTCTTGCAATGTGACCGCCGTCCAGTTGTCCTATAGGAAATAGGTTTATTGCCGTCACCAGGAAACCGACCCACGCAGCGAACGCTACCGGGTGCACGTACGTGGTCTGGATCACCGGAAAGAGGTAATAAATGACGGGCAGGGATATCAGAAAATTCTCCTGCGTGCTTGTTACCATAACCGGTTTCTGGAACGTTCCCAGGTATGCCCCAATGACCGCGACGACGATGCTCATAACGAATCCAACGATGGGGCCCGCAGCACCTATCTTGATCAGCGTCTTCCTGTCCGGCAGGGGGTCCCTGAGAGAGATGAACGCTCCGAGCGTTCCGAGCGGCGGAATGGGAGCCGGGATAAAGAACGGGAGAGATGCAGCCACTCCGTTGCGCTTTGCTACAAAATAGTGCCCAAATTCGTGCGAACCAAGGATTACCAAGAGGGGTAGGGAAAAATAGATGAAGCCGAAGAAGAAGAACTTGGGCGATTGACTGGTTATTCCAAAATACTCCCCAGAAAGGCTACCTCCCACCCAGATCGTCGATGCCAGCGTTGCCACGAGCAGAACAATGTTCACCCAGTTCCCGAATGGCTGGTTGTTCCTTTTCTTTATTACGGAGATGACGTAGTCCGAACCCCCCTCTCTCGTCCTTCCGATGACTGGGATGTAGCCAACTCCCTTAAGGTCGATTACAAGTTTCTTAAAATTCCCCTCCAGATTCGGGTCTACCAGGGTGTGGAATTCGTATACTCCCTCTTGGATTTTCATCTCCTCCGTAACGGTAAAATATTTCCGCACGGCAGAACGAATCGTTATGAGTTCATCTGCTGTTATTGGAAACCGCCTCTTCTACGTCCTTCAGACAGAGATTCTCTTTTAATACTTTTCCCTGGGCATAGGCGCCGTTACCCCCGCCCTTCACGATGCCCGCGTTCTCGAGTTTCTTCATTACGTCCAGTGCGGATACTTCCGGGTATGAGGATGCGACCCGTATCCTTTCCCTCGATACCACTATTCCGAGTGAGGAGGAGAGGCTCTTTGAAACGGAGTCCGCAATAGACTCGTCGACTTCGAGAATCTTCAGGTCCTTTCCACCGTACCCGACGACAGAATAATCGAGCCCTGCCTCTATAGCCCTTCTAGTCTGCTCCAGGGTGTGAACCATTGCATCGTACGACTTCGCAGGGTCCTCTCCTAGCCTGTCCCTTATCTGCATCAGGAGCCGGATCTGCGAGTTTGAATACTCCACCGCCGATCTTCCAGAAGCAAAGTGGAACCTGATTGTGCCGTCCTGGATTCTTTCCACCTTCACTATCTTGATGTATCCCGCTTCCCCCGTGGTATCGAGGTGCGTCCCACCACATCCTTCTGCGTCGATTCCGGGTATCTCAACGAGCCTGAGCTTGTTACCGTTTGGTATTCCTCCCTGGTACAGGGTGAAACCGAATTTTCTCTCTGCATCGTTCCTGTTGACAAACTCCTTGTGTAGAGGGAGGTTCGACCTGATAATTTCGTTCGCTCTCTCCTCTATAGCTGTAACCTCTTCCTGTGAAACATCCCTGAAGTGCGTGACGTCCAACCTGCTGATCTTCTCGTCCTTTTGCGCACCCGCCTGCCAGATGTGTGGTCCGAGGACGTCCCTGATGGACGATAGCAGTATGTGTGTGGAGGTGTGACTCTGCATCAGACGCCCCCTCCTGTCCGAATTCACCAGTCCGTGCACCGGGTCTCCCACTGAGATGCCGTCGACGTCGTCCACTTCGTGTAGTATGGTCCCGTCGACCGTCCTCACCGAAGTCACGTTCAATCTCTTATTGGATACTAGGAGTATACCCTGGTCTGACGGTTGACCTCCACCTTCTGGATAGAAATATGTGCTATCGAGAACGACTTCGTTGCCCTCAATGCCAATCACCCTGCTATTGAACTCCAGTATCTTCTCGTTGTCGTAGTACGACCTCCCGGTCTCGGGATACTTGCTGCTTAGAGTTTTCTCCTTTTCCTTTGGTTCCTTACGGACGTTAGAGAAACCCTTGGACTTCTCGAGTTTCTCGGGGAAATTGATTTTCAGTGCCTCACACCTTTCCCTTACGTACTCGATCGGCAGACCGTTGGATTCGAACAGCAGCACCACGTCTTCTGCCTTTATGGAGCCCGTCTTTGCATACTTCTTGATCGTTGCGTCGCCCTTCCCGAGCAGTTCGTCGAACCTCTCCGTTTCTAGCTTGACTATCTCCCTCGCTGAACCCTCGAGTCTCGGGTCCAGGATTCCCTTGAACCTCTCCTTCTGCTGTTCTATGAGGTCCCAGAGTCCCGTATCGATGCCAAGCTTCTTCCTAGACAGGAGCGCCCTTCTGATCAGCATCCTGAGGACGTACCCTGCCTTTGAGTTTGACGGAACGAGTCCGTCGTAGAGAAGAATAGTTATCGCCCTGGTGTGATCGGCGAGAATGTATATGTTTGAAAGCTTCTCTAGACTGGACCTGTCTCCATCGTTGAGTGACCCTAGAAATGCTACCTCTGAACCGTCCTCGCTTGCATAGGAGTCGATGAACTGCCTGAGGAATCCGGGACGACTCAGTCCCGTCTCCTTCATCAGGTCGGCCACCATCTGGGGGTAAAGAGCTTCGTAAACTGTGTCTGTTCCCTGAGAGAGCCATGTCAGTCTCTCTATGCCGTACCCGGTGTCCACGATCCTATTTTCCATTTTCCTGTAGCGGATACCGTCTATCTCGACGTCCCCCCCTTGAGTTTCCACCATATCCATGAACACTAGAGTGGCTACCTCTAGACCACGGACCATGACCTCCACTGATGACCCCGCATTCCCGCCTCCGGCCCAGGGCTTCTCCTTGAAAACTATCTCCTCCTTCTTCACGCCCAGGTGTACCAGGAACTTGACCGCCAGTTCCACCGTCTTGTCCTTCCAGTATATCTCCCTGTCCGGGAAATTGAAAGCCTTTGCACCACCCATCTCGAACACAGACAGGTGTCGTCCGGTCTTTCCCACGTTGTCCAGATCGACCGTTCTTATGCACGGCTGGGATACCACAAGTGGATTACCGGGCGGGGGAACTTTACCAGATGTAACGTGAGGCTGGAAGTCGTAGATGCTCGCATTCACGAGGTATACGTCCTCCCTCCATCTGGCAACTATCGGATACCTCTTCACTCTCAAGTGACCCAGGTTCTCGAAGAATGAGAGGAATTCCTCCCGCATCTCCTGAAGCGAGTACTTCTTTGAGGTTGGGGGGTTACCGATGAAGGTGTAGGGATCGCAGGGGACCTCCCCGCACGTCCCCCTGTTCGCATCGAGTGTCCAGAACACCTTTCCGCAAATCTTGCATATCTTCTTCTGATAGTGATTGTTTACCAGATAACCGATCGCTTCCTCATTATCGGACACAAGAGTGAAAGAATAACTATTTTAAATTCTTTGTTCTGCTCGAATTGTGCTTGTCACGCTTTACAACGGCAGCGAACTTTACTCATTTTCGAACAGAGCTGGTCTCCTGTACATCAAGGACCTGGGGAACATCGATACCGGTGGGTTCGATGTGGGGTCTGCAGGTGTGGAAATCGGCTCCAGAATTTTCAGAACGAGGAAGTCCACTCTTGCCGACGTATCCATGTCTATAGAGAGGGGGCCACAGATAGTGCTGCCCAAGGACGTCAGCCAGATAGGATTTGAGCTCGACCTTCCGCTGTGCGGCAGTATGCTCGAAATTGGCGGAGGGGCGGGAGGGTTCTCAATACTCGCCGCACTGATGTTCAGAACGAGAGTGGTCAGCTACGAACTTGACGAGGAGTATTACAGGCTCATGAAAAAGAACATCAGGAGGTTCGAGGTCGAACACATGATAGAAGTGAACAATGTGGACGGAAAGAGTGCAGACATCAACTCTTTCGAGAGCATATTCATAGACAACCCGGAGCCCTGGAATTTCCTGGACATTGAACTCGAGGGTAACAAGAAGATCGCGTCCATTCTTCCTACCTACTCCCAGGCGGAGAGATTTTCGCGTTTTCTGATAGAGAAGAATTTTTTAGTAAGTGTTCATGAACTCATCGACATTCCCATCCAGCTCAGCTCCATGGGAATGAGACCCGAGACCTCGTTTCTGTATCACACCGGGTTCATCGTCTCAGGGGTAGGGGAAATTTCTAATGGATGAGATCAAGAGGAAGGCACTGGAGAAACAGGGGTACAAGATAGTAGGAAACCACTCGGGGGTCAAGCTATGCCACTGGGTCAGGCAGGACCTCTACTACAACAGGCCGTGTTACAAGAACACATTCTACGGAATAGAGAGCCACAGGTGCGTTCAGATGACACCCTCGGTCAACTGGTGCTCTGAAAACTGCACTTTCTGCTGGAGGTCTCAGGGTTGGGAAGGTGCAAAGATTCCTGAGGAAGACGATGCAGCAGACATCATGGAGGGTTCTATTCAGGCGCAGAGACTCTTGCTGACCGGCTTCAAGGGCGATCAGAGAACCAACATGAAGAAGTGGTTGGACGCGCAGCAGCCGAAACACATGGCGATATCACTTACTGGGGAACCGACACTATACGGTAAACTGGACGACCTGCTCCAGGAGGCAAAGGACAGGCACATATCCACGTTCGCTGTAACCAACGGAGCTCAGCCAGATGCGCTCGAGAAGCTAAGGGTACTTCCCACACAGTTGTACGTCACGGTCGCAGCGCCAAACGAGAAGCTCTTCAACGAGATCCTGAACCCAATCTACAAGGATTCCTGGGAGAGACTAAACAGGACGCTGGAACTGCTGCCCTCGCTCAAGACCAGAACGGTGATAAGGCACACTCTGGTCAAGAACTTCAATCTGGGATACATCGAAGAGTACTACAGGCTGGACAAGAAGGCAGACCCAGACTTTGTGGAGAACAAGGGGTATGTGCACGTAGGGGGTTCCAGGAACAGGCTGACGATAAACGACATGCCCTCTCACGAGGAGATCAGAGATTTCTCGTACAGGTTGAATGGGTATCTCAACTACGATTTCGGAGGCGAGAGGGAAGATTCCAGAATAGTGCTACTCAGCAAGGACAGGAAGAAGAACAAGATCGATTTCTCGACCATCTGATTGATTCCAACTCAAACCCTTAAAGATGTAAATGGGGATAAACAATCTCAGTATTCTCTAAAAATTTATATCATGTAAAATACTTTTCGAAGTGCCAAGGACATTTGATGAGTTGTATGAGTTCAAATTACATCAAGCACGAAACGGACGTTCTGATAATTGGCGCGGGAGGGGCTGGCATGAGAGCGGCTATTGCGGCCTTTGACGGTGGTGACCGCGTCACGCTGGTCTCGAAATCACTTCTGGGGAAAGCACACACAGTGATGGCTGAGGGAGGGATTGCAGCATCACTCGCAAACGTCGACTCTGAGGACAGCTGGGAAGTGCACTTCGCGGACACCATGGAAGAGGGGGTATACATCTCAAACTTCAGGATGCCGGAACTGCTCGCAAAGGAGGCACCGGACAGGGTAAGGGAGCTCGAGGAGTATGGCGCTCTTTTTGACAGGACCCCGGAAGGAACCATTATGCAGAGGGCATTCGGTGCCCATACATACAGGCGGCTCTGCCACGTGGGTGACAGGACGGGGCTGGAAATAATCAAGACGTTAGAGGACCAGATCCTGCACAGGGACATCCAGTTCTTCGACGAACTCTATATCACGAAGCTCCTGAAGGAAGGTGACAGGGTAGTAGGCGCGGTCGGGCTGAAACTGAACACGGGCGAGTTCTACGTCTTCAGTTCGAAAGCGGTTATAATCGCAACGGGAGGGTGCGGAAGGATCTACAAGGTGACATCCAATTCATGGGAGTCCACCGGCGACGGACTGGGCCTCGCATATGAAGCCGGTGCCGAACTGATGGACATGGAAATGATCCAATTCCATCCAACAGGAATGGTATATCCGCCGGGAGTAAAGGGACTGCTGGTCACGGAGGGTGTGAGGGGCGAGGGCGGAATTCTGCTCAACACCCAAGGGGAGAGGTTCATGCTCCGCTATTCTCCCAAGAAGAAGGAACTGGATGCGAGGGACATAGTTGCAAGGGCGATCTACGCGGAGATAATGGCGGGCAGGGGAACTCCACACGGTGGGGTGTACCTGGACATAACCCATAAGGGGCCCGATTTCATAAAGAAAAAGCTACCGAGCATGTACAAGCAATACCTGGACTTTGCGGGCGTTGACATAACCAAGGATAAGATGGAAGTCGCGCCCACCACCCACTACCAGATGGGAGGGATAAGAGTCGATCCTGAAACTACCGTCACTAACGTGAAGGGCCTCTTCGCAGCTGGAGAGGTCGCGAGCGGACTTCATGGAGCTAACAGGCTTGGAGGAAACTCTCTCGCAGACATACTCGTGTTTGGGAAGAGGAGCGGCGATGGAGCTTCCGGTTACGTGAAGAACGTCCCCCTGGGAAAGATAGACGATTCCATTGTAGCTGCGGAGATAGATAGAGTTAAATCGTTCCTCACTAAGGATGGGACCAATCCTCATGAGATAGCGGATAGCCTCGCTGAAAACATGAGCGACAACGTGGGCATAATAAGAAACGAGGAGACACTCAAGAAGGCACTGAAGAACGTACTGGACCTCAGGGAGAGGGCAAAGGATGTGGGGGTCCAGGGGGGGCTGAAGTACAACAAGGGACTGTTGCAGGCACTAGAACTTCCTTTCATGCTGACGGCGGCGGAGGCGATAATCAGGGGGGCGATAGAGAGGAAGGAGAGCAGGGGTGCTCACGCCAGGAGCGACTACCCGAAGAAGAACCCGGAACTCAAAAAGAACATAATATACACGATGGGGGATCAAGGAATGAAACTAGTGTGGAGGGATGTTCCGAGGATTCCAGACGAACTGAAGAGACTCATACCCGAGGAGGTGTACTGATGGAAACGATAAAGTTGAGCGTGTACAGGCAGGACCCATCGATCGAGAAGGAGGGAAGGTTCGTGGACTACGAGGTACCGAGGGAAGACGGAATGGTGGTTCTTGATGCTATGAAGCACATCGAGAAGCACATCGACCCGACGCTCTCCCTCAGGTGGAACTGCTCCGCAGGGAAGTGCGGTTCTTGCTCCTCCGAGATCAACCACAGACCTGCACTGATGTGCAAGACGAGGGTGGATTCACTGGGAGAGGGTAAGATCATCGTTTCCCCGATGGCTGCATACCCGCTGATAAAAGATCTAGTGACTGACGTTTCAGAGAACTGGGCGCTGATGAAGAGGATACCCAAGTTCACTCCGAGGGAGGGGCTGGAGAAACCCTGGAGGATATCGCAGGTGGACGTTGAGAGGTCCCAGGAGTTCAAGAAGTGCATAGAGTGCTTCCTATGCCAGAACGTCTGCCACGTCATCAGGGAGCACCAGACGGATTACTTCGGACCCAGGCACGTTGTGAAGGCTGCGTCCCTGGATATGCACCCACTGGATGCGCTAAACAGGTCCGAGTTCATGAACAGGGACGCTGGTCTCGGCTACTGCAACATAACGAAGTGCTGCACCGAGGTATGCCCGGAAGAGATACACATAACAGACAACGCAATCATACCTGAGAAAGAGAGGGCAGTCAACGTTTCTTACGACCCCCTGGCCATGCTCATAAGATCAAGGAGGAAGAGGAGGGAAAGGGCATGAGGGCTGCAAACGAAACCGCCCTGAAGCACATAATTCCCCCGGAATTCCTCGAACCCAATTGGAGGTTCTGGTCCTTCGTCTTCATATCGGTGCTGGGTACGTGGCTGATACTCCTCTACAAGGTTCCGGTGACCGACGGACTCACCGACCCATTCTACACACCCACCGTCCTGATACTTCCGCTCGTTGTCCTGTTCAGGCTGACCTGCTATGCGTACAGGAAGGACTACCACAGACACCTCTTTTTCCACCCCAATAGCTGCGCATCCGACGTGCGGCTGGACACGAAGACCAGAGGGTACAGCGGAGAGACAGGTTTCTTCAGAGTGGAGAACCTGCATAGGTATTTCATGTACACCGCATGGGGAATACTTCCATTCTTCTACTATGACGTCTACTACTCTATGGCCTACACTGGATCTTTAACTCTGAGCCTGGGGACCATAATACTCGCGATCAACACGATTGCAGTTACAGTCTACACATTCTCTTGTCACTCGGTGAGGCATCTCATAGGCGGTTACAGGGACTGCGTCAACTGTCCTGCCAACAAGGGCAGGAAGAACACCCTCTACAGATTCCAGTCTAGGCTGAACGGACACCACGAGGCCATAGCATGGACCAGCCTCATAATGTTCGTATTTGTCGATCTCTTCATAAGGGGCATGATAGCCGGAATAATACCCAACATAGTGCTCATTCACGCGGGGCTGTGAGCATGATGAAGATACTTCCGTCGAGGTTCAGGTATCCGCTGTTCTTTCTTGGAATAATAATAATGGAGATTGCGGGCGTCCTCTACAAGGTCATAGATCTGGGGAAGATTGACGCTGTCGGGATGGTAGTGATCGGATTCCTATTTTTTGCGTTTTCGATTCTTGCCACCTAGCTTCCGGGTGTGCAGGAATTGATTCTTATTCATCATTTATAGATATTAGGTGTACTTAATTTAATTTAGAGTGAAAAACTGAGAATTTTTATAGAGTAAAGCACTTTCTTGCTGGAGATCTATTTGGTCGAAATATTTGATTACGATCTAGTTATAATTGGTTCGGGTCTCGCAGGTCTTAGAGCCGCAATTGAAGCGGCTAGGGTTGGCAATGGAAAGCTCAGAATCGCCATTCTCGCGAAGAATCAATTGATGCGCCCCCACTCCATCTCTGCAGAGGGTGGATCTGCTGCTGTACTTTACACGGACGAAGGGGACTCGTTCGATCTTCATGCCTACGATACCGTCAAGGGTTCCGATTATCTGTGCGACCAGGACATGGTCGAGTTTTTCGTCAGGCAGGCACCAGTCGATGTACTGGAACTGGAGCACTGGGGCATACCGTGGGCAAGGCGAGACGACGGTAGAGTTGCACAGCGACCATTCGGTGGCCACTCCTATCCAAGGGCTACGTTCGCTGCCGACAGGACAGGGTTCTATGAAGTCCACACCCTCTACGATACCCTGCTGAAGTATCGGAATGTGGATAAATTCCATGAGCAATTCGTTTACGATTTCATAATAGAGAACAACAGGTTCAAGGGAGTCATGGCCTTCGATATCCAGACCGGACAGATCAGGATATTCCAGGCAAAGGCCGGGATCATAGCAACTGGCGGTCTCGGGAGGCTGTATGGTTATACAACGTATTCTCACCTAGTGACCGGAGATGGACTCGCAATCGCGCTGAGGAGGGGGATGAAGCTCAAGGACATTGAGTTCGTCCAGTTCCACCCGACTGGTCTGGTCCCGTCAGGTATTCTGATAACAGAGGGAGTCAGAGGAGATGGTGGAATTCTGAGGAATGCCAAGGGAGAGAGGTTCATGGAGAAGTACGCCCCCACGAAGAAAGATCTGGCCCCGAGAGACATTATCTCTAGGAGCATGATGACGGAGATCCTGGCGGGCAATGGGTTCAAGGGTCCAAACGGTCTGGACTATCTCCTTCTCGACTTTTCACCAATCGGAGCAGAAAAGATAAAGGAAAAACTCTCCCAGGTCAGGGAGATCGGGAACCACTATGTAGGGATTGATCCAGTCGATTCTCCCCTCCCTGTTAGACCGTCAGCCCACTACACCATGGGCGGGATAGAAGTCACCAGAGAGGGATTCACTGGCGTGGCCGGTCTGTGGGCTGCGGGGGAGGCAGCTTGCGTTTCAATTCACGGCTCTAACAGGCTGGGGGCTAACTCTACCAGCGAGTGTGTCGTATTCGGGAAAACGGCGGGAGCAGACGTAGCCAGGTGGCTCACGTCTGGCGCCTCATCCGTCACTCTTTCTGAAGGGGAGAGATCGAGGGCAGAGAACTTCATAGCTGATGCATACAAGGATACGGGGGACAACGATCCCTACGATATCAAGAGGGACCTCTGGGTCACTATGGACAGGGACGCATATGTGTTCAGAAACGAGAAGGATCTCACCGAAGGGTTGCGGATCATCAGGGGCCTGGTCGATAAGAGTGGAAAGATTTCAATCTCGGAGAAGGGGAATGTGTACAACCAGAATCTCATAGCCTCGCTCGAGATGAAGAACCTCGTAGAGCTCGCTGAAGTTGTGGTGAACAGTGCACTTGAGAGGAGGGAGAGCAGGGGCTCACACTTCAGGACGGACTACCCCAAGAGGGATGATGAAAACTACCTCAAACACACTATCGCCCAGAGGGTGGATGGCGCACTGAGTATCACGTACCGCCCCGTAACGATCACCAAGTGGAAACCAGAGCCGAGGGTATATTGAGGTGAAATGATGACGATCGAAAACAAGAAAGGATGGATTTCGTGGTTTAACCCCATCAAGTACGGCACAGACAGGTGGATGTATGCCCTTCACAGGCTCACGGGGATAATACTTGGGTTGTACCTGATTGCACACGTCTGGGAGACGTCTCACATACTGGATGGACCTATTACCTGGAATTCGCTGATGGTGTTCCTTGACTATCCATTTGGCCCGCACTTCGGTCCTTTCATACTATCGGGCGTACTGCTGGTTGCTGTCTACCACGCACTAAACGGCATTCGCCTCACCATAGTTGAAAACGGGCTGATGCTTCCCAGGCCATACCGACCGGAGTTCCCGTACAGACCCAAGTCTCTGAAGGGGCTGAACGATGTACTCAAGGTGGTTCTTGGTGTCTTCATGATCGTGATAAGCGTGATCGGAATCTACTTCATATTCACGGGGGTGATACTGTGAGAGAGTCCAGAATAATGTTCATCCAGTACATTACTGGTCTCCTCATACTCGTGTTCGGAGCTTTCCACTTCCTTGCCATAAGTGCGCTCGCTCCGACATCCGACAAGATACTCTACCTGTACAACAGCACAGGAACATCCCACATATTGATAGGTGGCACCCTGTACTACTACAACGTGAAGGCAATCTACACATCTCTGGCGTGGGGCTCAGTCTTCGAACTCCTCCTCACGTTCCTGGTGTTCCACGTCTTCAACGGTTTCAGGGTCATACTATCGGAACAGTTTTCCGGGGAAAGGAACGAGAAGATCATCACCTATACGCTCTTCGTTGTTGCACTTATAATTTTCATCTACGGGTCCAACACGATTGTGGCAATGTTGACTGGAGGAATCTGATATGCAAGAAATAGCACTCAAGGGATTTGGAGAAGTTGTAAAGACCATTACGTTCAGGGTCAGAAGGTACGACCCTGAAAAGAAGGAAGCCCCAAGGTACGAAGAATACAAGGTACCGGTACAGAGGGGAATGACAGTTCTGGACGGAATACTGTACATAAAGGAGCACCTAGACCACACGCTGGCCGCGAGGTACTCCTGCAGGATGGGCATCTGTGGGTCCTGCGGAATGATAATCAACGGAAAGGAGAAGCTGGCGTGCCAGACCCAGATCCTCGAACTGGACAAGGACCTAGTGAAGGTCGATCCGATGGGCAATTATGAGATTGTGAAGGACCTGGTCCCAGAGCTCTCAAAGCTCTTCGGGAACCACGAGAAGGTCAAACCATACATAATAAGGGAAGAGGAAGAGCCCAAGAGCGAGTACCTGCAGACCCCCGCACAGCGGGAGGGATATGAAATGTTCACCGATTGCATAATGTGTGGATTGTGCCTCTCCGCCTGCCCCACCAATGCGGCAGATGAACTCTATCTCGGACCCCAGGCTCTGGCGCAGGCATACAGATACATCTCGGACAACAGGGACCTCGGATTCGAGGAGAGGGTAGAAGTCCTGGACTCGAAGCATGGAGTTTACAGGTGCCACTTTTCCGGAGCATGTTCGGAGGTCTGTCCGAAGGGAGTGGACCCCGCGCTAGGCATACAACTGATGAGGCAGTTACTTGCAGCTGACATATTTGTTAAGTTCAAACAGAAGGGAACATCGAAAGGTCCCGAGAGAAAGTCTGTATCAGGGATTTCGTGATACTTAACCGTGTTGAAATCTGACAAACATATAAATTTGATAAATCACTCCACCATAGATGAGCATGACCCCTGAGTTGGCTGCCCTTGCTCTGGCAGTCATTATTGTACCTATAATTATCGCGATACTGCTTGGAACAGCACGCCATTTCTCTCCAAAAGCCTACGGTAGATACACCCACGACAACTACGAGTGCGGAGAGGTGCCGATAGGAGACTTCCAGTCGCCCCTTCCCGTCCAGTACTACTTCTTCATAATGGCATTCGTCATATTCGATGTTGATTTCGTCCTTCTCCTTCCGTGGGCAGGTTCGGTCAAGGCACTGGGAGTTGGAATATTCCTGGACATAGTCCTATTCATCGCAATACTGCTTGGTGGACTCTTCTATGCATCCAGGAAAGGATACATGAGGTGGTCGAGTGTCGGATAACATTCTGGTCACCACGATCGACGAGGCAATGAAGTGGGGAACTGGTAAATCACTCTGGCCATTCACATTCGGACTGGCATGCTGTGCACTCGAAATGATGAGTGCGATGGGCTCTGACTACGACTGGGCGAGGT
>CAYMEF010000021.1:0-21887 GCA_964389625.1 uncultured Thermoplasmatales archaeon
TGCACCCAGACCTGTTGTCACTGGATTAGGTGTACCTATGAAGGTCGAAGCTAGGATAAACAAGAAGATGACGATAGAGACGCCACTCAGCATAATATTTCCCACTCCAAACCTCCCCGCAAATTTCTTGTTGATCGATGGGAATGCGGAGTTTATTATAATGTGAACGAAGAGTGTTCCTAAGGTCGCACCAATTGCCGCAGTGATAAAGGCATTGAATCCTCCCAGCAGTTCTGCTCCAAGTGCAGAAAATACGAATGCTGAAATCACTATTACTGCAGCCGATACATAGGGAGTCATTCTCTTGCTGTGTGTTCTTGCCAGACTCTTTGGTGCCAGACCGTCTCTTCCCATAGTCATAAGCACCCTCGATGTTGCGTTTGT
The DNA here is from genome assembly GCA_964389625.1 of uncultured Thermoplasmatales archaeon. Taxonomy (GTDB): domain Archaea; phylum Thermoplasmatota; class Thermoplasmata; order Thermoplasmatales. Next base: position 385 of record CAYMEF010000021.1, read on the forward strand.
GAGAACAACCAATCCCGTCAACAGACTGTTTATAAAAAGCACGGTGATCGTTATGGCCGCCCCCACTCCAAGAAAGCTTCCCATTATGGAGATGCCGGGAACTAATGCTCCTGCATAGCTCGTCATGTTGGTTGGGCCGTAAGCGACTGTAAAGAAGTATGCTGTGAAAACATAAAACACGCCCAGTATAATCACGGAATAGATGATGGATTTGCTGATGGATTCCTTAGCTCTCCTCGTCTCTTCACCCAGTGGTGCGGATGCTCCGAACCCTGCAAAGGAAGTGTACATTAACAACACCCCAAGTGCAACTCCGGTCACTGGCCCATAGCTGCTTGTGGAGTACTTCAGCGTGAACACAGATATGTTGTTTAGAGTTGGATGAACTGCTAGAACATAGATTCCCATAATCAATATGACTCCGATTTCTATCAGTGCCATCACCATGGTGTAAGCGGTTGATATTTTGATCCCCCTTACCGACACGATGTATCCATAAGCCAGTGCTGCGGCAAGTAGTGGAACGACAAGCAATGGCGAGATGTAGACGTTAAACAGATAAGATAGTGCTGCTGGAACAAAGACCGCTACGCTCAGAGCCACAAATGCCAGTGCCATTATCTGATAGAAGATGTACATATAGCCAGTGAACAGCGCTGCAGTAGGGCCATGACCCGCCTTCACGTATTCATAGTATCCACCGGAGCCTGAAACCTTCAACGAGATTCTGCTTATGATGTACCCATTCAGTAATACTACAAAGAAGGCTACAAGCGCAGTGAGCGGCAACGCCCCACGCGCAAAGGCGGCTGCTCCCGTGAATGTTGCGACAGCTGCTCCCGCAGGAGCAGCACTTGCAACTCCTTGCAATAGTGCACTTCTAACTCCGATTGCTTCAAAGTGCAATTTTGACTCCATGACTATGTATCACTCTCCACTTCCTGTGAAAGCAAGGATTTTTCAGTTATGCTCCTGTGGCATTGTTCAAATTCATACATTGATGTTATCATTCCTACGACATGGTAAGAATATGAACTATATTAAATTTGGCAATTGGGGTATGAAATTAATAACTTCATTGGAAGAGATTACTCGGTTTGGGTAGAGGAGAAGTAGAGCAATCTCCTTATTGAGAACTAGAATTGGCCACTTGAATATGCCATTTATCGGAAGAAGGGAAGCAAAATCTTTAAGAGATTTCCAGGGCAGTCAATATTAAAAGCCAAAAATCAGTAAATGGTGACACCCTTGATCTTGCTTGATTTCTTCAATTCCGGAATTATGGAAGCAGGAATCGTAGTGTCGGTGATGATGTAGAGTTTTGGTTCGCCTACCAGGTCTGGATCGTCTCCTATTGCCTGCCTAATGCTCACCTTGTATTTCCATAACACCTCTACCGTCTGATATATGATGCCATAATCTCTTGCGTCGTAGGGTTCAATTACAATTTCTCCCATTCCAAGAAACGGTGCTACTTTCCCGAGGTGAATCGTAGATTTCATGTTCTGGAATATCTTTGACAATTTCTTATCAGATTCTATGTTCTCGATTGCCGCCTTTACGGCACGGGTATCTACTTGGCATATTCCTGCCAGGGAACGAAGCTCGATGACTACGTCGTTACAAAGTACTCGTCCCTTATCGATTCTCAGTCCGTACTCCAAGATCTTTAGTGCTACAATCTTCTGAGAATGATATTTTGAAAACTTTACCTCGATGGTTTCAATTAGACTTGGCATCAATAGCTATTTCCTTGCCTATATATTTGCTTTTATCCTCAGGCACAGGAGAAGAAGGTTTCTCCTAAGGTTAGAACTCCATAAAAATTGCAATCCTTTGATCCGATTGACTTTGTAGACGCCCTTCCAACAATCCAAAGACTCGTTAAAAAACACGGGTTCCAATTTGGAACCCTCAGATATTTTGTCTCTTGTCAATTTTTTCAGATTTCTTACTTTACTTCTTCTTTTTTGGAGCGGCTTTTTTCGAAGACCTGCTGCTGCCTTTCTTACTACTAGAAGTCTTTGCAGCAACCTTCTTTGTCGTCTTTTTACTTGGCATCAAAAGGAAATAGACATAATGTTACTTAGTCTTTGCGTTAAATTGTCTATGATATGTAGCTATTGCCCGGATTTATTACAGAATTAGATTGTTGTATGTGATTCCGCAATAATACATCCAATACACTATGTATTCATTTCTAATTACTGGTTCAAAAATGAGGTTTTGATTCTACTATCGGCTCTGATTCTTAACTTTACGGTCACTCGCTTAGAATTTTTAAATTATAAGCATTGATTTAGTACCTATAGTAAACTTTTGCTTCACTCCATCAAATGGTTTTGGTGCGGTTCTTGGAATGTTCATTTGAAGCAAGTCTTTGTTCAAATTTTCAATGTTCTTAGTCCAAACTGTTTTCGTACGGAATGTTACTTTTCTGGTGGTTCAGCATTTCCTCACCTGCATCCATCTATTCCACAAGCTTGGACAACCTTAGCATTTTTACTTTTCTCGAAATGACATCAGGTTTGCAATTCTGAGTCTCGTGAATGTTTCTATAAACCTATGAGAACTTCTAAGAACATAGGTAAATTTTCATTAGTATTGTAGATGACGTAAGCCAAGCTTGATTCTATCAAATTACAGAACCGAGGCACCAGTAAAAGAGGGATAGAAGTGACCCGAATTACGGAAAGAAATAAATCGAGAAAGCTAATCGACTAAATGGAGATGGAGTCCTCCAGTGCGTCGAAAGCCAAACCCTCTTGCGAGTGACGACTCCTATTGAATGGGGGTTGTTTATGAATAAAATGGAGGATGAGATACGGGAGAGCGAGGAACTACTTGTCTCACTCAGAGAGAGCGTTAAGACAGCAAAAGATGACTATGCCATATTTATTGAAAAATTGAGGGAATTCGAAAAATGAACGATCACGAATCCAGGATGAAGCTGTTTTCCCTAAACATCAAGATTGCCTCTTTAAAATTCGAATATTATGAGCTTTTAACAGCAAACAGGAGCCTTGCAATGAAGTTGTTCGGCTACAGGTCAACTAATCCAGAGAAGTTCCCTAAAGAGCTGGTCAAAAAAATGGAATTCTACGTCTTCGCTGGCAGGACGGATGACTAGACAACGAAAGAAGCTAAGTCAGTCAGCGGGAAGGTACCCAACATAATAGGTGAATAAAATTTGGTGGAATCCGGGAATTCTAGGGAAGGGAATAATTCAAAAAAGATAGCGATTATACTCGTTATATTTCCTCTAACATTCATCTGGAAAGCGAATAGACGTCCCTGTCGTCTAGTTTCCAGCCTGTGGAGCCAAGGATTTCCTTCATATGTTGGAGACTCTCCGTCTTGGGTATGGGTATCACGTTCTGTCTCATCATCAGGAAGTTGAGTGAGACCTGAATTGGCGTCCTTCCCGTTTTCTTGCTAACCTCACCAAGCCCAACGACTTTCGAGGAATCGCCCTTGTTTATGGGGGTGTAAGCCACAATACTTATCCCGTGTTTTTCACAAAAGGGGATCACGTCTTTCTCGATTCCCCTCTCTTCAAGGTTGTACTTGACCTGGTTACAGACGATTTCCGCGGAGCTCGTTGCACTCTTTGCCTCCTCCATCTGCCCTACCGTGAAATTACTCACTCCTATGAATCGAGCCAGTCCCTCCTTCTGAACGGCCTCTATGTTCTTCACCTGATCCGCAATGCTCATCGAATTGTGAGGCCAGTGAATAAGGATTAGGTCAACAGAACTTATGCCAAGTTTGTGCAAGGATCCTGTCGCAGACCTGATAGTACTCTCCCTTGAAGCAAGGTTCTTGGGAGCAACTTTGGTGGTTATGAATAGATTCTCCCTCCCAACCTTGCTTATGACCCTTCCCACGAAGTCTTCGGTGTGGTAGACTTCCGCAGTGTCAATGAGGTTTACGCCCCTTTCAATTGCATATAAGAATGCCTCCTCCCCTCTCCCGTAGTCATTTATACCGTATGTCCCCAGTCCGAGTTCCGATACCTTCTCCCCCGTCAAACCCATCTGCTTATACCCGACTTTGGGAAAGTCGCTTTCCATAATCGGTACAAACAATCCACGATTAATCGTTTTAGTAATAATCAGAACAACAACCTCACTTCCTGACGATAAACGGAATGATGGTGTTGTGCAGAAAGTGGTAGTAAGATATACGAAAGAAACTTAATTACTTTGATTACATAGCTCTTCATGAGCGGAGAGAAGGAAATACGCATTGCCGGAATTGGCGGGAGCCTGAGGAGAGATTCATTCAGTAGAAAGGTGCTTGATAAAGCTAGAACATTGATGCCGGAGCGGTCAGAGCTTGTGGTAGCCGACCTGACCGATATTCCTATCTTCAATGCAGATAATGTGCACCAACTGGATGCATCTGTTGTAGAATTCAAGCGACTGATAAACGACACAGATGGATTCCTCGTGGTCACACCCGAGTATAACTACTCTGTACCGGGTTTCTTGAAAAATGCAATAGACTGGGCATCAGTTCCAAACAACGTATTCTCGAAAAAGACTGGCGCGATAATGAGTTCCTCAACTGGTATGATGGGCGGGTCCCGCGCACAGTATCACCTTAGGCAATCATTCGTGTACCTGGACGCAAGAATCATTAACAAGCCAGAGGTCATCATCGGATTTGTGGACAAGAAAATAAATGAGAATGGAGAATTCTCTGACGAAAATGCCGAGAAATTCATGAGGGATCTTCTCACCAACCTCGTGAACGAAGTCAGGTCTCAGCGGTCACTACCGAAGCAGACCGGTCACTGAGTGCTCTCAAGGGAGTTGAATCCAAGGGAAAAAGTAGAGCAGTCCCAGGAACACTACGAGGAACACTACCGAAAAATAGATGTGAAGTGATGTGAAGTTTGCCGTCAGCATATCCAGAAGGTTTCTCTTCATGTTCTTGGCATTTCGTGCGATCTTTGTGAGTCTTATTGCCCACGGAATGGTCAGCAGGGCTCCGAGTATTGGGAACAGCCTGGGCTCGAGTATGACCGCAATAACAAAGAGTGGATACGAAGCCCAGATCAGGGTGACGTAATAAACCAGTGAACCCTTGTCTCCCAGATAGAGAGCGACTGTTCTAACTCCGGCCTCTTTGTCCTCCCTGATATCTCTCCAGTTGTTTCCGTGCAGTATTGCCACAATGATCATACCCAGAGAGAATGATATGAGGAGTTCGGGAATCCCAACGTGGCCACCCTGAAGTACCAGAGATCCGAGAAAAATTCCAGGTCCAAAGGCGAGGAAGACTGCGAGGTCCCCGAGTGCTATTCTCTTCCACCCGAATTTTGGCATGCCATAAATCAGACCCGCGATAAGGCCTATGATCACATAAGGAAGAATGACCGGCCTCAGCACGACGAGGTATATCCCAATGCCGAGTCCAACTATGAATACGGCCGTCGTGAATTGCATAAACTTGTTGGTCGGAATCAGCCTGTCTATCAACACTCTCGCACCGGCCGAACCCATCCCCTCTGGCTTGTCAGTCTTTAGCGTGAAATCGAAATAATCGCTGTAAGCGTTGAACGCCCCATGCACCAGAATGAGTGCCGTTATTGATAAGAGCAGAAGGTAAACGTTGACCCTGAACGAAAAGCTTACCTGGAATGCGAGGAGTGCTCCGAATATGAGTGAAGTTACGCTCTGCTGGAATGACCACGGACGTAGCGCTCTCCAGTACCGGAAAGTCTTCTTCTCCTTCAGTTCCTCGGCCTTAAACTTGTTGTCCGTCTTCCTGGGCTGTGCCCTGAAGTCGCTAAACCTCACGTTGTCTGGCAGCATCTTTGCCATGAGGACGTGTCCCGATTTCACGAAGAGGGCGTCTTCCGGTACCTTGTAAAGCAGTGTTCCCCTCTCCTTGTGGAAATCTCTAGGCTCTCCAAGAATCTCCACCTTACCTGTGCCCTGGATGAATATATCTGGCGCGTCGAAGTCCACAGTGAATACGACATTAGCATTCTTCTGGATGTTCCTGAGAGTGAGGCTTCCTTTCTCCACCAGGAATACTATTCCTCCTTCTAGGGCGTAGAACACCTTGGCAGACCAAAGACTCTCTCCGGTGCTCGATATGACCATGGTCCTGCCCTTCCTCAACAGGTTCAGAACCTCATTTCCCATTGAGTTGTCAGTTTAAATGCATATAAATAACTTGACTCAGCGCGTGCCGTTATAACAGTTCATGGTCCGTTGTGAACCATCTACTTGAGCTCCTCTCTGAAAATCTTGTCGTATATGTTTTCCTCGCCCTCGGTCCTCGTGCTCAGAATGTTCTTGATCTTCGGGTCGTTGATGTGCCAGTAGTGTATTCTCCAGGTCTTACCCTTCATCAAGGTGATGTCTTCACTGCTCGTTGAGAGTATCCCAGTCTCCTCAAGAGTGTAGAAGACGTCTCTGTCCTGCTGAGACAGTATGTTGTCTACAAGAGTGTCTTCGAAACCAAAGAAGCTGAGAACATAGTCGGCCAATTCCTCAATTTCCTTTTGGTTCATTCCAGACGGTTTGAATATTACATTCAGGGCTGTGACCAGCTCCTCCCTCTTGATAACCGTCATCTAGATTTCATGGTTTAAGTTCACGTTATATTAATAATTATGTCAGCCTCATAACAACACTTACTGGCCACTTCGGGACAGTCCCATACTGGTAATTCTCACTTTGAATTTCTTAACTCTTCCTTCAGCTTCTCTATTATTGCTACATTCCTGGGGTCTACTCCCCTCTTCTTTGCCAGGAAGTAAGAAATGTAATCTCCCTTGTGGATAAGTGTGAACACATTTGAGAACAGTGAGGTGCCATCTCCCTCAATCTCTCGCATCTCGGTCTTGCATAGTTTGGAAGTGATCCTGATCCTATCTATGATCTCTTTCCCTAGTTGTTTGTGTGTCAAAACGAAGAAGTAAAACTCATCCTTGCGGTACGTGTTCTCCAGCGCCATAGTATCGTTGTGATTCAGTTCGGGGAATGAGTTCGAATATGCAAGTACCTTGGCGTTCTCGTTGAACTGTGTTTTCCACCTGTAAGCTATGGCATCAACTCCAGGCGTTCCAAAGATAACCGGAATCTTTTTGTTTGAAAATATCTCGTCAGCGTATTTCTGGGAGGGGTCTAAGTACATATCCTCGCTCACCAAAAGCTTCCTTGTCATCTCCGCCTCGGCATCGTCCACTAATCCAAACCCTCTCAGGAGGGGCATAGTCAGATACCCGACCACAGACCTCGGTTGGAATCCCCCGGGAACAATGACGACCTCTTTAACCAACTCTGACAACTTTCCCCCCGATGTTATCGCCCTCAGTTTGGCACCCTTCTCTTTTGCTTTCATGGTGGCCTGTAGGGTCTCTTCGGTGTTTCCAGAATAACTTATTGCAACGAACAGGGTCTTGGAATCAACAAATTCTGGTATGTTGTACGAACCAACCAGACTCACTGGTTTCTTGGAGTAGAAGTCATGGAAGATCTTTCCAGCTATTCCAGATCCTCCCATCCCAGCTATAACGATGTCATCGATCCCTTCTGGTACCTCTATCCTCTCTTTGAACGATATCTGGTCCTTGAGAGAGGTGATTTCTTCTATGTATTCCATGGTTCATCATGGAGCTTTAGGTAATTAATGGATGTGCATGCTTGCGGTGGATAGGGACTCAGAATTCCAGGTGGGAGACGGGATAACACCTATTCTCCATCTCTTCGTTGAGGACCCTAAGCGATTCCATCTCTTCATCTGACATACTTAGGGTGTTCTTGTTGATGAACTGGAACATCACCCTCTTCAGCATCTCTACGTTCTCGACCCCGTACATCATCGCAATTTCCTTGATGGTATCGGAAGAATTTGTGAGCCCGTACCTTACCGATGCATGGATGGCCTCTTCCACGATACCCCTCAGCTCACCTATAGACTTCTTGATCATCGCAGAATACAGTGGGAAAGGAAGGTCCTTGGCAACGCTGCTCCACCTTCCGTAAAGGTCTATCTTTGGAAGACCGGCCCGGTCGCTCATCATAGCGATTCTCGGCTCCATGATCATAGGAGATCCCTCCCCCCTCCTGACCTCCACACCTTCCAGGAAGATCTTGGCGTAGTATTCTGAAACGAAATCCCGCTGATCCACGAATAACTCGGTATGGTCAGTTCTGTCTGAAAAAATCTGTGGTCCAGAGAAGTAGGAAAAAATATTCCCGGCTCTCAGGAACAGGTAGTCGTGTGAGTTCATAATCGCAATTGGCGATGGGACAAACGCTACATCGGAATCGATCTTCTCATCGAACTCAGAAACCGGCTCGCAACGAAATTTAGGGTATGATGGAAATTTGTCGGAGCACAACCCTTTGAGTATGAAGTGATATTCCGGGACGTCTGGAAATATGATTTCCATCGAGCATTGCTATGCAGTTTAACCTCTAATAATCTTTCCTAAATGTCAGAGAAATTTTTTAACTTTGTTAACCATTGAGAATGGATTTGCCATGGATTTCAAGCTTCCAGACGAAACCGCCGCCATAAGAGAACTTGTCAGAGAATTTTCCAAGAGAAAGATTGAGCCCATAGCTTCGAAGATTGATAGGGAGGACCAGTTCCCGGTCGAGATATTCAGAGAGATGGGGAAGCTTGGCTTGCTAGGGCTTACGATCTCGCAGGAATATGGGGGTGCAGGTCTTGACTATCTCACCGAAGGAGTCGCTCTGGAGGAGATATCCTATTTCTCAGGGTCCTTCGGACTCTCGTATGGCGCCCACAACAACTTGGTCGTGGACAGCCTTCACAGGAACGCGAGCAAAGAACAGAAGGAAAAATATCTTCCCGGTCTCGTTTCTGGGGAGAATATTGGATCCCTTTGTCTCACCGAACCGGGGGCTGGATCGGATGCGCTCGGAGGGATGAGAACCACCTACAAGCGTATTGGAAACGGATATGAAATAAACGGATCAAAGACTTTCATAACCAATGCACCGCTCGCAGATGTTTTCCTAGTATACGCCAGGAATGAGAGATCGTATTCTGCATTCATCCTCGAGAGGTCCGACGGAGTTGAGACGCCCAAGAAAATAAGGAAAATGGGAATGAGAGGTTCACCTACTGGGGAAGTCGTGTTCAGGGATTTGAAGATAGGGAATGACAGGATTATAAAGGGAGAGGGGCACGGGAAGGAGATTATCTACAATGGTCTGAACGCAGAACGGGCGGTGCTTGCCTTTGGCCCGATAGGAATCGCGAGGAGAGCACTTGACGAGTCAATAAACTTCAGCAATCAGAGGGAACAGTTTGGAAAGAAGATAGGAGAATTTGAACTGATACAGGAAAAGTTAGCTTACATGTTCACCAGACTGGAGGCAGCAAGGCTGCTCGCATACAAAGCCGCCACACTGGTCGGGGAGGAGATATCGGATCCTTCGTATGCCGCGGCATCCATAATGCTTGCATCTGAAACGGCTACTCAGATAGCCAAGGAGGCGATCCAGATATTTGGTGGGGTCGGCTACACCGAAGACTATCCACTCGAAAGGTACCTCAGAGATGCAATCCTGTACGAGATCGGCGCCGGAACAACGGAGATCAGAAAGATAGTCATCGCAAAGTCGCTACTCAAGAAGTGAAACGAAAAAAGAAATCGCCCCTAAACATAAACGGCCTAAGTGGACACAAAATTTCGTTGCAGAGTCGTAGAATTTAACGAATGAGTAAACGAAAATTCTTTAATACTAAGTATCATCATAAACCAGTGATACTATGGTTAAAAAAGATGTTATCACCAGGATGATGGAAAGACTGGACGAAAGACTGGTATTTGATACCGCGTATGCGCACTGCGATTTTCCCTGCGGCATCTACGATCCTCACCTTGCGCAACTCTCCGCGTTCACAGTGATCCGAATGGTCGATCTGATAAACAACATACCGAGACCGACGGCGAGCAAGCCCGAGGAAATCATGGACTACGTTCACGATGTGACCAGAGCGGTGGACATAAAGGAGAAGCACGCTGAACTCTGCAAGCACGAGGTCAGAATAATCTGGGGGGACTACATCAAACCGGACCATGTCAAGGCACACCCCGAACTCCATGAAGTAGTGTGGAACATCATGAAGTACGGGAGTAGAGCAAAGCAGGAACCAGACAGAGAGGCAGCGATAAAACTGTTGAACGAGGTGAACAAATTCGCGGAGATATTCTGGGCAACAAAGGGAATAAAGACAAAGAGGGCAAAGGCGCCATACGAGCCCAAAGAGGAAATGGTCTACCCGGAACTGTAAATGAAGAGTCCTCTGTTCGTTCTGAAGATCAGCGGGAATAGCATGAGACCTTATGCCAGAGACGGAGACTATGCTATTTCCTCCCGCCTTTTCCACAAACCGCGAACCGGGCAGGTCATGGTCTTCAGGAGCCCAACCGACGGAATGAAGCTCATCAAACGAATTAGCAGAATCGAGAGCACAGATGAAGGGAGCAGATATTTTGTTGAAGGGGATAACAGGATGAGGAGCACGGATAGCAATTCATTCGGGAGTATAGGCAGGGGCGACATTCTGGGGAAAGTTCTCTTTATCGCTAGGAAACACTGAGCTGTCAGGACACGAATCTTCCGTGTTGTATCTATCCAAGGTGTTAATGATAGCGAATACCGAGTGCTGAAAGAGCAACGATGATGACTGGACAAACTGGCCCTTCGAGATCGATTGTGTTGAGGGAAGAGAGAGCCAAGGTACTTTCAATATACGCCATCACACTTGTCACTACCGGCATATTGTTTTTTGCAGCCACAATCGTGGGTCGCGCCTCTCCAATACTTGATGGACTGGGAATAGTGGCGTACGTACTTGGGCTCCGTCACGGTGTAGACGTAGACCACATAGCAGCAATAGACAACACCACAAGAAAGCTGATACAGCAGGGGAAACCGAGCTCCCTGGTTGGAACCTGGTTCTCCCTAGGACATTCCACTGTTGTTGTCGGGTTTGTGGCCGTTCTGGTACTGCTTACGAGGTCCGTCACTAGTAGAATTCCAACAATTCAAGCGTTTGGAAGCGTGATCGGATTGGTGACGTCCGGAACGTTTCTGGTTATCATTGGATTGTTGAACCTGTACATCGTTCTGGGAATTTACAGGCTGTTCAAGAGAGCAAGATCTGGAGACATAGACGAAAAACAGATGGATGATTTCCTGGGAAAGAGGGGGGTACTAAACAGGCTGTTTAGGCGGCTGTTCAACTTAGTGGGCGAAGCTTGGCAAATTTATCCAATAGGCATTCTCTTCGGTCTCGGATTTGACACTGCCACTGAAATTGGTCTGATAGCGATAAGCGTAGGGATCGGTGTTTCGTCATCTGTTCCCGTATGGCAAATTATGATCCTACCGCTGTTATTCACTTGTGGGATGGTCCTTACGGATACTACGGATGGACTTGCGATGAGAATGGCATACGGCTGGGCCCTCTATAATCCCCTCAAAAAGATGTTCTACAATCTTACGATAAGCGTAATGTCCGTCATAGTCGCCTTCGGTATTGGCGGAATAGAGCTGCTCCAGATTATAGCACTGAAGTTGAATTACAGCTCGTTCTTCTGGGACTGGCTCAAAAAACTTAATTTCGAAACCATGGGTCTGTTCATAATCTTAATCTTCTTGGTAACTTGGGCAGTGGGTTACGTCTTCTGGAAGATTGGAAAGTACGACAATGTCACCAACAGAATGAAAAACTCGGCCGGAAACTCCAAGCGTTGAAGCATCACAGTCCATTTTTCTTCCAATTAATCGGACTTGCTGAGAAAAGGGGGAGTACAATCTTCAGGTTGGATCAAAAACTCACTGCCCGATAGGAGGGGCCAAGGGGCAGTGAGCAATCATCTAACTTAAATTGATATATCTACATTTCTACGTTTCTGACGCAAAATTCGGTTTCTAATAAGGCTGGATCGCCATCATTTACTCCTGGAGATGTTAACATCTGCAACCTCGACGTACGGAGACCTGGTGTGCATGGTCTCGTCCCACCACTTCACCTTTCTAGTCTCCCTGCTTATGCCTTCGATGTTCCTGTACATACGGATGAGGGAGTCAGAGATCCTTATCCCTCCCCAGCTCTCTTTTATCTCCCCGTGTTCTATGAAGAATATCCCATCCCTGGGGATAGTCGAGAGCACTCCTTCCCTGTAATCCTGGAATCGGGTGTACCACGTGTTGTTTATGAAGAGCCCCTTTTTTGTAGAGGCGATCATGTCGTCTACTTCCTCATTACCCGGTTCTACCGATATCTGCCATGGAGCAGGGCTCACGATGCCCGCATTGCCTGTACTCTCCACTCCAAACTTCTTAGACGTGGAAAAGTTGTGAAGGAAACTCCTGACGACACCCTTCTCTATCACCGGTGTTTTCCTGGTAGGGGTCCCCTCGTCATCAAAGCTCTTCGAATTGAACATCGAGTCGTCCGAAGGGTCATCATAGAGAGTGAATGAGGTGCTCGCTATTCGTTCACCCATCCTATCTGCAAACACCGACATACCAGAATCGATCTGAAACGCCGACGCCATCGGAATCGTGTAGGAAACGATCGAGGCGAAGCACAGAGGGCTGAAGATCACGGTGTACTTTCCCTCCCTCCCCTCCTTAACGTTGCTCACCTTCCTGGCCAGGGTCAACACCTCCTCTCCCTGATTGAGCAGGTCGGGAAGTTCGTCGTCAGCTGAAGTGGAAATCGATGTTTGCACCGGGTAGTCCACGTCATCAAATGCCCTAGCCACAAACTCCACTCCGAACATCTTTCCCGTACCGCTGTTGAAAGGAGTCTTGATCTCCTCTTCGACCTCCTTCTTGTAAAATACACCACCGACCCTCTTCACAAAGGGTCTCACCTCTTCTATGAAGTCACTAACGAATCTCTGTCCATCTATCTCTCTGAGCTTCTGATCAATCATCCGCTTTTTCCTGTAGGTGTACTTCCTGTCGTTTAGGCTAATGAAATCTCCATTCTTTCCTATTTTATCCATTGCCTTCAAGGAGGCAGGAACGGTCTTTTCCAGGTCCCTCTCATTTCTCAGTTCGAACATGAATGTTCGTCCACCGTTTGCAAGGAAAACTGAGGCGGATTCCTCGTTCCATTCGTTGCTTATGTCTATCCTGTTGTTTGAGAATCTGACCTGTGTCACCCTCGACCTCGTTAGCTTGACTGCTGCCTGATCGACCTTTCTCTCGACGCTGCCGTAGATCTTTTCCATATCCAACTAAATCACCCGATGTTCACGTCTCTAAGACGTATGTGTGGTCCACCCATCCAGACATCAACCCCCTGCATGGGGTCCCCCTTTCCGCAGGTACCCGCGGAGAACTCCAGATCTCTCCCGATTGCATCTATTGATGAGTAGAAATTGATCGTTGTCGTCTCTATGACTGGTCTCCTTACTGGTTCCTTGATCTCCCCATTCCGTATGAGGTAGGCCTCCCTCCCAACGTACTTCTCGTTGAACCTGATGTCGTCGATGTTCCACTCGGTGAAGCTCTTCATGTATACTCCCTCTTTCACGCCCTCAAACAGTTCGTCGCGGCCGTGATCCTTGGGCTCTATGAACGTTGTGCTCATCCTGACCAGAGGCTCCTTGTCCCACTCTGATGACCTGGATGCCCCATTGCTTTCTTCACCCAGTCTTCCCGCACTCTCCCTGTTGCTGAGGAATTCGTTTATGAGTCCATCCCTGTACAGGTATCTCTTCCTCGCCTTGACCCCATCCCTGTCGTACTTGTAGTAGCCGAAGCTGTGCTCAAGTGTAGGGTCGTCTACAAGGTTGACGATCTCGGAACCAACTCTCCTTCCCCTGTCATCTCTCTTTATGAACGACTCTCCAGCCTGGGCCATCTCCCTTCCCAGGATCCTGTCAGATTCCGTGGGGTGTCCAGCACTCTCGTGTGCTACGATTCCCGATATATCCGGACCAGCTATTAGGTCGTACCTACCATCCTTCAGCTTCTTGGCTCTTGCTGCGTTCTTTAGTACATCGGACTCGTGCTTCAACCTTTCTTCAAGCCTCCACACGTCAAGTGCCTCGTATCCTCCGGAAAAGCCAACTTCAACCGAGCCCTGCTCGAAGTTACCGTTCTCGATGAATCCGATCATCGAGTAGAAGGATACCTTTGGAAGCCTGGATCTCAGTGACGTACCCTCAGAGTTGATATTGACCTCTTCCTCCGTGTTGTCTCCGAGTGAAAGTATCCTCATCGATATTTTCTCGTCTGAGAGCAATTTGTCGATCTCCCTCATCCTCGAGACTCTCTCCTCGAAGGAGATGCTCTCAATCCCTATTCTCTGTGGGACCTCCCAGAAGTCTTTGACAGGTTTCTCCATCGAGAATTTGTCCCTTCCCTCTGTCTCCGACATCCTCACCGCCCTGTCTATCCCTTCTTTTATTGCGTTCCAATCGGGGACGTTTATCGACGAGAACGCTATTGACTTGTTCAACACTCTGATTGCCAGCCCTGAATCGATAGAAAATCCGGTTGCAGAAATTGTGCCGTTCTTCATCAAGACCGTGTCTCTACGTGATGAGGAATACCTCACCTCTGCAAACCTTGCCTTTTTGGATGCATAATCCAGAGCCTTATCAACAAACTCTTCCATCTGGTCGTCCCTCTTACTTGTAAGTCTTGCCCTTCTTGACAAGGCTTTCGAACTGGTCCATCAGTTCCTTTACCGCTTTGAAGATGTTCCAGTCCCAGCTCCTGGAAAAGAATGTCTTCGACTCGGTCACCATCTTTCCCCGGATCGAATACTTCGTCTCTTTTCCAGTCTGGTTATATTCTTCCACGTGCACGTTGATGAGCATGGGCCTCATTCTCTTGAACCTGGCAACTGACTTCGCGCCCTTCTCTATGATGGAGTAAAGTTTGTCGTACACCTCTGGATCCTCAAATTTCGCACCAGACAGGTTCACCAGTACGGTCTTGCCCACGGAACCCTTGACGATCTCGTTCAGTATGTCCCCGTGACTTATGACTCCCTCGGGAACCATGTCATCGTTGACCACCGTACAGATCCTGGCCTCGGTATCTATCATGTTGTTCATGCAGGTGGAGAGGCTCTTGTCCGGTTGAATCACCAAGGGAGAGACCATGACGTCCTTGACGGTAGGAGGGACCTTATTCCTGTAGTACTGACCCTGTCTCATCCGACCCCTCTCTTTCCAGAGCTCCTTGCTTATGTCGTTGATGTTTACCAGACCGGTAACCTTCCCCTCCTTGTTTACAACGGGTATGCTCGTTTCGTCTATCTCTCTCATCTTCCTAACTGCTTCAGAGAGAGTGTCTTCTTCTGTCACGGTGATTGGGTCGCCCGACATTAAATCGGATGCGCGCATATTTGCCACTTCGGGGATGGAGTTGACCGAGTGAACGATGTCGGTTGAAGTTACTATACCGATGATCTTCTTCTTATCAAGAACGGGTAGCGCCCTCAATCCGCTGTCAACCATTATTCTCGCTGTTTCAGCGACTGATGCAGTCGCAGTTATGGAGGGGGTCCTTTCCATTATTGTCTTAATCTTGGTCGTTACTGGAATTGACTCCCTCTTGTAAAGTAGGTTGTAGTCGAGCATACCGACGTAATCGCCCTTCCCATCCAGGATGGGAATGTGATGCATCTTGTTGTCGCTCATCTTTGCGATAGCGCTAGAGATAAAATCTTCGGTAGTTAGCGTTATCACCTTGGTGGTCATTATTTCCCCTACCGACACCATGATTATGGATCGATAAGTTGGTTAAGAATTTTATTTACCTTTGGTAACCAAGATCTCAGGGACCATGTTCAGCAGATCCGATACCAGATACCCGTCTCCAAACCTGTTGAAAGCGGTGAGGCCAGCCTTACCTATTATGAATGAAGCGAGGAACGCGGAGTGCAATGGGTCGACCTTTCTGGATAGAAGCCCAGCAACCGCACCTGTTATGAGATCCCCAGTTCCTCCCCTCGTCATGCTCCTGTGATGGTATACTCTGTTCTTTTTCAGGGTCTCTCCATCCGTCACCACATCCACTTCACCTTTCACGAGGATTGTGGCGTTGATCTTTCTTGCCACTTTCATCACGTTCTCCTCATCCGGGTCTAGCTCAAAGGTTGACTTGAACTCCCCCCTGTGAGGGGTCAGGACCGCCATTCCCTTGAAATCGTCGATCGATCTGGCGGATTCTAGTGCATCGGCGTCAATCACCACGTGCTTCTCCTCGCCGAGAGCGTACTGGATTATCTTCGAAGCTTCTGATAGCGCAATTTCGTTCTTTGAGATTCCCGGGCCTATCGCAACCGAGTCCGCCTTCTCGGAAATCAGTTTCATCATTTCATAGTTGAATTCTATGTAGTCCAATCCAGACTTTTTTAGTATGGCGCCCTCGCAATTCGAAGCAATGTAGCCGTGGATCGAGGAAGGTGCAAACAGGTCCACCAGGTCTGGTCCCATTCGCAGTGCGGACTGGGCCATATAAGTAGGCGCGCCAAAATAAGTCCTGCTTCCTCCAACCATCACACACACTCCATTGTCCCCCTTGTGAGAACTGCTTGACGCTGATGGAAAAGCCAACATGTCTCCCGGGCCTATCATCTCGATCGATTCCCTGGTAAAACCGACGTCAGCAACCGTTATCTTGCCGGAGTTTCTCTTCGACATTCCATCCTTCTGTAACTGCATCGTGACAGTGTACTGCGGCACAACGCTGTGTTCACTGGGGAATCCAGACGGAACATCGACAGAAACGATCGTTGCTTTCGTTTTGTTCAGCTGGCTTATGAGAGTAAAATATGGCTCTCTAGGAATGCCAGATATTCCTACGCCAAGGAGTGCATCAACCACAACATCGTATTTCCCGTCGTCGAATTTATTCACAATCTTGCCATTGTTCTTGACGAACGCCTGGTACTTCTTCCTGCTGAGTTCGCTATCTGGGGGAGATGCTCGAAGACACTCCACCGAGAATCCATCCCTAAGGAGTATTGACGCTGCAGTATATCCGTCACCGCCATTGTTGCCACCTCCACAGGCGACGAGTATCCTTCTCTTTTTGAGCGATTTCACAAGCCTTGCAACTGCCTCGCCAGCTCTATCCATCAGGTTTTCCATCCCAACACCTGCTGCTTCAGCGTTGACGTCTAATATCCTGGAATCCAGGATGGTGTACATATCTCAGGTATCAATCGCTGATATTTACACCATTTCTCAGTTCATATTCAATTGCACTAGATCCAAACTCGTCCGCCCTTCTCCCCTCAGAGAAAGAATAGATGGGGGGCGACAGGAGGACGGGGCGTTAGAGTCGATGCACGGGCCGTGAAAGTGCTTGAAAGACTGGAAACGTCTGCTGAACCCGCACTCCCAGTCCCTCAAAAAGAGTATATATCCTTATTGCATATTCGAAATTGTGATGATTATAGGGTCAGCTGAGCCAAGGCTGTGATGACCCCTATGAGTGCTGAACTGGTGATAAACATGAAGAGTATAGAAGAACTTGCAGAGACAGCAAAACAGCTAAAACAGAAAGGGATGAATGATAAAGATATAGCAACAGAGATGCACCTTTCCCTTAACACTATCATATGGTTACTGAGCGGAGAGTCCAAGATTGAGAAGGCACCGGGAGACGTAAAGATCGGGTGGAGGAGCATCGGTGCCTATTCGAACAGGATCTACAACATAGCCGAGATAATGGCGGACATAATAGAAGAGGAGACTCACAGACTCGAGAAGGACATCGATACTGTCGTTGGTATCACAATAAACGGGATACCCTATTCGACTTTCATTTCAGATATACTAGGGACAGAGCTTGGAATATATAGATCAATAACGTCCAAGGGAGAGGGCACATTCTCAAGCAACTATGCCCATATCGCTGGAAAGAACGTTGTACTCATAGATGATGTTGTCAGCACTGGTGATACGATATCGAGGGCAATCAGTGCAGTAAAGAAGGAGAAGGGGAACCCGATCCTAGTTGTTGTCCTTACGAACAAGACGACCAAGGACGAGATCGATGGAGTGCCACTGAGGGCACTGATCAGAGCGAGGCTGTTAAAATAGAAGATGCCCCCTTCAGCCGTAGGTTGAAAGAAACTGTGCTATATGAAACGGCTTTTTTTGAGAAGGTCGAACGGGTGACGAAATGGTTACAGTAGACGAGGCAAAGCTGGAGAGCATAAAAGCACTTAGAAGGGCGGGAATTGAACCCTACCCCTATTCGTACGACGTTACTCACCACGCAAATGAGATAAAGGAAAGATTCTCCGAACTGGAAGGAAGGGAGGTAAGCATTGCAGGACGTGCTATGCAGCTCCGCCAGATGGGGGGAATCACTTTCATAGACATACAGGACAGGTCTGGCAGGATCCAGGGACTGATAAGGAACAACGAGCTCGATCCTAAGTCGCTGCTCGTGCTTACGAACTCATCTATTGGCGATACGCTGGGAATAAGAGGCGTAGTCATGAAGAGCAAGAGGGGGGAGATAAGTGTAAACGCGAGAGAGATGACCATGCTCTCGAAGACGCTGAAGACTCTACCCAACAAATGGCAGGGCCTTAAGGATACGGAGTCCAGATACAGATACAGACACCTAGACCTGATTATGAACCAGGAGGTTCTGAGAACATTCGAAATCAGGTCAAAGTTCATTAGACACGTGAGAGAGACGCTCGATGCGAGGGGTGCGATTGAGGTCGAGACCCCGATCCTGCAAGACCTGTACGGAGGGGCTGCTGCGAGACCGTTCACGACGGTATATCATACGCTTGACGACAAACAGATGTACCTGAGGATATCTAATGAGCTATACCTCAAGAGGTTGATAATCGGGGGAGCAGAACGTGTGTACGAGCTGTCCAAAGACTTCAGGAACGAAGATGCAGATACGATCCACAACCCTGAATTCTCCCAGATAGAATACTACGAAGCATACAGCGACTATGAGACATTTATGAAAATGATGGAGGAGTTGCTAAGCTCGTTCGCACTCGAGACTTTTGGGAGCACTAAGGTCGAGTATCAGGGAGAGCCAATAGACTTCACGCCCCCGTTCGCCAGGATGTATTGGGTGGACGAATTGAAAAGGATAACTGGTGTAGATGTCTCTGTGATGACAGAGGAAGAAGCATCACGTGTTAACGATGCTGAAAAACTAGGACTTAAGCATCCAGACAGATATCATGTTGCCGACTCCCTGTTTGACAAGTACCTCAAGGACAAGACACTGCAGCCGACCTTCGTCCTCGACTACCCTGCCTACATGTGCCCGCTCACAAAAGTAAAAAGAGGAAACCCGTTGCTGGCTGAGCGATTTGAACTCTACGTCGGGAGGATGGAGGTCGCGAATTCGTATTCCGAACTGACAGACCCCATCTACCAGAGAAAGATGTTCGAGTACCAGGACGAGGAGAGGAGGAAGGGGGACGAAGAGGCGCCGCCGTTCGACGAGGAGTTTATCTCCGCGGTGGAGTACGGCATGCCGCCAACCGCCGGCATCGGCATATCGATGGACAGGCCATCGATGATATTTACGAATCAGACGTCCATAAAAGAGGTAATACTGTTCCCACCGATGAAGGCACTTCCTTCGAACGTCAAGGCGAAGGAGAAGGGGGAATAGAAGAGGCTGAAGTCACTCCACCTTCTCTAGGATCCTGACGCCCATAAATTTTTCTATCTTCCTCGCCGTATGTTTGTCCGGCTTGATCTCCTCTCTTTCTATTTTTGCAACAAGGTTCTTCTTTTCCTGCAGTTTGTTCGCCAGCTCCTCCTGCGATAATCCCATCTCTTCTCTCCTCTTCTTAATTGCCTTTCCGAAATCGATGATCGGTTCTACCGAGTCTTCAACGGTAACTGAAGTTCTCTTTCTTTGCGGGGGTGGGGGCGGCACATGCACGAAGTTGTTCCTGTGAATGACTTGTGGAATCGGTTCTCTAGGGACCGCTGCAGGTTTCTTGTTTATCTCCTTGCCAAACCTTGCGCACTCGTGACAGACCTTCATCCTAACGCCATCTATACTAACTTCGTGGGGGCGGTCCATCACCTTTCCACACAGTTCGCAGTTCATGTTTGAAGAAGAAACAATGAGTAGATAATTTTAATGGGTCGAACCAAGCGGTGCAGGACAGAAGACCAACAACGGAGGGCAAGATGATATTGCAACTTCCTG
This sequence comes from uncultured Thermoplasmatales archaeon, assembly GCA_964389625.1. GTDB lineage: Archaea > Thermoplasmatota > Thermoplasmata > Thermoplasmatales. The sequence goes on from CAYMEF010000021.1 coordinate 20,586, forward strand.
TGTTGTCGCTTGGAGTCCCCACGTGGGTCCGGGAATGGCCCCTATATTCAATGAAATATCGAAGATAACATGCCGGTACTTTCTAATTGAGGAATCCTGGAAGAATACAAACCAGAGGAGTGATTGGACACTTTCGTTTCGGTCTCGAGCTCTAAGGTGGCTAACGAAATCGGAGGAGGCGAGGAGGCGATTCTCTATGTACATTAGAGAATAAAAAGTTGAGGCTGTCAAAAGGAAAAGGAATTTAAACCGAGCGAAAATGGGGTCGGAAGGGGCTGTGGGGTAGCTTGGTATCCTACGGGCTTTGGGAGTCTGTGACCCCGGTCCAAATCCGGGCAGCCCCACTTGGTTCTGGTTCGGATTCGCCCGGCATGATCATTTCTTCATCGAATCGAAAAAACTCCCCGAGCCTGCCCCTTACCTGTTCTGCAACCTCTTCCTGCGTGACGTGGGTGTACCTCTGGGTCGACCTGAGTGACCTGTGGCCCAGATGGATTTGGACCATGCGAATGTCCAGTGGTTTCTGGCCGAAAATCCCCCTCAGGAGCGCAGTGGCGCACCAGTGCCTGGCAGCATGGGCATGGAACCTCGGAACGTCGGCCCTTGCACCGATTCGGCTCAGTACGTTCCTCACGTAATAATAGCTCATCCTGCCGTTCCTTGTGGTGAACAGTGCGGCGGGATCGCTGTTGTACCTGTAGTACCTGATGAAATCACCGATCTCCGCAATGATCTCGTCAGGGAGCCCGATGATCCTCTCCGCTTCCCCCTTTTCGCTCCTTATCCTTATTCCATTCGTCCTGAGGTCGTTCATGTTGACGGATATGAGTTCGCCTATCCTGATCCCCCCGAAGAAGAGCAATTCAACGATGATCAGGTTCCTGGCGGAGCTCATCCTGTCTCCAGATTTCTCCGCCGCTGAAAGTATCCTCTTCACCTCTTCGTCCGTCGGGATCCATGGGTCCGGCAGCGGTGGTTCCTTGAATACCGGAAGCTGCATGGTTATTCCCAGGAACCTGAACCATGATGCAATGTCCTTCCTCTGGTTGTTCAGGGTGTGGGGCTTCTTTCCATGCTCCACCTCGCTGGCAAAGAAATCAAGAATGCTTCCCTGGGACGGGTCGAACAGATCCAGCCTCCTGGATAACTCCCTTATCCTTCTGGTAGCCCTCCTTACTGTGGATGGAGAGTACCTTCCAACTGTCATTGCCCAGACTCTGTATTCCTGCAATTTCTTCTCGAGATCCTCGTTCATTGTTTCACCTTCGCATTGACCATTTCTTTTATTATCCTCATCGCCTG
>CAYMEF010000022.1:0-20814 GCA_964389625.1 uncultured Thermoplasmatales archaeon
TTGTTGTTAGGTTTATACATTAATTAAAACCTCCAATCACCTGAGATAAGCGACGATATATAAGCTTTGTGAAAGAATGTTCCACCGTCATACGTTGCTTGAACACATATAATTTGCACCTTCTTTTACTTATTGTCTTCCATAAATCGGAATTCGTATGACGCTTGTCATATTTTATCTAACGTCCAATTAACCTTCTCCCCGCTCGCAAAAGGCCAAGAAACTCAGTCTCACTGTTTGGAGGGTCAGACCACGATCAATGACAGGACGGGAATGTCTTTCAGATACTCCTCGTGTCTCTCTCAAATGCCACTTCTAAAGTGCCAGCTTGACCTTTTCCTGATGAGACAGTCAAATTTCTAAGCAAACCAAAGTGTTTTGTTTAGCAGAGTGGTCAAAAATGGTCTTTTTTGTATGCTCCATTATACGAAAAAAGATTTTAGCCCATCTTCACCCTATCTTATCACTACAGGATTATCTTCAGCTTCTCAATGAGCTCTCTCTGCTCATTTGTGTATTCGGCATGGGAATGTGAGCCATCCGAATACACAACCTCCCCTCATCCCGGACATTGTTTTCAGTGCCTGGTTGTAGGATATGCCGCACTTGGCAGCTATGATCGCCACCGTTGTATGGCCTATGACTGTGAGGAAGAGCCTTGCCCTTGTACCGCCCTCCGACCTGGAGAAGAACGGTTCCAGGTGATGCTTCAGGTGGGAGAATGCTTTCTCCACCGTACCCTTCCCCCTGTATACCCTCAGCAAGTCCCGAGCACTTATGCGGGAGTCTGTGAACGGTATGGTATAGCCGAGCCTGATTGTCTTCCTCTGAGGCAGTTTCTTTCCTATCTTTACAGGCATCTTTCTCTCAATCATTGAATTTGCAGATTCTGATATTGATCACATATGACTTGCTCCATTCAGGGTTGTGTTTCTTCAAGGAGCCTGTACAGCATGGCTTTCCATGATGCCACGCCCTTTGCCCTGAATGTTGGATTTGTCTTTGGAAGGAAATATGGCGTTGTGCCGTATCAGTCAACGATGGAGCATATTTTCCTGTTTGAATGCAATGCATCTCCAATCATCACCTCCATCTGAGGGCAGAGACCGACGGTATGTACCATTATGTCCTGAAATAGGGACAGTTCGCCCATTGAGTGATCATCGGTGCTTGAGAATCCAGATGTAGTCTTGGTGTGAACTCCCACAGAAAAGGAAGAGTTTCGATGCCCCTCTTCTTTTCCGAAATATTCTCAATGTTTGCATGCAACATACGGGTAAAGGAAAAAGTTTCAGTTCTCTTGTCCTCCCTCAATTCGCTTAATGTGATAGAGAATGCCATCGTCCTTCTTCACCCGGTATTCGTCACGAGAAATGCAACCGGGATGCTTAAGAACTGAAGAAAGATTTATCAACGCATTTTGCTGAACAAAATGGAAGCACGATCGAATGTCCGGTGGGAGGTTGAAAAGAGCAACTACCGGAAGAAGTATGTGCGTGGATTTGAACGCGTGTTGGAATATTCTTCTCCCGTTACGGATTGGACTGTCAAATACTGTCTGTTAGAAAGGAGTCATTCTCTCTTCAGGACGGACGCGAGATCGGATGACAGTTTCTCCAGGCGACTTTGGCAAACTTCTTTTAGACGTCAATCTATATCATTACAGATGTGGAAATGCCCCCCGAACCGAAAGTAGATTATACACACCTGAAGAAGTCAGGGATGAATAGACCCATACAGACGCCTTCTAGACCCTTCGTATCCAAGGAAGACGAAGAGCTGGCCGCAATAGTGGAGGGGCTGAAAGTTGCCATCAAGATAGTGGGCTGTGGTGGGGGAGGAACCAATACGGTCAACAGGTGCATGAGGGAAGGAGTCTATGGCGCGGAGCTGATAGCGGCCAATACGGACGCAAAACACCTGCTCACAGTAGCAGCCAACAGGAAGGTACTTCTCGGAAGAAGGCTGACGAGAGGACTGGGCGCTGGAGCAATCCCGCAGATAGGGGAGGAGGCAGCCAGGGAGGCAGAAGAGCAGATTGTGAATGCGCTCGGGGGGACGGAGATCGCTTTCGTTACTGCAGGCCTTGGAGGGGGGACGGGCACCGGGTCCGCTCACATCGTAGCTGAGATAGCGAAGAGACAGAAATCACTTGTGATAAGCGTCGTTACGCTCCCATTCACTGCAGAGGGAAGGGTGAGAATGGAGAACGCACTCTTCGGTCTTGACTCCCTCAGGAAATCGTCCGATACGACGATAGTGATCCCAAACGACAAGCTGCTGCAACTTGTTCCAAGAATGCCCCTGGACGAGGCGTTCGGATATGCTGACCAGATACTGATGGAGGGGCTGAAAGGCCTGACAGAGATAATAACAAAGCCCGGTCTTGTCAACATAGATTTCTCCGACGTCAGAACTATAATGTCTGGAGGAGGCATCTCTATGATCGGAATGGGAGAATCGGGTTCGACGGGTCAGGGAAGAGTGGAAAGTGCGGTCAAGGACGCAATCACGTCCCCTCTGATAGAGGCAGATGTATCCATGGCGACCGGAGCGCTGGTGAGAGTGGTTGGTGACGAGAAGATGACACTTGGAGAGGCCGAGGAGGCCGTTAGAGTTGTTCAGCAGAGCATCAGCCAGAGCGCGAGAATAATCTGGGGTGCTTCCGTCGATCCGTTGATGAACGGCAGGATAAAGGTTCTTGTCGTCCTGACGGGAGTGAAGTCACCGTACATGCTTTCGGCAGAGGGTAAATCTCCCGGAGCGATCGGAAGGCTCGGACGCATGGGCCTGGACTGGGAAGTGGACAAACTCTAGTACCACGACAAACTATTGATCACTCCGCAGGAGTTTCCGGTCCAATCCATGCTCTCCCACCGTTCGAGTGAGCCTCTCCCCTTTCGATCCGCCCAACACGAATGAGGCGCGGAAATAGCGCGAAGTTGTTACTGTCCCTCGACCTTATGCAATGGTCCTCTTGGTCTCTGTTTTCGGGCATTTGGTAGAAATATCGCAGTATCAAAAGATATTTTCACCACCAGAGAATGGTGCTTTCGGGTCAAAGATTGTGAAGACGATCCACGTATCCAACGGAACCTGGAGATCCCTCCAGGAGATAAAGCTCGATAGGGGGTACAAGACGCTGGACGAGGCGATAACGCATCTTCTTTCGAATCGCGGGGAAAAAGGGGAAAAATGACGGCAGACAGGATACGCAGCGTGCTGAGGCTCAGGAACTTCAGGCTTCTTCAGCTCTTCGAGTTCAGAAATCCATACGGCAGGATCTCTCCTTCCGTCTGGAAGGCGAAGATAGTCTTCGACATAGCGCCAGACGTGGGACAGTACCCAAATTTCTTCCTGAAATCGGGCGCTCGGAAGGTCGTGGTCTACACGGATCATAAGGGGCAGATGGCGGACAAGAGGGTGGAGTGGAATGGCAAGTTCTACATCTACGACATCCTGCTGAAGTATTCGGACGATGATCTGGACAACTCTATCCTCGTGATGGACTGCGACGGCTATGAGCACGTTATAAGGCCAGCGAATCTGGTGAGCCTCTTTCCTTCCTGGATAGTGGCAATACACACAGCAAACCTGGAGTACGACAGGTGGTTCGATACGCTGGGGGAGAAGGGAAAATTGATATCGAACAAGAGGAAGACTAAGACATTCACAAATCTTCCTCTCAAGATATAGGTTATCCATCGTTTGGCTATAGATAAGGTGTCGTTTGATGTCCAGATCTAAAAAGTTCAGCTAAACTGCATTGCGGTTTTAACAGTATCTCCGAACATATCTTCACCCTATCTTATCACTACAGGATTATCTTCAGCTTCTCAATGAGCTCTCTCTGCTCATTTGTGTATTCGGCATGGGAATGTGAGCCATCCGAATACACAACCTCCCCTCATCCCGGACATTGTTTTCAGTGCCTGGTTGTAGGATATGCCGCACTTGGCAGCTATGATCGCCACCGTTGTATGGCCTATGACTGTGAGGAAGAGCCTTGCCCTTGTACCGCCCTCCGACCTGGAGAAGAACGGTTCCAGGTGATGCTTCAGGTGGGAGAATGCTTTCTCCACCGTACCCTTCCCCCTGTATACCCTCAGCAAGTCCCGAGCACTTATGCGGGAGTCTGTGAACGGTATGGTATAGCCGAGCCTGATTGTCTTCCTCTGTATGGCCTTGTGTTTCAGTTCGTAGGAGAATGTCAGCGCATCCCTGCTGTATTTCAGGTCAACAACGTTCCCAAACCCCCTTGTCTCCTCACCGACAGTTCTCATCATGTCCACAGGTGAGCTGAAACTCTTATCCCTGAGGACTCTCAGGTTCTCTTCCATTTCTGAGAGTATCGAATAGAACGATTCGATCTTCTGTGACCTGAGGCGTGGTGAGAAGAATGCTATGCACCTGTTTCCGTGTACCCTCCTCTCACTCACGAGCATGGTCTCTCCGTTGTACTGGAAATAGTTGCTTGAATTGTCCATCCCTTCCGATTCCACTATGATGTCGCCGTGGAGGGTGAGAGTTGATGGTATTGCGCCCATTATGGTGTAACTGCCCAATTCACTGATGTTATCATCGCTTTAGAGACATCTATCGATAACCATCAGTATGTTCTGTATTCCGTAGTCCTCCATCTCCAGAATATCAGAGGGGAAGGAGAAGCAGTCCTCACTCCTCAGGAAAAGAGATGAGCTCGGGAAGATACCTATGCTGTCAAACCTCATTCTTGATCCGGAGGAAATATACAGGATTTGGAAAACCCGTGAAGAGGTGGAGGAGGCATTTGACATAATGAAGAACGACCTTGAGGAGGACAAGACTTACCTGCAGGACGAAGAATCTGTCCGTGGATATCTTCTCACCATCCTTGTTGCGCTTTACATAAGGTACAGGGTTCTGAATATCCTTAAGGACAGGAAGGTGAATGGAAAACTCTCTGTGAACGATGTGCTTGAACCTGAAAAGGTAAGACAGGTCACTCTTCATCGCAGAAAGGTCCAGTTCTCCGGACATTTTGGCCTGCTCCCTCAACACACCATAAATCGACAGAACGGCGAGGATCACGAACGTGGATGCCGTCGTTAGAATCCAGTATCCATAGAGATTCTGGAGGTTGTTGCGGAAAAGATATCCAAGCGTGATGACAGCGGGAGTCCCGAGAACCACCAGCACGATGGAGACGAACGAAAGGCCCCTTGAAATCGGGTCTCTATTGACGCATTCTGATTCCCCTTTCCCAGTTCGATCTGCATCAACTTTTCCCTTTGATTCCCCGTTGCTCAATGGTGTTAAAACAACTCGCCTCCTTAATACTTTCCTTGGCAACCAGGTGTAACGGCAGACCCGGATCATTCAATGATTATGAGGAGTCAAACCTAGATCCCTAGATGGTTTGAATTCGAAATTTGGATTGTGGAAAAGCATGATTATGGTATACTAAACTTTATTAACAGTTATATACATCGGGACCGGAGTTGCAAATGTTCAGAAACAAGATTGTTGTCCAGAGAGCCTTGATTTTGTTGATAATCTCGGTTGTTGTACTTTCAGGTGCCGTAGCCGTTATCGGGAACGGCATTACCCCTGCACCCAATCACTTCAAGCAAACAAAAGACTTGCTGCATGGTCACGCCAAAGGAAGCGAAAACGTAGCCCTGACTTCTTCAGTCTACTCCTCTCTTCAGGCGAGGGCAAAGCAGGGAGAACCTGCCCCGATGGGAATCGCCGACTATGGGATAAATGGCAACGACCTGCCGTACTCCTATACCACCACTTCATTCGAAGGGTCTGTCAAGATTCATTCGCTGAAGACGGATAACGCATCCCTGAACGGCAGCGGTACAGACATGACATTCCAGCTGAACGTCAACCTCCCGTTCCATGAAGGCAACAACTATTACGTCTACTGGGTTCAGGACGTTGCTTTCTTCAACACTTCATCGAACTACATATCTATGATAGACAACGTGTGGAACAGCTCTAGCTACAACGGGAGTGTCTACAATTCTACACTTCAGGGGAATGGAACCGTGGGCAACTCCTCTGGGACGCTCTTCTACTACGCATATGCGAATGACAGCACGCCGGGGAACAACGTGACGCTATCTGATGGTTCGACCCTCATCCTGATGGTAAACGCAACTGTATCTTCTTCGGGTTCTCCCGAGATTGTATTCGAGTACAACGACGGTTTCGGCTGGCAGATTTATGACAACGTCATCATTTCGTTCGCGAAGAATCCGACGGGGTACCGGGGATTCATGGTCAACGGGAACATTTTCGAGCCGTCGGGAAACTACTATGACGCTGAACTGATCCTGGGCGGACCGGGGGGAGGTTACAATACCTATGCCACTTCTGCAAACGTCTCCCTTCTGCTCGAATACTACAACGGGAACAATTTCCAGATGATCCAGAACGTGTGGAATTTCGGGAGCGACACCGCCGAGGGGATATCGAACGTTTCATCTGGTCATCTAGACTACACTGATACAAATGGGACGCTGTACGAGGACGTCAGGAACGACAGCGGCGGAGTCCTGGCCTTCTTCATCAACAGTTCCTACTTCTGGACGCTGAACATACACTCTCCACTCGCCGAAGGCTACCTGAAGATGGGCAATACCAGCACATTCTTCACAGGCGGGGACGTGAACGTGACAATCCTACCTTCCTACTACAACTATACGTTCCATTTCTACGACGTCTTCGGGAACACGGTTAAGAGCATCAACTATCCTTTCGCTGATTCGTACCTTGGGAAGACCACGTATACGGCCGCCAGTGGGATATACGCAGTCGACCTGAATGGATCGGGCCTGGCATCGGGAAGCGGCTGGGACGTGAAGTTGTCAAACGGTTTCTCCTATGCTTCTAGCGCCACATCGATAGATGCCTACCTTTCCAACGGCAGCTACAACTACACCGCAACATCCGGTTCCCAGAAGGTAAGCGGAACTTTTGTCGTTTCTGGATCGAACATCTCTGTCACGGTCAACTTCAACCACAACGAGTTTCCTGTCACATTTACAGAGATTGGACTTCCGAACGGCACTCTCTGGGGAGTCACTCTAGGCACCGCACTCAACAGTACAACTTCCAGTCAGGTAACGTTTATAGAACCGAACGGCACCTACCGTTATGTTGTCTCGTCCGTAGCTGGTTATCTGGCGACACCTTCCACGGGGACTGTGACGTTGAACGGAGCGTCGACGAGCATAACGATAGCCTTCTCGGTTCTCACATATTCCATAACATTCAATGAGTCCGGCCTCTCCGCCGGAACTACCTGGAGTGTCATGCTGGCTGGCATCACCGAGACCTCATCGACTTCATCGATCACATTCACTGAACCGAACGGAACGTTCTCCTACAGCGTCGGATCAGTCAGCGGCTACAGCACGACGACGGGTGCAGGTAGCGTCACGCTGGACGGGGTAAACGCCACGGTGAACATAACTTTCACGAACACCAACGGAAGCGTTATCTTCAACGAATCGGGTCTTGCCTCCGGCACCACCTGGACCGTCACCATCAACGGCAACGCACTTTCGTCAACATCTGAGATAATCTTCAATCTGACATACGGCACCTATTCCTTCTCTGTTGGATCCATTTCGAACTACAGGGCAAACGAGTACAACGGAACGGTAAGTATATCTGCGAACTCATCCAGCGTTCAGATAGTCTGGACAGTCATAACGTATCCTATAACCGTCTCACTAAACGGTGTGGCAAACGGAACGTCGTGGTCGGTCACTCTGACGGGAACAACATTCTCTGGGCAGATGGTCAACGTGACCGAAAGTTCCATGCGTGGCAACGTGACTTTCCAAGAACCAAACGGAACATACACCTATTCTATACACCTCCCATCTGGGTACAAGTCGAGTCCCGGCAGCCTGAGTGGAACGACAACAGTCGCGGGACAGTCAACGAGTTCCGTTTCTGTAAATGCGCAGAAAGTGCAACCTGTATCCGGCACGCAGGGTCCGAATACCCTCATATACGCAGCAATCGTCATCGTGGTACTGCTACTGCTGATTGTTGCAGTAATAGTCAGGAGAGGAAGGAGATAGAAAGAATTTCTTTCAATTTTTTCCAATAGCTTCGCATGAAGTGGGACAGCCCCTCAATCCTGGTACTGCTTCCCTGTCCTGGAAACGCTTACCCAAATAAAGCTCAATTTTCCCCTCCTTTCCTCATAGACTCCAGTTACTGGCAATCGGGGAAATTTTACAGGAGCAATTTCCATTTTCGATGCGAATATTTCCCAAAGACTGCACCAAGAAAGTGTTAAGTACAGGATTTAGAATTTCTTAAATCAGGTGGACCTAGTTGAAGTTGTATGCCTACATTATTAGGCGACTTATTTTGCTGATACCTGTCATAGTGGGCGTCACGCTGATAACTTTCTTTCTTTCGCACGCGAACGTGAACCTACTCATAGCAGGCTATCTTGGAAGACACCACACGCCGGCCCAGATCGCTTTCGTGAAGAGAGAGCTTCACCTGAACTTGCCGGTCTACGCCCAGTACTTCTATTATCTTGGCAGCCTGTTCACGGGTAACTGGGGATACCTTGCACCCAGCGAGATCTTTGATGCAGGTACTCCCGTAGTGACGGAATTCGTCAGGAGATTTCCTCCAACGGTGGAACTCTCGCTCCTTGCAACGCTCTTGATCATACTTATGGGACTCCCCCTAGGCGTGTTCAGCGCAGTGAAGAAGGACAGGTTAACTGACCAGATAACGAGGATAATTGCAATGCTTGGAGTATCGCTCCCAACCTTCTGGCTGGGACTGCTTATACTCCTGTATTTCGGACCCGCATCCGCTCTTCCGGACCAGCTCAGGCTACTCGCCCAGGGTCAGCTCCCAACGAGCTATTACTATATTCCCCACACCCTGACGCTGCAACCGTGGGTGAACACGCAGGTCAGCGGAGTGACCAAACCCACCGGTTTCCTTCTAATTGACGTGCTATACTACGGAGACATACCTGCCTTCCTCGCGGGCCTATACACCCTCTTCTGGCCAGCACTTTCGATAGCCGTGACAACATTTGGGATCATCATAAGGTTCCTGAGGTCGAGCATGCTCGAATCGATGGGGCAGGACTACGTCAGGACGGCAAGATCGAAGGGCGTGCCGGAGTACTATGTCGTTAGAAAACACGTGAGGAGGAATGCACTGGGCGCGACAACCACAGTCATGGGCCTCACTTTCGCGACACTGCTGGGTGGCGTGGTCGTGACGGAGGACATATTTTCCTGGCCAGGTATTGGAAGGTGGTTCTTCAGCGCCGCGGTGGGTGCCGACATGGTGTCTGTTATGGCTCTGACATTTGTGTTCACGATAGTTATAGTGGCTGCCAATCTTGTTGTTGATGTAATCTATTCATACCTGGATCCGAGGGTTAGATTGGAATGACAGCGATGCAGAATTCCATGGCGGCGAGGGCCATAAGGAAGAGGTGGGAGTCTTTTTCCAAGAGCTTCTACTTCTTCACCAGGAGCCCGATAGCGACCGTAGGGCTGGCATTCGTCATCTTCTACATCTTCCTTGCAATATTCGGCCCCATACTTGTAGGCGGAGACCCCTGGAAAACGACCCAGTATCTCGGGACGGTGAATGGCGTTTACATCTACAGCATCCCCCAACCTCCGTCGCGCATGTTCCCATTCGGCACTACGTTCGAGGGGTATGACCTATTCAACGGTGTCATCAAGGGGGCGAGGGTAGACCTAGGTGTCTCTGCTATCGTGGTCATCTCTGGGGCAATCATCGGGACGATGCTGGGGAGCATAGCGGGCTACAAAGGCGGAGTACTCGGGGACGTGATAATGAGGATAACGGACATCTTTCTGTCCGTACCATTCCTGGTGCTGGCTATTGCTTTCCTGGTCGTGTTCGGGCGCAATCTGACAATAATGGTAGTGGCACTGGTGATAGTGTGGTGGCCCACTTACACGAGAATAGTCAGGGGACAGGTACTCTCCGTAAGGGAACTGAAGTACGTGGAGGCTTCCGTGGCGGCTGGCTCGACATCGTTCAGAACGATCATGCGGCACGTCATTCCAAACTCCGTCTACCCAATATTCGTCCAGATTTCGCTCGACTTCGGCAACGTCATACTGACACTCGCGACACTCTTCTTCCTTGGAGTCGGATTCGCCGGATACTACACCCCGGAGTGGGGTAACCTGATCGGCCTGGCCACAGACCTGGGAGGAGGTATCCCTGCCATACACCAATACTGGTGGACCGTCACCATCCCCGGACTTGCGATCCTCATATTCGTAGTGAGCGTGAACCTGCTCGGAGATGGACTGAGAGACATAATGGACCCAAGGCTGAGGAGGTGATGGGGTGGAAAACGCACTAGTTGTCAGGAATCTCAAGACCCAGTTTTTCATCTACGAGGGGGTGGTGAGGGCACTGGAGGACGTTTCGTTCACCCTCCGGAAGGGAGAGATACTCGGTATAGTGGGAGAGACCGGCTGTGGAAAGTCTGTCACAGCCTACAGCATAACAAGACTGATCCAGGACCCTCCAGGTAGGATCGTTGGAGGCGAGATCAGGATGGGTAACCTGAACCTTCTCAGGAACGTTTACGACGAGGTCAATATAGTCTACAAGAAGAGGGCGAAGATCAGGTACAACTACAGGGCCATAAAGAACAACCAGTATTTCCTCAACAAGATAAGAGGGAAATACATCTCCATGATTTTTCAGGAGCCGATGGCATCACTGAACCCCGTCTATACTGTTGAGGACCAGATAGCCGAGACGCTCATCCTCCACAACAGGACCAGGATTCTGAAGATAGTGTCACAGGCATCGGAGCATCTGGAGGAGCTAGAAACATTCAGGAACAGGGGCACAATAGAGCCCATCGGATCCGATGAGCTGAGGGAAGAGCTGGAAAAAATCGTTACAGCAAGGAGGGGAAAGGAATCTGTGGAGAGGCACCTCGAATTGCTGATCGAGAGCGCAAAGCGCTACCTCAAGTCCAAGAACAAAAACGACCGTATGCTGGCGAAGTCAAGAGAGAACGACTCCCTGGAGGAAGAACTCCTTGCAGAGGAGAACGAGGAAAGACAGGAAGTCCTGATAAAGAAACTCTACAAGGATAGAAAGAGAGTGAATCTGGTGAAGACTTCCAAGAAGATGAAGAAGGGGACTCGGGATCCACTTCTGCTGGAGGCAAGGAGAGAGAGCTATTCTCTTCTGGAGTCTGTGGAGATCCCTAATCCCTACGGCATTCTGCGGTCTTACCCGCACGAACTCTCGGGAGGGATGCTACAACGCGTGACCATAGCAATTGCACTGGCCAATAACCCGAGGATACTGATAGCGGACGAACCGACGACAGCACTCGATGTGACTGTCCAGGCCCAGATACTCAAGCTCCTCAAGAACCTCCAGAAGAACAAGGGAACCTCAATTATACTTATCACCCACGACCTGGGAGTTATAGCAGAAACTTCTGACAGGGTGGCGGTGATGTACGCGGGCAACATAGTTGAGAACGCAGACGCAGACGAAATATTCCACAACCCGAAACACCCGTATACTATCGGCCTCCTGCAGTCGATACCGAGGGTGGACATTCCGGGAAGGGCCCTTAAGTCGATAAGTGGAAATGTACCCGACCTGATCCACCCTCCGAGTGGTTGCAGGTTCCATCCAAGGTGCCCGTACGTGTTTGACAGGTGTCGCGTTGAGGTACCGAGGGCTATTGAGGTATCCGCGGGCCACACCGTCGAATGCCACCTGTTCAGCGGGAAGGTGTTGAAAGAGTGAGTGAACTGTTGATAGAGGCTATAGGACTCAGGAAGTATTTTCCGATCAAGGGGGGCGTTTCTGGGAGGGCTAGGGGCCAGGTTTACGCGGTGGATGACGTCAACATCAAGATCTACAGGGGTGAGACAGTTGGCCTTGTGGGAGAGTCGGGCTGCGGAAAGACGACGCTCGGCAGGCTCCTGATCAACCTCGCTGAACCAACATCGGGCGTCCTGCTCTTCAAACCGGAAGACTCCCTGGCCAAGAGGGCGAGGGACCTCTACTCGCATATATCGACGAACAAACCATCAGAACTGAAGAAGGAGGAGAGGAAGATACTTCAAGAATCGAAAGTAAACGACGTATACAGGAACAAGAGGATCAAGAGAGAGTACAGGAGAAAGGTGCAGATCGTTTTCCAAGACCCGGTTTCGTCCCTGGACCCAAGGATGCTCGTGAAAGACATAATCGCCGAACCAGTTTACGTCAGCGGGGTACCATACGACGTGGGCAGGAAATACGTGAACGGTGGACGGAATGAAGAACAGGATGGTGAGGCGAAGAGGAGTCTTCGATTGAAGGGAGAAGCTGCGAGGAAATACGTCCTGGATCTAGTTAGGGATATGGGACTGAACGAAGATCACCTCTTCAGGTTCCCGCACGAATTCAGCGGGGGTCAGAGACAGAGGATCGCGATCGCCAGGGCAATTTCGGTGAGACCGGAGTTCCTGGTCCTGGACGAACCAACTTCGGCACTCGACGTATCTGTCCAGGCACAGATCCTGACGCTCCTCAAGGATCTGCAAAAGAAGTACGGGATGACGTACCTCTTCATAACTCACAATCTGGCGGTCATACGGTCTGTGAGCGACAGGGTCGTTGTGATGTACCTGGGCAAGGTAGTTGAAGAGGCACCAACTGACGAGCTGTTCAACAGCCCGATTCATCCATACACTCAGGCCTTGCTCAGCGCAATCCCGGTCCCTGATACCAGAAGAAAGAGGAACATACTGGTTCTCAGCGGAGACGTTCCCTCTCCCTCTTCCCCTCCCCCGGGATGCAGGTTCCACACCAGGTGCAGGTATGCGGAGGAGATATGCAGCAGGGAGGAGCCGGAGTTGAAGGAGATAAGGGAGAGACACACCACCGCTTGCCACTTCTCGGAAGAGATCCTATCGGGAAGAAAGGCCCCAAGGGTGTCAGAGAAGAGTGGGAATGCCTGACTCATTTCAAGATGATACCGAAATGCCCTTGAGGAGAGAACTTGAACCAGAGGAGAGGAAAAGGGCCATTGAAGAACCAGGCAAGAGCTGGGCAAGGTGGGCCAGGGAGGATCTGGCGAGGTACTGGTATGGCATACTCTGCCTATTCATCGACATAGCGCTGAACCTTCAATTCGACGAATACTACAGCGTCCACGGCGGCTACATGAATATGATACTGGTCATCTCAGCCGCACTGGCTTTGTTACCTCTCATTTACATCGAGTTCGTAGTTTATAGGAAGATATTTCCGAACAGGTTCTGATAGACGAACCGCCGTTGACGCTCCGATCATTGCACTATACTCCCTCTGCAGTCGCCGTGTTAGATGTTTCCCCTTTTCCTACCCCTCTGGGCAGGGCACAGACAACAATATTCCTGTCTAGTTAAGCGGTCAAAGGTGGTGCAGTATTTCTATTCATATAGACCCATGCCACGCCAGCATCCTTGCGGTACGAGGTATGCAACTATTCTCAGAAAAAAAGAAGGCAGAAAAATAAAGTAAAGAAAAATTGATTTCAATTGTACTGCAGGGGATAGTATATTACGAATGACCCTCCCACGTTGGGGTTCAGAGTGTCTGCTAGGGTAGAACTCTTGAGATTGCTGCTATAGAATAGGGGCAGAACAGGCTGGTATTCCCCCACATAGAACGCTTCATCTACCGCTATCTTGTCGGCCTGATAGTACATCAGTGTCCTCTGAGCGTAGTTGGTCTCCGGTGCGGCTGCGTCGAACAGGTTCCACATCTTCGTTATGTTTGCCCACTGGTCGGGATATGTTGTTGGGTTGAATACAGGGTTGGGTGCGAGAGATAGTGGTACTGCAAAGAAACCACCCTGCTGCAGGAAGGGAGCGGAAAAGTCTGTCGGGTCTGGATAGTCCTCGAACCACGGTGCGACAAATATTGGCATCGGGTTCTGCCCGACAGAAACGGAGAAGTATGCCACCATAGTGTTGCCCGGTAGGTCCTGCAGAGTCGCGTGTATGAGGCCTCCCGATATTGTTGACAGGGCGTTGATCCATACGGATATCATCTCGTCCCAGTTGGGTGTCGCTTCAAAGTTCATAATTGGGAAGTAGAGCGCTGTACCATTATGGGCATATGGAGTCTGGTTCCACAGGGTCCTCGCCATAGAAAGATTGTATGAGTATGGGTTCGTCAGATTGGTCGGAGAATTTTCCATTCCTGCCGGCAGCATACCTACAACAGATTCAGCAAAGTGGATTCCGTCGTTCGTGTTCGCCACGTTGATCTGGTATGAATAGTTGAATGCGTATGAGAATGCCTCTCTCACCAGTTGATTGTCGAAGAATCCAGCAGGGATGTTCGTCTTGGAATCGTATGTCTGTGCCCCGGTCACGTTGATGTCGAGATTGAACCCCAGCCCCTGGTCGGCTACCTGTGTTACAGTGTCAGATGATATCACACCAGAGTTGAGTAGGCTTACCGCAGTTGGTGCAGAGTCGGGTGGAAATGCGTTTGTCGAAAACTGCGCATATCCAGATTTCACCTGCTCCTGAGCTGTTCCAACGTTGCTCAGGTACTCTATCATAATTTCGTTGATTAGGCTGCTCCTGGCAGGCATCCCAAGTGTCGCATTGTAGTATGGATTTACCTTCAGTACTACCTCGCTTCCTGCCTCCATCAGTGAAATCTCATAGGGTCCCGTTCCCATGGCATCATAGTGCAGCTTCTGGTTCCAGTTGGCTATGTATCCCGGGCTGGTCGTTACGTTGGAATAATACTCATACGAAGCGCTCGTATTGGCCGGTACGGCATTCATCGACTTCAGCCAGTTATAGTCCATTACATATGCACACGGTGGACCGGCCAGTAGCTGGAAGAAGTTGATCGAGCCTCCATAGTTTTGAACAGGGAAGCTCTGGTTTAGTATACCATAGGATTGTCCCGCGTAGATCGCAGAAGAGTTAGGGAGCCAGGTTGCCTTGTTCGGAAGCAGATGGAATGTAACTGATTCTGAGTTGTTGTTCCAGGTTACAGCGTGGTGTATCCAGTAGAAGCTGTTGTTGACGGGTCCGTACACTGTTGGAGCCGGAAGAAGCGCATGACCTATGAGCCATCCAGGATCGCCCGGGTCGTTCGCAAAGAGCAGAGTTCTGAGAACGGACTCGTACACATCGTACGGAGTTACGTGGTCTCCGTTAGAGAACGACAGCGAAGTGTTGATGTAGAATGTGTAGTTCAGATAGTCGCTCGTTATCCCGCCATTCGCCACAGATGGAACGTATTTTGCTATGACGGGTAGGTACGTGGAAGTTGATACACCATTGTAGGATATTAACGGCTGATAGATTTCATACATCACTTCGTAGCCGTAGACCTCGTAGTCTATCGCTGGATCTATCGTCTCGAATCCGCCGGGTTGAACTTCCGCATTGACTATCATGTTCTTGTTCACCTTAACTGTCGATACTGTTTTGGACACCTGGTAATTGCCTACTGCAACAGTCACAACGTACGTTCCAGTAGCTTTTGCACCACCGGAAGTGGAAGACGTTGTGACGAGCGATACAGAGTAGAGACCAGTTGACGAGAATGTCAGGTTGACGTTTTCGGGAACGCCGGTGTTGTTGTCAGAAATGTTTTTCGCCTGACCGGTAACATTCCATGTGAAAGAGGATATGGTGTAATCTACATCGCTGGGTACGTTTGATCCTACAGTGAGCGGTGGAGTGATGCTACTCCCTTGATAGCTCATGTTTATCCATCCGCCTGCCTGAATTGTCTGGTTGCCGTTTTGGGATGATCCAACTATTTCCACAGGCCCATAGATCGCTCCCAGTGTTGGAGATAGTGAGTCCGTTATTGTTATCGCCAGAAGAGAAGAATTGCTAGAGACGGAACTTGTGGAGTTATAGGCAGTTACGCTTACTAGATAGCTACCTGGATTGGGATAAGCGTATGAGGCTTGTCCTGTACCCTTAGTTATTGTTTCGGTGTGGCCATTTCCAAAATTCCAAACAACCTTGGTGAATACAGAGTTAGATGGCAGACCGGGATAGAAGGTTATGTTCGTTCCCGCCTGTGCAGATATACCAGTCGTTGTTGGTGCTACTGAGAGAGGTGACGTCTTCTTGGGTGCCTTCATTTGTTCGAGCACAACAACGACTCCAGCTATGATTACAACAACTACAACCACTATCACAACCCATTTCACGTATCCTTTTTGGCCGGGTTTTGAGGGTTGCGGTTGTTGACTCGTTGGTTGAGTCATATTACCTCCTTTGTTCAATGGGACTCCGTATTTAAGGCATTCTAACTTTTTGCCGTGGTTCTTGTCACGCTCAGGCAATTTGTTCTATGGTTCTATATTTTCGGAGTATTTTTTAAGTTTTGATTAAATTCAAAGAAGATTTTTGACCACTTTCCCTTTCTTTATGACTAGTAGAACGTTGTTGGGATTCAACGATTCAATATCTAATACTGGATTTCCCCTGACGGCTATAAGATCTGCGACGAACCCCTTGGAAATCAACCCCACATTCTTCAGCCCTATGCATTCCGCAGCCAACGAGGTTCCGGATTTCAGCGCAGTTTCATTTCCAGTTATTGAGGAGATGTAAGCTATCTCCCTGTAATTGGTACCGTGCTCTCCTACGCTGCCTACATAGTCCGTCCCTGCAGTTATCTTGACGCCCGCATCCAGGGCGATCCCTACCTCCTTCTCTAGGTGCCTCTTGATTGTTTCATCTCTGGTTGCGTTCCCGCTGCTCAAATTCCTCATGTACGTGGCCATTGTGGGAGTATAGAACATATCCCTCTTCTTCATTTCAATAGCGAGATCCTCCGTCAGTCCCAGTCCGTGCTCGACGCTGTCGAATCCTGCGCTTATGGTATTTTCAATTGCGGACTCTCCGTATGCATGGGATGCAGCTCTCACCCCAGCGATGTGTGATTCGTCTGCTATCGCTGACAACTCCTCTACGGTCAGCTGGTTCTTTACCTTCCCGCCTCCTGCGAAACTGGACGACGAGTACGCCTTGATTGTATCTGCGCCCTCCCTTATGTTCATCCTCACCGCCCTTCTGCATTCCCAGGGGGAGTCGCAGTAGTACGAGTATGAGACCCTCTGTGCGAAGTCCAGCGGAAGGCTCCTCGGATCGTCGTTACCTCCAGTTTCTGACAGGGAAAAGTTTGCAGATACGATCCTTGGACCGTAGAGTAGATTCGCCCGCTCTGCCCTGCTCATTGAGACTGAGACCTTATCGCCAAGAGTCCTTACAGTTGTGAATCCTGCGTTTAGAAGGTTCCTCGAATCCTCTATCGACCTTATAGTCACGGTGACTTCATCCGTTAGGACCCAGTCGTTGAGCGAGTGATTACCTGTCCCGAAGAAGTGGATGTGTGTATCGACAAGACCTGGAAGGAATGTGATGTCTTGGATCTCTAGCTTTTTGTCCCCAATCATCGCAGATGACTTTGTACCCTCTTCAATGTACTCGATGATTCCGTTTCCTTCGTCGACTCCAAATTGTGCGTTTTCGATCAGCCTCTTCCCGTCGAATGTCCTTCCCCGAAAAATCATGAATGTTTATAATCGTTCCAGTTAAATTACTTTTCATGCGGCAATTGAATGTGCATTCTCATATTCAAGATAGAAACTGGAGATGGATGTGGTATGACTTAAGAGTCTCGTTACGATCTTCCATAGTTGTTCCGGGGAGGCGTCCCAGTTGATGTCTCTGGCATCTTCTCTGCCGGGCTATGGTCTTAAATAGATCTTAAATGGATTCCTATGAGTGTTCAGCCCATCCTAAACTCTCGTGCACACCTCTCTCATGTGAGTTCGAAAGACGAGTAGGCCTCGAAATAGAAGCCGTCCTTGGGGACGTAGAGACTGCACTTTGAGCATCTCCTGTTCACGTAATACGCGAAATCATGCACTTCGTCCCTAACTGTGTCCATTCCTTCCTTTATTTCCTGGGGATTGGAATTCACAGGACTATACCCCTCCACTTTCTGTCTTCATCCATACTTCCCGTCTGGAAGCGAACGTGTAGCCGAACGAGAGTTCCTTCTCTGAAGCAAGGTTCATGTCTGTTTTCGGATCCGTCACGGATACGCTGAAACCGGCACATTCCAAACATATGGCTTCGACAGCCTTGAGCGACTGCCATAGGCAGTCGATGGTAGGGACGGAAAGGCAGACTGGCAGAAGAATGGATTTGCACACTCGCTCGAGGAGATGGTACTTGCAACCTCTGTTTAAGTAATTAAGGTTTCGAAAAGTGTACCAAAATATAGTTAAATGCACTTGACTATAAAATACGATGAAGTCAACAAAATACGTCAGTATAGTCACCGCAACACTGAACGAGAAGGGCAACATTCTTGAGCTGGTGGACAGGGTACAGAGGGCAACAAAGAGCATACCGCACGAACTTATTGTTGTTGACGACAACAGCTCCGATGGAACCATAGAAGAGCTGGAGAAACTGGAGGCTGTCGATGATAGCGGTCTCGAGGTCATAGTCAACGAGAGGCGGGAAGGGCTCCTGAAGTCAAATCTCAGGGGGCTCAGGCACGCGACCGGGGATATGATGGTCGTGTTGGATTCCGATCTTCAGCACCCGCCCGAGAAGATACCTTATATAGTGAGAGAGATTGAAAATGGGTACTCTGGAGTTATAATGAGCAGGTTCGTTGAGGAGAGCGCGATCAACCACAGGAACCCGATGAGGGCCTATGCTACTTCTGCAGCCATAGCGCTCTGCCATACCATGATACCACCGACCAGAATCTACAAGGACCCCATATCGGGCTACTTTGCATTCGATAGAAGCGTCAAGATCCCATACGAGAAGATACTCGAGATATTTGACGGCAGGATTGCCTACAAGACCTTGATTCCTATACTGGCAGGGAACCCCGACAGACAGTTCGTTGAGCTACCATTCTTGTTCGGCAGAAGGAACTGGGGGGAATCAAAGATAGTCACGGAGAATTTTCTGTCGAGGTACATCTCTGAGCTGGGGCTCTATCGGTCCATCCTCAGGGAGAAGGCATCATAGATGAAGAAGACGGCGGTTATCTTCAGCTACAATGACGGCGATCTAGTCCTTTCTCCACTGAGGTCTGTTCTTCAGAGCGACGTTGACCAGGTGTTTCTGCTCTACGGTGGAAAGTCCGTCTCGGAAGAGGTCGAAAGGATCGAAGACACGAGACTGATCAAGGTCAGGGAAAGAGACAGGAAGGGGAAGGTTAGGGCACTCAATTCCATTTCACCCAACATATTGGGGGATCTTGTCTACCTCATCTCCGGTGATGTGTCTTTCGACGCATCGCTGATAAAGAAGTGCGAGAGGGCATTCACCGGTACGACAGGGGTCGTGACGGTAAGAGTGGAACCCAGGAACACTGCGAGGTTCACGGAAAAGATGGGGTCTCTAATGTGGGATATGCACGACCTCCAGCTATCGTACCTTTCGAGGATGGGCATAAATGTGCATGGTGGTGAATTTCTATGCGTGAGGAAGGGATTGCTCAGAGATTTACCCGAAGTCATCAACGAAGATGCGTTCATCTGCATAAAGGCTGCAAGGAACGGTCTATCCGTCGTCTATCTTGAAGACGGAGAGGTCCTCAATCTCGTTCCCTCGAATCTGATGGACCTATTCCAGCAGAGAAGGAGGGTCAACTTTGGGCACATCGAGATACAGAAGATAGGGTGGGATCCAAGGATAATGGATACTCTCATGTTCAGCGAGACTCACCTCTTCCTGGAGCTGTTTGTTACATTCTTGAGGGAGAGGAGGTGGAATCTCCTGACACTATTCGGTGCGATCGGAGTTGAGACCATTGCCAACGCTTCTGCAAGGATAGACTACTTCTTCGGAAAGGACCACAGGAAGTGGAGTATGGTCAAAAGGTCCCAGCAACCACATAATTCCTGACCATTCATCTCAGCTCTGTACGATGCCAGGTTCTTTGATTATAGAGTTGGTAACGCGATAGATTAGTATTGCTCCTACTAGGTTTAGTGGTGAGAAGAATATTCCAATTATGAACATTATACCGGCAGTACCAAAGGTATGGTTGTTGAAGTGGTCCCTGAGCCTGAACGATCCGATAACCATCCCTAGAATCTCTCCAACAAAGCCGAGTATTCCTCCAAGCAGTATGACGATTATAGCGGCTATCACAAGCACAGACGAGTGTGCAATCGCACCCCCTACCACTGCAGCTCCTCCAAGCACTGCAACGACGAGTCCTGCAAAGTAGAGGTTTATACCTGTGTAAGGCGATTTAAATCTGTCCGATATGCCCTTTAGAGTCCTGTAACCCGATCTGAGGAAGACAAATGATACCAGTAGAAGCAGTGCTGAACCTATCGATATCAATCCGAGCGCGATCAGCACTCCAGATAGCGGCCCAATGTTTTGAGTGGGAGTGGCTATTGAAGAAACTATGACGCCAAGATATGCGAACAATGTCGCAAGCGTTACGACGCTGATTGCAAAACCTATCATGGAGAGTAGTGAAAACTTGCGAATGTCTCGTAAAGCGTTAATCTCATCCGGACCTGGCTTCCTGAGATCCGATGCACTCTGTCCGGTGGCCGTTACCATAGGCAAGAATCGGCGCGATGATACTTAATGGTTTCTGTTGACTTCAAAAACGTCTTGGAAGTATGCCGGGGCTGGGATTTGAACCCAGGACCTCCGGATTTCTCCGGACAATTAGCGTTATTCCCTATGAGTCCGGCGCTCCACCAGCTAAGCTACCCCGGCTTCA
>CAYMEF010000023.1:0-20095 GCA_964389625.1 uncultured Thermoplasmatales archaeon
GACTTAAGATCTGGTCTCGTAGGAGTCCGGGGGTTCAAATCCCCTCCCCCGCACTAATTGTCATTATATACTAGCATAACCATTGAGATTGAGTTGTACAGTATTACAATAGGAAATGTGTGTTTCCCAAGAATGTTTCTGATACACCATGTAATCAAGGTGGTGTACCTACTCGCTTTCCCATTCTCACATCATAATGCCTAAAAATTATGATTGTATACCTTAATGGCCTTGGTACAGAAAGGACCTAAATGCTATAGGCGGTTTGAACTTTGAATAGAAAAAAGTGGCGTGTGTGCAGGAAAATATCAAACCAGCAGATACAGAAAAATACTAGACCGGAACTTGTAGCCGGTCTGGTTGGATTTCGAAGTTAAATAATAGTAGGCATCCTCAATCCCTCACTTGTTGTGAGCAAGTGGATCAAGCTACCTTGTGATGAACACCAGGCTATTGTCCTCATCTATGTCTCTAGGAATGAAATCGTAGCAGTAGCTATTCCCGTATTGAGATTGAGCCCATTATCCACACTAGCTCCTTCGGTCATTCCTATGATTCGACCGGTGCTCATAGAAATTTATCCCCAACTGGAAGAACAAGTTGGGGCCTTTTGCATTACACAGATTGGTTGTCGAGAACCGTATAGAGGGGAAATAGTCTACTAACAATCTCTTCTCCCCATCACATCGTTATAAGGGGTCAAATAAGAAAGCATTCAGCTTTTAGTCCTCATTATTCTTTACAAAATACGCGGGCATGGACACTGAAAGTTTCTCATTCTTATAAATTCCAGCAGTTCCACCCGTTGCAATCATGAGTCTGTTCCAGCAGTTGATAATGTTTATTGCCTGTATAAGTGCAACGTACTGGTGTTCGTCGAACTCCCCTCTTACTCTACCATACAGGTCGTCGGATATTCCTCCCTCCGATAATTTGGTCAGTGCTTCTGTGAATTCTAGAGCCAACCTTTCTCTCGAAGAGAAGAAGGGAGAGTCCCTCCATACTGAAACACAGTTCACCCTCTGCATCGAGTCCCCGTCCGCGATCATGTCCTGAGTGTGCATATCGGTGCAGTAAGCACAACCATTGATCTGTGAAGCCCTAAGGTATATAAGATTCAAAAGAGAGTATCCGAGCCCAGATCTCTTAACAAACTCGATCATCTGGTGGATACCCTTATCGGACTCAGGTTCCACTTCATCGTAGTTAAATCTCATACCTTAATTCAACTCCCAGTGCCTTGTCATTTACCATAGTGTTAGATGAAATTGTCATGCAGATAAAGGTATTCTCGTCGGAATGGCTACTAGAATCAGTCAAAATTAGCCCTCTGACGACTCGTTCCTACTTTTTGTCAGTTTGTTTATTTTTCGATCGTGCGGTTCCAGTGTCTGAAAACCTTTTGATCCTCCTAACTAGAAGAAAAAGTATTAACCCAGGCAGTGGGATTAGGAAGAGCTTGACTACTGATCCGGTAAACAATTGGAAGATTAGAATTGCAACAAATGAAGATTGGAGGGAGATATCTGAACTGTCAAGGGAGGTCTCTCTTGAAGGTGAGATTTCAGATTACATCAACGAAATAGGCCCCCGCTATCTGGAAAGGGGAGAAATGTTCGTACTGGAGGCCGATCGGATAATTGGATTCCAAAAGGTAGAGAAGCTGCCAGACAACTCGATCTATCTGTCAGGGCTCAGGATCGGGAAAGACCACAGAAGGAAGGGGGGAGCGAGCAGGCTGATTAGATCTGTGCTGACAAAAGGCATTGCAGAAGGCAGGTCATTTGCGAGAAGTGTAGTGGAACCTGACAATTTTTGGAGTCTCAGCCTTCTGTCCAAGTTTGGGTTCAGGAAACTCGACCTCATGAATTTCTTTACCGGTTCTGTCGATCTGTCTGGATTCAGATTAGGATCAGAATGGCCAGATCTTCCCGTGGATTTGGGACATTTATGGGTAAGACCACATGCTGGAATCCCGGCTAAACTGTATGAACTGGAAGGTTCCATGGTATCTGTCTCCGAGGGGAATTTTTGGACGGGAAACCCGAGTTTTACCTTACTCAACGGAAGCGAGTTCAACTTTGAACCCGGAGGGTCTCTTGTGAACGTCCCAGAGAGTTTGGGAGTCAGGGATAGGACCAACCTGGCTCCGTTTGAGAATTTTGAGCGCGCTTTTCTGCTGGAGTGTGACCTGAAGAAATTCTGAACATCTAAAAAGAAATCCCACTAACTTTATCTTTGCGTTTTGTTTATAAACCATAATGGATGAATACGAGATAGTAGAACACGTTCAAGACAAGAGGGACGGTGGATTCCTTGTAGCAGCGATCGATTTCAATGGCCCGAAATACGTCAGAATTCTTGCCGAGGAAGAGCCAAAAGCTTACACGAAGATCAGGCTGGAGGGTGACGTCGCCTACTACGGTGACAAGAAGCTGGGGAAGGTTATCGAGAGGAAGGACTCGAGCCACGTTAAGGTTGACTCAAAGTTCGACATCAAATACACCGGTGGCTATTCACTTGATGGAAAGACTGTGTATTTGGACGAGCATTTTCCAAAATTGCTGAAGGTTGAGGGGAAGGAGATCAACACCGAAGAGAGCATCGGTCTTCACCATGAATTGCCCGAAAAGTGGATGTCCGATATAGGGTACGAATACCCACATGCTCATGAAATCGCCACGGGAATAGAGAAGAAGTACGTAGAGTCTCAAGGCGTAACTTGGAAGGGGTACTGCTCTGAGGTGGACAAGAATCTCCGTCTAGTTTACAGGGACAAGCTTGGAAAGTCTCCACCGTCCCTCGATCTAGCCCCTTACCTGTATTGCAGGGACAGGGAAGCGCTTAAAGAGATAAGGGAGAGTAAATAGAGAATTCATAGATTCTTCCAAAAAGATCAGAAACCATGGAATAAGGATTAATAGACGTAATTCCATTAAGAACAGGGGACGCATGTCACACTCAGTTGCAAAGCTGTCATTCTTCTTGGTGATTATATCGATGTTGATAGTGACGCTGGGGGTATGGTACATGACGGGGATTTCAGTAAAGTACTTTGCACTGTCGACGAAGGACCATTTCCTGGCGTTCTTCAAGTATGTCGTGAACTTCTTTGACGTGTTCTGACAGGACGGTAGTTTTTCCCCTGAATTTACCATAATGCTGATTCTGAACCCGTAATGAAGCGAAATCCTTCAGAAGAGTAAATTTAGTTAGATGCGATCCCCCAGCATGGGACAGAGAATACTCCTATACACTGGTAAGGGTGGAGTAGGAAAGACGAGCATAGCTGCATCCACTGCTTGCTCCCTTGCAAGGAGCAAGAAAAACACTTTGGTTATTTCAACAGACCCCGCACACAGCCTGGGAGATGCGTTTGGAGTAGACATCGGCCCCAAACCTAGACTGATGGCGGAGAATCTATACGCGCAGGAGATAAGCGTGAACGAAGCGATAAACACTCACTGGAACGAACTGAAGGGTTATCTCACGGGACTGTTTCAAACCGAAGGGCTGGACCCCATATCTGCCGAGGAAATAGCCACCTTGCCGGGTTTCGATGAGGCATCTCAGTTGCTCTATCTGAGGCAGTACTATGACGAGAAGAAGTATGACGCTATAGTGATTGACAGTGCGCCAACAGGGGAGTCGCTCAAGCTTCTATCATTCCCTGAGGCGATGACGTGGTACATGGACAAGATATTCCCAATGGGCAGACTCGCCGCAAAGATGGTTAGGCCTCTCTGGAACACTGTCTCCAATCTATCGATACCTGATGATGAAGTTTTCAAGAGTGTCGAGAGCCTTTATGAGTATCTCAAGAAGATACGCGCGATTCTTTCGGATTCCAAGGTCTCCACTATCAGGCTGGTAATGAATCCAGACAAGATGTCGTTGAGTGAAACGAAGAGAGCGTATACTTACCTCCTGCTCTACGGTTATCCCGTGGACTCAATATTCGTGAACAAGATATACGATGAGAGCACAGGCTCCTTCTTCAAAGACTGGAGATCAAACCAGGGAGAGATAATCAGGGACGTGAACGATTCATTTGCTGACCTGAAGATATTCAAAGTTCCCATGCTGAAGGAGGAGCCTATAGGGATAGAGAGGCTGGAGAATATGTCTGACCAGATCTATGCCGGGGCAAACCCCCTCAACACTTTCTCGAAAGAGAAGAGCATTCACTTCGTAAAAGAGGGTGGGAAGTACATGATCAGACTGAAGCTCCCATTCGCAGAGAAGAAGGACCTCGACATCTTCAACAAGGGAGGAGAGCTCATAATCCAGCTTGGCAACTGGAAGAGGGTGTTCTACCTGCCAACGGTCTACTCCGATAAGAATCCCGTCAGGGCAGAGTTTAATAACGGCGTTCTTGATATAGAGATGGAATAACATGGCTGGAGACGAGAAAGAGGACCGGATTACGATAGAGATCAAGATAACTGTCCCTTCGATGAGCCACGGGATTGGCAATGCCCTGGACCACTTGCTGAAGGCATCAGAAGAGATAATGAAAGCTGGAAAATCAGTGGTCATGAAGCCGGAAGTGAAATCGAAGATCAAGAAAGTAGAGATAAAGTAACTCTTCGCTATTTGTCGATGGAGCTACTACTTCACTGGGCCTAGAAAGCATTTCGATTTTCCGAATATTTTTCACCGTCATTAAAATTATTTGAACAAAATATATTAATAATTAAATACAGATGAGATATCCTTAACCAATGAGTTTTTCTACTGCGTTGTCTGGGACAGTAGGAGGAACATTAATGGCTGTTGTCGGCTCTTGGGGTGCTGCCAACATGGCCGAACTCATGACGATAGTCGGCATCTATGTTCATGCCTTCTTCCTCATATTTGCTGTTGGGTTTCCTATCGTTGTACTCACCTTGGAGTCAATCGGGATTTTGAGGAGAGACGAAGACTACATCAGACTTGCAAAGAATGCATCCAAGCTCTGGGGGATTACGTTTGCGGCAGGAGCTGTAACCGGTACCCTGGTAGAGTTTGGACTAGTGGTGGTATGGTCAGGTTCGATTGCGCTCATAGCCAGCATGGCCGCTGCACCCTTGATAATTGAACTCTACGCATTCATCATTGAGATAGTGCTTATCGGGACTTATCTGACAACATTTAACAGATTCAAGAAGTGGAAAGGTGCGCACGTCCTGGTGGGTATAGGTGTCTTGTTCGGAACCAATCTCTCTGCATACATGATACTCGCGGTGAATGCGTGGATGCAGATGCCCTGGGGAACAGGAACTTTGGTTTCTCAGTCCTTCCTGCCCTGGGTACCTGCTCTCGGTCCGCTGGTCGTTGACCCTGCCAAATTGAAGGCTCTCGCAACCGTGCTCCCTCTTTTCGGATCAAGTTTGCTGTCTTCACCCGGCGCCTTCCAGCTACTTTCCAACTTCACCTCGGACCCCTGGATCGCAATATTCAATCCAAACGCGAATGCCACATACTTCCACAACCTCCTCGCAGCTCTGATCATAACTTCTTTTCTCTCTGCATCATATCTTTCGTTCAAGATCATAAAGGGATATGGAATAAAGGAATACAACTGGAAGGGGCTGAAGGTATCCTTCTTGATCGCTTCGATTGCCTCTTTCCTACAGGCGTTTGCGGGAGATATCCAGGGCAGGCTACTCTACACATTCCAGAGAAACATATTCAATGCGACAGAGGGCATTCCCGCAAAGGGAGGTTACGACCCGATAGTCAGTCTCCTGCTATATGGAAATCTCAATCACTACTTCCCTGGCTCAAACTATCTTTCCTCGATGCTGCCTCCGGGGGACGCTCTCGGCCAGCTGACGATAAGTGCCACAAACACTTACGGTCCCTTCCTTCACCTGTTCTATTACTCGATGGTGATCTCGGGAGTGATCATTGTAGTTCTTGCGATAGGCCATTTCGGTCTATATTCGAGGACAATTAGGAGCTTAGTGCAGGGGTTGCTCAGAATCAAAGTGGAGACATTTGTGCTCTATGGCTCGTTCCTTGGCGCGATACTTGCCATCGTTGCCAGCGTGGCAGGCTGGGCTACCAGAGAGATGGGTAGGCATCCATGGACGGTATACGGGCTGATCACATACAACGACGTTGTCAATGCACACGCAATCACTCCACTATTTACTGCGAGCATCATTGCTCTGGAGATAGGAATCTTGTTGGCCGGAATATGGGGGATATACTTGGTGTTCTTCAAGAAGCTCAAGGTCAGGCAAAAGGGGAGGGCGCATTATGAGTAACGTATATTGGGGAATAGCGAGCGTCGGAACCACTTTCTTCCTTCACATATTCTTCGTGACAGTTGTACTTGGACTTTCTGTCATAATTCCGGTATTCGAGATCATTGGTTTCGCCACAAAAACCGACGCTTTAATCAGGTTTGCCAGAAGGCTCACTTCCTACCTGATCAGAGTAGATCTCTTCGCAGGAGTCCTCGCAACATGGCTTACTGTTTTCCTTGCGGCATACTGGCCGTCCCTCCTCTACATAGCCACGAACGTACTGTTCTACCCCATCTCGCTTGCGGTTGCAGGCATCATGATCGCCATAGTGAGTACGGCGCTGTATTGGTACGCATGGGAGGAGATGAAGAGAGTGACACACATCATTGTCGGGCTCTTCATGGCCTCAGGAGCCATGATGGTTGCATTTGGGATGAACAGCATTTTGGCACTAATGTTCTACCCGTACGGGGTGAAAGTCTCGTCAGCCCTTGGACTTACATTCTTCGGATCCAACGGGTTGAACCCACTTCTGAACCCTGTTTTTCTCCCCCTGACCCTGTTCTCTTGGTTCGTGTCCATAGCCCTGGCTTCCTTCATCGTACTCACATTTGCGATCCTGAAATTGAGGGGGGATTTTACCGACGATTTCCAGAAAACGCTCAGGACATCTAGAACACTCACAGTGATCTTCTCCATATTGAGCTTGGTATCCACGGGATGGGCTCTCCTGGAACTGCACAACTATTCACAGTACGTCTACACTCAGATGTCCGATAAGGGGTTCGTCATCGCGTCGATGGCACTCGCCGTTGTCATTATCATATTCTCTTTATTTTCCCTCTCGGAAGACTTTGGCAGATACGCTGCCCCTACTGGGGCTGCACTATCCTACGCACTCTTCATGTTCTTCGAGTTTGCGTCTAATACTGCACGGTATCCTTACATGGTGGTAACGGGCTCCACCGGCATAACTGCAAGTTCACTCATAAACCCGATGTTCAATTTACCAGACATCCTTCCACTGACCGGGGTGCTTGTCCTGGTTCTCATGATGGCAACGTTCCTGACTACCCTATATCTAGCCTTTATAGTGTATCCGGTAGAGAGGAGGAGCAAGATCGCAAATTGAGTGCCCGTTCTTAATGGACTCCATAATGGATTGGACAGGGATTCCCATTGCTACCTCGCACTGATAAAGATACCAACTGCTACCAGCGCAAACCCTGCGAGATTGTTGATACTCAGTGTCTTCCCGGTTAGGATTGTGCTGAATAGAATGGAAAGGGCAGGAACAGCAAACAAGTAGGGTGAGACGTGGGAGACTTTGTACTTTTTCACAAGCCCCCAGTAGATGAAGTACGCAACCGAAGATCCGATCGCTCCCATGTAGATCGTGATGAGGAGGAAGTTTATAGTTATCGGTCTGAAACCTCCATAGAGGAGGGAAATGACAAGAACAACTGGAACCGCAAACAAGAACTGATACGTATTAACTGTGCCAAGGTCGGCCTCGCCCAGGTATTTTTTGTAGTAGACAGTCCCGACCGCCCAGGATACAGCGGATCCGATAAGCAGGAAGAGGCCCACATTGAAACTCAGGGACAGTTCGTCGAGGAATATCACGACCACTCCTGCAAAACCTACTACTATCCCGATAACCTTTGCCATGGAGAGTTTCTCGTGCAGGAACAACCACGAAAAGAATACCGCCACGAACGGATTGGTGTAGATTAGGATAGAAGAGATAGAGGCACTCTCGGTTCTCTCTCCGATGAACCACAACCCCATGAACACAGTAACGTTGAGAAGACTCATCAAGAATAGCTTCCCAACTCCGACCTTTCTAGCGAGATGGAGGACCGAATAGGAAAAGGGTATCGAGAATACAGCACCAAAGAGTATACGGAAGAAGAGCGTGACCATAGGAGGTTCGTATGCGAGTGCAAACTTGAGGAGTGGATAATTGAGTGCCCACGATGACGACATTATAAGGAAGAGGAGTATGTCAAGCGCTCTTGTTCCCTTGTAGTTCACTCGCCTTAAATCCTCATCCCCTTTATATCACTTTTTGAGTTCCTTCCATTATAAGGCTACTGGAGGATGATCCAATGTACGATAAAGTGTAATCAAGATTTGAAAAGTGTGTAGGTTAATTATATTAACTTAGTTCATATACTGGACTATGCAACACAGTCACTATGACATGGAGACCAGAAAGACATCAACATGTCCAGTGGAAAGGACCCTATTTATTCTGAGAGACGTCTGGACTTTCATGATACTGAGGGATCTGTGTAACGAGTCGAGGGGATTCAACCAGCTCAAGAAGTCTGTGGACGGTATCTCGTCGAGAATGCTCTCGGAAAAGCTGAAGTTTCTGGAGGAGGAAAGAATCCTTGACAGGAGCGTAAGCGATTCACGACCCGTGCGCGTTACCTATGCCCTGACGGAGAAGGGGAAGTCCCTCAGTACCGTCGTGGATTCCATGAGAACTTGGGGAGAGAAGTGGATTACCTCTGGTGCGGAGAACTGTGACAACTGAGAGCCTCTATCTTGAAGGAGAGGAGCGATTTGGGCCTGTATTCTCCTATCTCTATGGATTGGGATCAGTTTTGCTCAACAGGTATTACGGAATCATAGAGGCAGACTTGGCCGCAAAAAAATTTGACAGTCTGCTCGACGTGGGTTGCGGCAATGGTGCACTAATCGGTAGATTGGCAAACTCGTTCAAATCGGCTTCCTTCTATGGGCTGGATCCATCGCCCCACATGCTTAAGAGGGCGGAGAAACTGGTTTCAAGGAGGGGTCTGGAGAGGAGAGTGGACATAAAGATCGGAAGCAGCAGATCGATACCTTTTGATACCAAATTTGATGCGATAATTTCCTCTTTTTCCTACCACCACTGGGTAAACAGGGACAGCTCTCTTCTTTCCCTCATTCCATACTTGAATGATAATGGCTTTGTTTCAATCTACGAGTACGACAATTCCAACAAGAAATTTGCATCGTCTCACGGAGTGGAAGAGAGCCAATGGTCAAGTCTGGAAGTGAAAGGCCTGAAGAAGACAATAATCCACAAGGACGGACTGATCATTCTTACCCTGTCAAAGTGAGATTTAGGTCTAATTTAACTCTGCTAACACTTTTATCTCGCCGCCCGATAATCGATTCTGAAAATAGGCAAAGGAAAGCTCTCGCTTAATGGATACGTAACTATAGCACTGTTACTTCAGGTCTCCGTACTTCTTATAAGGATAGTCGGGACGTTGGTGTACGGGAATTACGCACTCCTCTTCGAGAGTTTTCACATACTCACGGACCTGCTGGTCACGGTTGCAGTTTTTGCCGCCATAAGACTTTCCTACAGCAATTACAGCAAGAAGTATTCCTACGGGCTGTACAGGGTCGAGGATCTGGCTTCACTTGCCATCGCAGTCGTCATTGCATTCACCGCCATCGATCTTCTGATTTCGGTACCATCATCGAGCTCCACTTCAGACCTGCAGTCTGGCATTCTCCAGCTCGTCTCTATATTGCCACTTTACTTCTCAGGAGTAGTCAAGATAATCGGAGGAAAATCTGTCAAATCACCTGCCCTGGTCTCTGACGGGTACCATAACTACTCCGACGTATATGTGGGACTTGGGGTTGGAGCTGGACTTTTGGTCAGCTTTGCAACGGGGGTCGGAGCGTTCTATTATGTGGCCATCGTTATCGCTGCAGGAGGAATACTGTACACATCTTTCAAGATAGGAAGGGAGAGCGTAACTGGAATAATGGATCTGCCAAAGGACAAGAGAGTGATACCCAAGATTGCTGAGATCGTCAACAGCAACGATCAGGTGACGGATGTAAGGTCTATCAAGGCCCGCTGGGCTGGTCCCGTTATATTCGTAGAGATAGTTATAACCGTCAACAGCAAACTGACTATCGAAGAGGCACACGACGTCTCGAATGACATAGAAAAGAATGTCCTTGGAGGAATTTCGGACGTGAAGGACGTCGTGGTTCACATAGAACCATCCAAGAATCCGGAGAGGGTCGTGATGGTTCCTGCCTCTGAACCAGACAAGATTGCTCGTATGACGGCAAGATCAGTAGAGTATGTCATATTCACCATATCGAAGGGCATTACGACCTCGACAAAGAGCATACACATACCTCTGCAGGAAATTTCTCCAGAGGGAAATGCGAAGAGGATTCTATCGATTGCAAGACAGAATCTGGTCACGGATACTATAGTTGTTAATGCTGGGGAGGTCCTTTTTTCTTTATTTAAGGTAAATCACATTGATGTGTGGAGGGCTCAAACCGATTCCATAAGAGACAACCTGGGACTGCTCCTGATGAACAAGCTAGAGAGTGTGACGGTGGATCATCAATGAGCGATCTGCACTCACAAGATGTTTTTCAGGTGCTCCATGAAGGCCTCGTCCTTCTGCGCCACTTTGTCTGCAATGTAAGTGAGATCCTCCGACCTTACACCGAAGTCGGAGAGCTTCCTCGACAGGTCCATCTCCTTGATGAATGCCTGAATCCTGTCTGCTAATTCAGCCACTGCCCTCGATGGATCATTCTCCTTCATAATAGCAGAAGCCAAGCTTGCGAGACCGCTTGGTGGGGACTTTGAGTAGTACCGTAACATTTCCGGTAGCGTAATACAGGACGTGATCCCATGAGGGATCCCCCACTTCGCACCGATCACCTTTCCAATGAGGTGACTGTACCCCATCGGACTATCGTAAACATCCATATAGGAATACCACGATGCGATCTGACACTCCCTCCTGCGGTCCGTCCAGTTTCCTTCGAGATTTTCCAGCATCTTGGCGAGAGCCATCCTTGAAAAGCTCACCCTGAGGTCAGTCAATCCATCACCCAGTGTCGCTTCGATCGCGTGATCGATTGCCCTTATTCCGGTAGATCTCCACAGTGCAGTTGGAGTCTCAAGGGTCGCATTTGGGTCAAGGAATATGTATCTAGGGACGAGGGCTTTGTCCCTTATTCCCTTCTTTTCGCCGTTCTCGGTATATCCTGCGATATGGGAAAATTCGGCTGCAGAGAGGGTAGTAGGTACTGCTATCTGGGGGATCTGTACTCCAACCTTCGATCTGAGGACCTTGGATGCATCAATAACGCTTCCACCGCCCACGGAGATTATGAATTTAATACCCTTCTCTCGGACATCGCTCGCGATAGAATCGATCTCTTCAATGGGGGAGTGCTGGGTGATGGTATTATAAATTCTTGAATCCCCGAGCAATTCTGACGCTTTCTTGAAGAAGTCGTTCTGAGATACGGATTTGCTGGTCACTATCACTGCGTCCTTCAGATTCTCCTTACCTATCAGAGCAGTGATCTCTTCAACAGACTTCTCTCCGATGGAGATTCGGTCTATTGGTAGGTAATTGTAGAGCTGACTCATTCGTACCATGTCATCATGTAATCTTTGTTTTCTAAGCTTTTCGCCTCTTTCGTCATTCCGAGTCTGTCATAGCTCTCTACCATCACTGCTGTTTCTTTCGTCTCCTCTTTCCCTATCGACTTCTCCACGGTTCCGGTTTGAGGACCGTGAATCATTCCCCTGACGTGAAGTGTCATTGAACCTTCCCTGACTCCTTTCCTGCTCATGAAATCCCCCGAGGCGTAGTAAAGGAATTCATCTGTGTCCACGTTGCTGTGGTAGTAAGAAATCGGTATCGCCTTCTCGTGGAAATCAAACTTCCTCGGAAGGAATGTACCGACCATGAACGTCTTTGACGAAAACGTTTCGTGCACGGGCGGAGGTTGGTGCACCTTCCCCACAATCGGCATCATGTCCCAGGCGTTAATTGCAAATGGATAGAGGTAACCATCCCAACCTTCTAGGTCGAATGGATGTTCTTCTCTTGATTCAACAACGTATCTATCATCGAAGTCCACATACACCCTGTACCTTCCCTTCCCGTATCTCGAAGCCTTGAATTCCGGAATCCTGATGTCCCTGGAATAGTAAGGAACTCCTTCCTTGATCTGACCATATCTGTTAAGATACCTGGAGGGTATCGAGATACCATCCCTCGATTCCACTAGTAGGAATACCGAATCAGCGGAGTGTTGAAGCGTGTAGAGGGTACTTTTCGGCACAAGGATGTAATCCCGAGCTACAAAGTCAATATCTCCTTGAATGCTCCGGAATTTACCACTCCCTTTTTGAACAAAGAAGAGCTGGTCCCTTAGGCCATGCCTGAAAAAGTTGTCCGTTGGACTCGACGGCTTTGATATGGATACGATGAGATTTGCATTCCCGAAGAGCGGAACTCTGCCCGTAATAAAGTTCCCGGCTCGCTTCATCCTGTCGGTATCTACCTGTTTGTGAATCCTCTGGATCTCAAACTCCGGCATCTTCTTTTCAATTTCCCGGACGGATCTGATTCTGGTGGGTTCATTTCTGTGGTACAGAAGGGAGTAAGAACCCTCGAAACTTTCTTCTCCAAAGAGCTCCTCTCTGAGAAGCCTGTCCCTGTTCTCGTATGTGTGCCTCGTCCGAGGCATCTTTCCCTGTTTCACATAGTATACCATTCAAACTACCTCATTAGTCAATTCCCCGAGTATCGGACTCTTTATTGAGACCACATCTCCTCTCTTCAACCAACCGTATTCTTCTGGACCCAGCTCTAAAATACATCCTGTAGAGACCGTACCTGACATGATCACGTCTCCCTTCCTGAGCCTCGTTCCCTTGGACGCATACTCAATCAATTCTGAGAAGGACCAGTGCATGTCCTTCACGTTACCTGCCGAGTATTTCTTCCCGTTCACGTATCCCTCGACTGCAATGTCGAACCTATCGTCCGATTCTTTGGAGTCGTCCAGCTCGTCAAGGGTGGTTAAGTAGGGACCAAGGCTCGTTGCAAAATCCTTTGACTTTGATGGCCCCAAACCAATCTTCATCTCCTTTCGCTGCAGATCTCTGGCTGACCAGTCATTCGCAAGGGTTATACCCAAAACATGGGAAAGAGCGTCTTCCCGCCTAATGTTTATGCCCTCCTTGCCGATAACTGCTGCAACCTCCATCTCGTAGTCGAGTTCCGAAGTGAATGAGGGATATGGAATGGTGGAGCCAGATGGATATAGCATAGACGTGCTCGAATAATAGTAGGCGGGAATGTCGTACCACTCGGGAACCATGTCGAGTCCCCTCCTTGCCCTCGCCTTTCTGACGTGCTCTTCGAAGGAATAGAAATCTCTGATTGAAGTGACCCCTGGAACGGGGACGAGCAGGTCCTTATTGCTGAGTCTCAAGCGCAGAGTATCCTGGAAACTCATCTCTGGTTTTATCATGTCGTAGAATCGAGCAGCATCGTCGGGTGCAACGTACTGGCCCTTACCCGTTGTCACTACAGTCATGATCTTTCCCTCGAGGTTCATCCTGGCGATTTTCATTCAGAGATTTCCTCTCTTTTCCTGCTCCCTCTCTATGCTCTCGAAAAGTGCCTTAAAGTTACCCTTCCCAAAGGAAGTGGCCCCCTTTCTCTGGATGATTTCATAGAAGAAGGTTGGTCTATCCCCGATTGGCTGGGTGAATATCTGCAGAAGATATCCGTGTTCGTCCCTGTCCACCAGGACGTTCAACTCCCTAAGGACTTCAATGTCTTCGTCTATCTTTCCTACCCTGTCTTCCAGTTCATCATAATAGGTACCCGGGGTCTCAAGGAACGGTATACCATTACTCTTCATCTTCCTGACCGTCTCTATGATGTTGCCGGTTTCGAGTGCGATGTGCTGGACTCCTGGAGTTTCGTAGTAGTCCAGGTACTCCTGTATCTGGGACTTCTTTAGTCCCAGTGCTGGTTCGTTGATTGGGAAAACTATCTTCCTTCCTCCGTATTCCACCACTTTGCTCTTCAGGGCAGAATATTTTGTGCTTATGTCCTTGTCATCAAAACTCATGAATTGGGTGAACCCGAGCCCCTTGACGTAGTAATTCACCCATGGATCCATTTTGTTCTCTTCGACGTTTCCAACTACGTGATCGACTTTCTTCACTCCCAGGTCTTTTTGCGGTGATTCTATCGCAGAGTAACCGGGCGGAAGATCGGAATCCCATTCGCTGTGGTCCAGGAGAGAATGCACGGTCTCCCCGAAAGTTGCAAGCTCGACCTTCGCAAACCTCCCCCCTTCGCCCTTGACAACTAATGGATTACCGGGTTTCAGGACTCCTTTGTCCTTGATGAAAGACATTGTGTCATCCAGGTTGTTGACATCCAGTGCAACGTCCTTTACTCCATCGCCATGAAGCTCTACGTGTCTGGAAATCTCAGAGTCCCTTGAGAGAAAACCTGTGAAAATCAGACGGGCCTTCCCCTGTTCCATCAGGTATGAGACCCTGTCCCTGACGCCTGTCTCTGGCCCAGAATAACCGATCGTTCTGAATCCCATTGCCCTCTCGTGGAAGTAGGCCCACTGTTTGGCAGAGCCTACGTAGAACTCGATCGAGTCTACTGAATTGAAAAGATTGTCGGTTGACATTGGTAAATACATCAAAAATTGGTATTTTAACTTACCCTAATGAGCTGTATCGTGCTAAACAATTTCATTGACATCCTCTCCAGAAGTTCACATTGCGGAAAAGGAAAATAGGCGATTTGTTATTTATAATCGCTATGCTGGACTTTGCCCAAGGGGTCGAAAAGGTGAAACGCCATATGAAGCTTGCTTTCAACATAGAAGATTTCAATATAACCATGGCCAAACAAGAAAAGGATCAGACTAACGAGAGGGAGGTCTGGAGATACAACATAGAGTTCAATTCTGGAGGCAAAGAGAGCAAGGCAATGATCGAGATCAATGCAAATACTGGAGACGTATTGCTCTTCCAGAGAGAATCTCAATTCAGACTGTGAATTGTGGGGCACCCAATTTATTGAGGATAGTCTGCGGGTTCCCCAATAAAATTATGTATTCTTTAAGAGTATGGTCTAGGAGCGTAGGGTGAACAGATGAAGGTGCTGCAGCTAGACGTAGAGAGCATGAGATACGAACTGATGGAGCCAGAGGCTAGTGTGTACGATCCGAGCGATGAGAAGCGCTTCTCGATAGGAGATGCTGTGGTTATGCTCGTCTCGGTCGAAAAGGGAGACAACGAGGATATTGCAACGAGGGCAATCGAGGAAACCACAGCCTTCATGAAAAAACAAAAGAGGAATCTGCTACTGATCTACCCCTTTGCACACCTCAGCAGAAACTTGGAATCTCCAAAGGAAGCAGCTAATATTCTGGAATATATGCACAAGATCGCTTCAGACAAGTGTGAAGTCATAAAGGCACCCTTTGGCTGGAACAAGAAGTGGAGCATCGAGATCAAGGGGCACCCTCTTGCCGAGCAGCTGAAGAGCTATGCCGAGGACGGTAAAGAACCGCCATCTTCGAGCACTACAGCCAAATTTGGCAAAAAGGAAGAGATTTCTGACGCAATCAAGCAGGAGGAGAAGGTAAAATCCACCTGGTACGTCCTGACTCCCAGCGGGGAACTAGTCCCGAGATCGGACTTCAGGGAGGCGGGACACGAGAATCTGAAAAAGTTCGCCGACTATGAGATAACAAAAGTCAGGGCATACCAGCAGGTTCCTCCGCACATAAAACTGATGCAGAAGCTCCAGCTAGTCGATTATGAGCCGGGGTCGGACCAGGGAAATATGCGTTTCTATCCAAATGGAAGACTCATCAAGGGGCTACTCGAGAGGTACGTCACCGAGATGACAATAGCGTACGGAGCAATAGAAGTTGAGACTCCCATAATGTACGATTATGAGCATCCAGCACTGAAGGAGTATCTCAATAGATTCCCTTCCAGACACTACATAGTTCGATCCGATGATAAGGAATTCTTCCTCAGGTTCTCTGCAGACTTCGGTCAGTTCCTACTCATGAGCGATGCAACTGTCTCCTACAAGCAACTTCCGTTCCGGTTCTACGAGATTACTAGATACAGCTTTAGGAGAGAGCTCAGTGGAGAGCTGACGGGACTGAAGAGACTCAGGGCATTCACTATGCCGGATATGCACACGATGTGTGCCAACCTAGATCAGGCCAAGGAGGAGTTCAAGAGGCAGTTTGATTTCTGCATGACAATCCTGGAATCGATAGGAATTAGGGCCGGATCATATGAGGCAGCTATAAGAATGACAGAGGAATTCTGGAAAGAGAACAGCGAGTTCATAAAGTACCTCGTAAGTACATTTGGGAAACCAGTTCTAATCGAGATGTGGAACTTCAGGTATGCATACTTCGATCCGAAGTTCGAATTCAACGTCGTCGACTCTATGGGCAAAGCAACTGCACTCTCTACTGTACAGATGGACCATGAAAATGGGAAGAGGTACAACATGACTTACACCGATGCAAACAGCAACAGGCAATTCCCTATAATCTTACACGATTCACCGAGCGGTGCGATCGAGAGAATTATTTACGCGCTTCTGGAGCAGGAGGCAGAGGAGGAGAAGCAGGGAAGGACCCCATCGCTCCCCCTATGGCTTTCCCCTACCCAGGTACGAATAGTTCCGCTAGCTGACAGGCACCTCGAAAAGTGCCTTGAGGTAGCCAAAGCGATGAACGAGAAGGAAATCAGAGTGGATGTGGATGATACGGATGCTTCCCTGAGTAAGAAGGTGAGAAACGCCGAGCAAAGCTGGGTACCATACGTTTGTGTCATTGGAGACAGGGAGATAGAATCCAACAAGCTCTCGGTCAGGATCAGAGGGAAGCACGGACAGACAGAGATGACTGCCGAAGAGCTGGCTGCGGATATTCTGAAGCGAGTGGAAAAGATGCCAAAGGCTCCTCTCTCACTTTCTAGTATGCTCTCAAAGAGACCAGTGTTCAGGGGATAGTTATAGGGAGCTGGTATCTGTCCAGTTGCAAGACCAAACACTTTAAGCAAGCAGAATGTTATTCCCCTTAGATGGTAATATGACGATTGACCAGACTCGGAGCAACACCGTTGGATATGACGGTGAAATGCTAGACGAATTGAGGAAGATAAGGTCCTTACTGGAACCCAAGCCCACTCCTCCAGCACCTCCGGCCCCTAAGGGAATTTTGAATGAATTCAAAACATTTCTTGAGCAATACA
Organism: uncultured Thermoplasmatales archaeon; assembly: GCA_964389625.1. Taxonomy (GTDB): domain Archaea; phylum Thermoplasmatota; class Thermoplasmata; order Thermoplasmatales. The sequence goes on from CAYMEF010000023.1 coordinate 17,356, forward strand.
AAGTGATGGGCATGGCTGTGGCCTTCATACTTGGACTCTATTTGGGAACGCTTGTCCAATCGCTTGTGACCAACCTTATAATGCCAATAATAGACCTCGTCTTTCCGGGAACAGCGTGGCAGACCTTGCATGTTGGCCCGTTTTTAGTGGGATCGTTCTTTGGTGCTTTGGTGACATTCCTGATCGTAGCTCTTGTGATCTTCCTGATGGTAAAGCTCACTTCGAAACTGGGAATCAAGTAATCATCCATTTTTTTAACATTTTTCAAAAATTAGTTTCTTCCTCTTCCCAAAAGTAATTCTTATATATTAAGTATATATTAGGTACTTATGGAAACGCAGCAGAACGGAGACAAGTGGATTATTGATAAAGCACACAGCAACCTTGAATTCTCAGTACGGCACATGATGATTTCAAACGTGAGGGGAAGATTCAGATCATTCGATGGTGATATCGGACTCAAACTCGACAATTTGGATAGTGCGAGAGTGAAATTGAACATAGACGCAAGTTCCATTTTCACCAATGAAGAAGACAGAGACAATCATCTCAGGTCACCAGATTTCCTTCACGTAGAGAAATACCCGTCGGTCACCTTTGAATCTACAAAGATCAGGAAAGTGGGAAACCAGATCGACCTGGACGGGAAACTGACCATCAGGGACGTCACCAAAGACGTATCGATCTCCGGAGAACTCCAGGGACCGATCACCGATCCATACGGCAAGAAGAGGATCGGTTTTGACGGGGCAGCTTCTATTGTAAGAAAGGATTTCGGATTAGTATGGAACATGCTCCTTGAGGGCGGTGGACTAATGGTTGGTGACAACGTGAAGGTGGATATTCACATGGAATTCACTGCACTCTAACTTTTTTCTATTTTTGATGTGACATAAGGTTTAATCCTAGCCGGAATTAAACATCCCATTGAACGTCAAATACGGTGCTCATTCCATCAGGACTCTCATAGATGATCTGAAGAAGAATCATCCCGATGAGATCGTGGAAGTGGACGATGAAGTAAGCGTAAGTTTTGAACCAACTGCATACTACCTGCATTACAAAAAGAGAAGTCCGGTGTTGCTGTTCAATAATGTAGAGGGCTATCCCTCGTTCTCGCTCGTTACAAATATTTTCGGAACAGAAAAAAGACTCGCAAAGATCTCTGGTTTCACGAGCATCAAAGACGTCATAAACAATTGGTCCGATGTCGCCAACGGTACGTCTAATACATCGCTCTCCTTCTCGAGCGATGGTACCCCGTTTCACTCGAAGATGATTGGCGATAGTTTGGATCTTTTCAGTCTACCATTCACCTCCCACTATGAGATGGATGGATCGAACACGGGTTTCGGTCGATACATCACAGGCGGACTGACAGCGACGGCAGATCCAGAAGATGAGGATGTAGTTAACCTGAGCTTCTCCAGGATTCAACCGTTTGCACGGAACAAGTTTGCATTCGATGCCGGAAGTCATGGCCACCTATGGAGGTATCTGGACTCATCAAGGAAGAGAAACGAGAGATTGAAAATGACCATACTGATAGGACCAAACCCGGTCTACTATCTACTGGCAGCATCGTTCATTGACAACGAATTTAAGAAAGTCAAAAAAATATTCGATGCAACCTTCGTGAGAGGATATTCCAATAACATACCAATCCCGTTTGACACAGAAATCGCAATAGAGGCAGAATTCGTGCCTGAAGAGAGTTTTGAAGAAGGCCCATTCGCAGAGTATGTCGGTTACATGGGGTATGATTCTACCCGGTTTGTGGCAGAGGTGAAATCTATCCTGTCGAAAGAGAATCCAATTTTTTACGATATACAACCTTCAAACTCCAGCGAACACGTAAACCTATTCTCGGTGCCGAGATCTTCCATGGTAATGAAGCAGTTGAGGGAAGCACTTCCAAAGGGACCGCGTTATGAAGTAAACTGGCCTCACTATGGGGGTAGATTCATATCATTTGGATATGTGAACAGTATCGAACCGGGACTTGCCAAGCAGCTCGGAATGACAATCCTTGGACTTGACCCACTCTGGAACAAGATCATATTTGTAAACGAAGGCGAAACAAAACTTGATCTTGAGACGGCCCTGATCAACCTGGCCAGCTCTGGAGATTTTTCCGTTAGAAATGTAAGTATCATATCCGGTATGTTTGTCATTAGTTCGGATCCGACTCGAGACGAGAGGGGAAACACAGGAAAGATTATCATTACTACGAGAGGACCGCGTCCCGACTTCAAGAGAGTAACAGATGGTGAAAGTGTGAAACTGATGACAGCGGGTGGTGGTGTCCTTATTTCACACAAAAAAAGTACTGATCAGAAGATAAGTGTGATCGTGGGAGACGACATTGATCTGAACGACTATGAACAGGTTGGTTGGGCACTGGCAACTAGAATGAATCCAGAGACTGACATCACCATTGAAAGAGACAGGATAACTCTTGAGGCAACTAGGAAAGTTCCCCCGGTTGCGCGAATTCCTGAAAGAGTTATGAACAAAATAGAAAAAAGAATTAGGTCACTTGATAACTGAATCCATTGACAGTTCCTTTGGAGTTTTTGACTTCAGTTCCCTTAGTACTAGCCTCTTGGTGTACATGAATGCAAACGTTGCTCCAGTGAAAACCATGAATGCGATCGAGCCAATTACAACTGGGTCGGACAGGAATGCACCCAGACCTGTTGTCACTGGATTAGGTGTACCTATGAAGGTCGAAGCTAGG
>CAYMEF010000024.1:0-20025 GCA_964389625.1 uncultured Thermoplasmatales archaeon
AAAAAATTTGAAGGAATTAACGGAAAAAGTATTAAAAGAGAGATTAAATGTCAGAGTACTGCCGCAATTGCACAAATTGATTTGGGGGGAGAAAAGAGGAGTATGATGGGGCAGGAATATACAGATGAGGATGGGGAGATAGCGACCAAGATGGCCAGGAGAGCCATCGAGGAATATATTGACATCAAGCTGATCGTCAAGAACAGTTATGGCGGAAAGTTCGTAGAAAAAAGAGGAGTCTTCACGACTCTCACCAGCACTTCTGGGGAACTCAGGGGATGCATCGGATTTCCGGAACCCGTATATCCACTCGGGGAGGCGGTTATAAAGAGTGCGATCTCCGCGGCGGTGAACGATCCAAGATTTACCCCGCTGACCAAGGAAGAGATGGACGACACAATAGTGGAAGTCTCTCTTCTGAGCATGCCCAACGTCCTTGCAGTAAAGAACAGGAAGGACCTTCCGTCGATGGTCAAGGTAGGGGCCGACGGGCTCATTGCCGAGAGGGACTCGTTTTCAGGTCTGCTGCTTCCACAGGTAGCGGTAGAAGAGGGGATGGACCAGAAGGCATTCCTGAATGCAGTCTGCTGGAAGGCAGGGATGGAGCCAGACTGCTGGAAAGACGCGGACACCTCGATCTCAACATTCAATGCAGAGATCTTTTACGAAGTGGAGCCAAGGGGACCCGTATTCAGGAAAGTGCTGGTGACGGAGAAGAAGTAATGGAAACGTTCCACGGACGTTTTTACATAAGCGGGGAATTCAGGGACAGGTATGTTCTGGTAGACGGGGGCGCGATCAAGGAAGTGAGGAGCGAAATATTCGGTACGAATATCACAAACATCCCAGGATACATACTTCCTGGTGGCGTTGACATGCACGTCCACTTCCGAGATCCCGGAGAGACCGAAAAGGAGGACTTCAGGAGCGGTTCAATTTCTTCCATATTCGGTGGAACAACGACGGTCTGTGACATGCCGAACAACAAGACACCAATAATAGATGAGGAATCATTCAGCGCAAAACTTTCTGCCATCGGGTCTAGGAGTTACGTCGATTTTGGCCTTTACCAGGCTGCTTCGAAGAACATCGTTCCAGAGGCAATTGGGCAGAAGATTTTCCTTGGCAAATCAACCGGAGGTTTTCTGACAGAACTGGATGAGTGCAAATGGCAGGAGAAGGTAAAGGTAGTTCATGCTGAAACGCAGGAGTGCATAGACAACAACAAGAGGGAGGACAGGGACCTCGTGTCTCACGACATGGGGCGGCCACTAGAGTGCGAGATGGAGGCGATAGAGCAAATCTTCAAGCACTATCTACCTAGTACACACATCGCGCACCTGACATCTGTTAGATCCATGGGGCTTGCAAAATCCCTGGGGTTCACCACAGAGGTCACGCCTCATCACCTTCTCCTCAACAACTCGATGCCGATCGGTGCATTCGGAAAGGTCAACCCTCCATTGAGAATGAAATCGGTCCAGGATGAGCTGTTCAAGAACATCAATTCGACATCTATGGACGTTATCGCTTCGGACCACGCACCTCATACCATGCAGGAGAAGGAGGTCTTCCTCGGTTCTCCGTCCGGGCTTCCCGGGGTGGAAACGAGGGTACCGATGATTCTCGCGATCTACAAGAACGGGGCGATTTCCCTCGAGAAGGCAGTGTCTGCTCTGATGGAAAAACCGGCCATGATTTGCGGGCTGAACAAGGGTTACATTGCCGAGGGATACGATGCCGACTTCATAACGGTGGACCTCAAGAAAGCTGTTAAGGTAGAGGCGGACAATATGCACTCAAAGTGCGGATGGACCCCTTTCGAAGGGTTCGAGGGAATATTTCCGGAAGGGGTCTACCTGAGAGGGGAGATGTTGCTGCAGGAAGGGGAGCTGGTTTCGATGCCCTCCGGGAAGTTTTTGAATGGCAAGAAACGCTGAGAAAAGAATAGTAGAAGTAAGAATGAAGGAGCTTTTCGAGCTTGCGATAGAGGACGAAAAGGAAAACAAGAAAGATCACGCAAACCGGAAGTACGAGCTCATACACCTCTACTCCACCAAGTACAAATCGAGAGTCTTGGCAGACGCTAAGACATGGGTGTGCAAGAGGTGCAAGAGGGGGATATACTCCGGCGGGGGAAGGGTCAGAATAAACAAGTCTACCATCACCATAAGTTGCAAGAACTGCGGATATGTCAGAAGGATTCCTATCTCTCGTCTATCGTCTCGGCAGTGAAGAGTACGTTGTATCCGCCGAGGGTAGCATGAACCTTATCTATCAGGGAAATGGCATCAGACACGGTTGCGTGATCTTCCCACTCGTATACAAGGTCCCTCGATCCCACGATCGGATTGAAGCCAAGAGACTGCAGTCTTGAGATTATCTCAGAGGGCCTCTCACCCTCCGTACTGAATATTATGGACAGGTAGGTTCTCTTGACCATTACTCTCAAATCACCACTTGATATTTAGCCTTTATTTCACAGTGGTCTGGTCTTGCCAATCAAGACAAGCTGGGGGCTGCGGCAACAATGATTCTCTGCTTCAACATAGTGTTAGACTGACGGTCATAGAGCATCGATTTCAGTTCGTCATCGGAGAGTGTGTTCAGGAACTTCTTGCACTCGATCCCATTCAGGGAATTGGTTTCAACCGGATGGAGCCATTTTTCAAAACTTATCTGCTCCTTATCGATCACCGACTTGATTATTCTGAACCCGGACGACTTGAGTAGAAACATGAATTCGCCTTCGTTCAGCGCTGCGACGTGAGTGGGATCTCTCTTCCTCTCCAGTCTGTTGAGTAGGTCATTCTTGTCTGTATCCGCAACGAGCATATCGCTGATCACGAGTATGCCGTCATCGCTCAGGAGTTCCCTCGATTTCCCGAAGAACAAGTCTTTCTTGTCGAAGTGGTGAAGTGCCCTCCTGCAGGTTATTGCATCAAACTTCACGAAAGTGGTGTAGGAGTAATAGTCAGATTTCTCGAACTGCACGTTCGTTATCTTGTTGGATGCGATAAGCTTCTTGGCTTCGGACAACATTGCCTCTGTCAGGTCGAGCGCAACCACCTGCTCGCACCGTTTGGAGAGTTCAAATGCAACAAATCCGGTCCCGGTGGCAACGTCCAGCGCCCTTCTTATCTTTTCTGGGAGAAGGCTCACCAGTATCTTCAGATCGTTTCCCGACTTGAATGAATCATTCTTTGAGTACTGCTTGGCAAAATTGTCGAAGAAAGGATTATCACTCATCTCTTGCCAATAGCAGATTCTATTATAACTTTAGCAGTTGAATTATCGATGCCAGTCAGTGCGATATCACAACGTACCTTGTCAGAGAAGAATGCACTCTCAGACTTCCTACCAACTCAATGTCGAGGTATTCACCAGCGCTTGAGACGAGTTCCAAGGCGGGCAAACAGAACACCTTGTTGCCCCGGACTCCAGAAATCAGGGAAAAGAATCGCGAGTATAAGGAATCCCTTGACTGTGAGAATATCTTGGCTCCTCTCCCGTAAGGAGGGTCCCCCACTATGGCAGAGATGCCATCCAAATTCAGTAGTTCAGAGAAGTCACCCTGCCTGATGGTCTCGGGGAAGCCAAAGTGTTTCAGGTTCTGGTTTCCCCCCTCAACCATCCTCCAGCTACGGTCTATTCCGTAGCCTTCTATCCCCATCCTGTAACCCTCGATAAGATACGTCCCGGTACCGGCAAACGGATCTACGAACTTGTCCCCCTCCTCGAGTCCTGCTATGTTCAGCATCCCCCTCGCAAGGACGGGTGAAATGCTTGATGGGTGATTGAATGGCTTTTTCTTGTACCTCGGGTCAATCAGATCCGACATCCTCCTCTCGAACATCACCTCCGATATTACGGGCGTTTCCGAATTGTAGACGTACAAGACCACGTCCGGGCGTCCTAGATCCACCTTCCCCATAACCGTCTTCGCTATAGAGTCTATCAGCGATTTCCTGCCTTCTTCCCTCTTCTCCTTTATCGCAAATGTTTTCCCTGGAGCTATATCGATAGGATCCTCTCCCTCGATTACTCTACCAATTCGTTTGGAATACGCTACACGAGAGATTAATCTCTCTGGCTTGGGCGTAGAGAAGAACAGCAGTCTTTCCGTTACCTCTTCGATCTCACCACCGTAGCAAGACAGAAGGCCAGAGATCTCAGCAATTGAAATGTCATTTAGTCCTCCCAGAAACTCGGATACCAGCTTCAACTTCCTGGAATGATGAGACGGTTAATTAGGGTATCTTATTAATCATGTAAACAATCCAAGTCTGGGATGGTAAAATACGGGGAGAGCGGTGTGGACTTCGGTTCGGTTGGTAGCTTCAGGAACGCGATAATCAGGGAACTGAACTACAAGGGTTCCAAATACAAGAGAGCAGCCAGCATCGGGCAATACTCCGGATTGATATCGTTTCTTGGAAACTACATAGCAATCCACACCGACAACGTCGGTACGAAAACTGTAACAGCACTGAAGTACAATTATTTCGACGAGATCGGATACGACCTGGTCGGAATGAACGTGAACGATGTGATATGCATGGGCGCAGAACCGATGGCGATGGTGGACTACATTGCAGGAAAAATGCTTGACGAAAAAACGGGGACAGCGATTGGAAAGAGTATCAACAGAGCATGCAGGGAGGCGGGCATATCGATGGTGGGAGGGGAGACCGCATCTGTTCCGGATCTGGTGAAAGGGATTGACATATCTGGAACAGTTGTAGGCTATCTGGAAAGAAGCAGAGAGATAACTGGCAAGAACATTGTGGAAGGAGACAGGGTAATAGGTCTTGAGTCGAATGGAGTGCACTCCAATGGGTTTTCTCTGATCAGGAAGATATACGAGAAGAAGAGTAGATCGATGGATGAGGAGATCGATGGCATACCTCTCTGGAAGAGCATCTTGAAGGGAACAAGGCTCTATTCGAAACAACTCCTTGAGCTGACACGGGAATTTGACATTCACGGGATTTCCCACATAACTGGCGGCGGAGTGAGGAACCTGTTGAGACTCAAGAATGCGAGATACAAATTGAAATATCCCGAGATACCGAATCTCTTCCAGAAGATAATTGCCGACGGGAGAATACCTATGCAAGAAGCATTTCAAGTTTTCAATATGGGAATCGGGATGATGTTGGTGGTTTCCAAGCGAGATGAAGAAGAAGTAATGCAGCGACTAACGAAGTTCAATCCAGTGGACCTCGGAGAAGTAGGAAGCGGTACCGGAGTCACCGTGGACAACTTCGGCACAAAATACACCAGCTATTACTAAAGCCTGAGAGAAGAATGCCAACTGAAAAAACGTGACACCACCGATAGAATCGCGCTTATCTTCACCAATATTTATATTTCAGAATTAACTGTCCTACAAGCATTGAAGGATGATAAAATGATAGGTAAGAAAGCACCAGACTTTGACGCAAAAGCATACGTGGATGGAAAGTTCGAGGACTTCAGGCTGTCCAAGCTTAGGGGAAAGTGGGTCGTATTGTTTTTCTATCCCGCAGATTTCACTTTCGTGTGCCCAACCGAGCTGGAAGGCTTTGCAGATAGAAACGCCGACTTCAAGAAGGCGGGGGCAGAAATAGTTGCGGTCAGCAGGGATACGGTCTACGTCCATAAGGCATGGGTGGAGCACGATGACAGGGTCGCAAAAGTGAAATACGCAATGGTCGAGGATAGGAAGGGCGAGATATCACGTGACTATGGTGTACTCGACGAAGTTTCAGGGAACTCACACAGAGGATTGTTCATAATCAATCCCGAGGGAATCGTAAAGTACGTCGTAATAACAGACGACAATGTTGGAAGAAGCACAGAGGAGACCTTCCGGGTACTTGCAGCCCTTCAGAGCGGTGGGCTCTGTCCCGTTAACTGGGAACCAGGACAGGCTACACTGAAAGTGTAGCTTTTCCCCTATTTTATTATTCTAAAATTGTCCAGGTCGTCCTCTACCACATACCTCTTTTTCATATCCGTGACTAGAGCATTTGGTATTTCTGAAATGCAGTATTTTATGAGTTTTTCGACCATGTCGGGATCCCCTTGTATCATAGCCTCGACAGATCCGTCTCTCAGGTTTTTTACCCACCCTCTAAGGTTGAGTCCCTTGGCCATTCTACGAGTGTGCGCTCTGAAACCCACGCCCTGAACTATGCCAAAAAACCGGACGTCGACCTGCATCGTAACACCATAATCAGGGGATTCATATAATTAGCGTCAAATTGTTGTCTACTCTCAAGTTCTATTCTGATACGGAACATCGGTCTGAAGACGATGGCAGAAAATAGAGAACATAATTATAGATAAGGCAGTTCATCAAATCGTTGTTCACAAAAGAATTCGTGTTCGAGGTCAATCCTAAACCTCCTTTCAACTTCGGACTAACAATGAAGAAGCCCGCTGGCTGGAGCCTCTTCAATTCTGGGGAGATTCTAGAAGGCGATACTTTCTGGACGGCCACTAGGTTGCTGGGCACTCTCTCTGGCATAAGAATGAAATTCAGGGGAACTGTAGAAGATCCTAGCTTGAGGGTCTCTATCTTCATGGAAAACGAAATCCCCAAAGCCAAGAGAGCAGAGATCTCTTTGCACATCAAGAGAATGATAGGGTCTGATCAGGACCTGCAGGATTTCTACGCAATGGCCTCTAAGGACGAGATACTGAAACACACCGTGGAAGACCTTTACGGCATGCACGATACTCAGACATCGTATCTGTTCAACTCAGTTGTCCTTGGTATCTGCTTGCAGATGGCCCGCCTTGACAGGAGTCTGAAGATGATGGAGAACATCAATGCTCACCATGGTGACGTTGTGGAATTCGACGGTAAATCTATAAGGGTCGAGCCCTCGGCAGAAAGAATTGCGGTCTTAGACGAAAGGAGTTTCGCGAAACAGTGCAACCTCGGTTACAGGGCAAAATACTTGATAGGGTCAGCTAAGGTGATATCGGAAGGTTTTCCAACATCAGATGAGATACTCTCGATGTCAACAGCAGAGGCGAAGAAGAGACTAATGGAACTCCCCGGAGTCGGTGATTATGCAGCCGACATCATAAACCCGCACGGAGGTTTCCCGATCGATGTGTGGTCGGTAGACGTTTTCGGATTGCTCTTCCTGGGTAAGGAACCTAAGGATGCGAGAGGTACCATTGTAAGGGTGAAGAGGATGGGAATGAAGAGGTGGGGAAACTGGGCATGGATGGGATTCTTCTATGTTGCCCAAGATCTGGAGAATCTCTCTAGGCGACTTGGAGTAAAACTGAGGCAGATCTAGATGGAGTAGAAAGTGAACACGTACTCTTTCAAATAAACTTTAAATAAATCAAATTTATTTGACTTGATGAACTCAAAGGTTATCGTATCTATCGTCGTATTGATCGTCGTTGCAGCTTCGGTCACCGTTTTTTATGAAGAGATGAACAAACCCAGGAATCAACCATCTTCGATAACCGTCACGGATGACCTAGGCCAGGAGGTCAAGATATCACTGCCTGTCGAGAGAGTCGTGTCCATGGACCCATCGAACACGCAGATGATGTACTCGATAGGAGCAGGCGGACTTTTGGTAGCCGATACCAGCTTAGATTGGTGGCCCGCGAATGCAACAAGTCTGCCTCACGTATCGATGGATAGCGGAGTGGCTTCAGTTGAACAGGTTGTCAACATGACCCCGGACCTTGTACTGGCAACAACAATCCAACCAGCACAGATTGTTGACCAATTAGAGAATCTCTCAATCCCCGTTCTTGTTTTTGAGCCAAGCAACATTTCGAACATTTACTCCGACATGATCACCCTAGGCAAGGTAACCGGGCACTCGGCCGGAGCAGCGGCAGAGGTGAATCACATGAAGTCAGTAATATCGAGCGTCCGGGCAAAAATCTCTGGATATCAGAAGGAATCACTCCTGTACATGATGTGGCCAAACCCGATATACACCGCCGGCCCGAACAGCTTCATAAATTCTGTCATAGCGACTGCGGGAGGGGACAACATAGCCGCAAATTTGTCAGGTCCATATCCGGTAATACACCTCGAGCAGGTACTCCAGGATAATCCCCAGACGATAATTGTTGACAACAACACCGGTGTGTCAAACCTGTCCTATTTCACGAACGGCAGTCAATCTAAAATATGGAGTAACATATCTGCAATAAAGAACGACAGGCTCTTGATATTCAACGTAACGGAGTCAAACTGGGTCAACGAACCCGGTCCTCTCACCATTTATGCAGTGCAGATGATAGCGCAGTTCCTCTATCCTCAGGCATTTTCATGAAGTTTTCAAACTATCTGTTCACTATTTTTCTAGTTTTTCTTACGATCTTCAACGTACTGGTGTCCCTGTCGATCGGACCGGTGCACATAGCAATAGGAGAGATTCTGAAGAACATCTACCTTTTTGCGTTCAATAAGGGACCAGACTGGACAATTTCTACTATAATCTTTTACATCCGCCTCCCCAGGATAGTGCTAGCGATTATCATCGGCATGATACTTGGAATAGCGGGACTTATTACACAGACAATCTTCAAGAATCCACTTGGAGATCCCTATCTTACAGGGGTGTCTAGTGGAGCCGCGGTTGGGGCGGCAATAGGTTTCCTCGTCTCACCATTTCTGGTCCCGCTCCTTGCCTTTATTTTCGCAATGGTTGCGGTCGCGATATCGTTCATTATTTCTAGGTCGGATGGAGAGGTCAAGACAGAGATGCTGATACTTGCCGGAGTCTCCGTTAGCTTTCTTTTCTCCTCAGTGGCATCTTATATCATCTACCTAAAGGTGAACAATCTCAGAGGTGTGTTGTTCTGGTTGTTGGGGGGCCTGTACGGTGCCACCTGGACCGACGATTACTGGCTCTTCATCGCCCTGCTCTTCGTCTTTCCGCTAATGGTCTACTTCAGGAGGGAACTCGACATAATGCTGATGGGAGACGAGCAGGCGAAGAGTCTAGGAGTCAACACCGGGAGGGTAAAGACCGTCACCCTACTAGTGTCGAGCCTGGTGACGAGCTTGGCAGTCTCGGTCGTGGGAATAATAGGATTCATCGGTCTCGTTTCTCCACACATCGGCAGGAAGATAGTAGGAGATTCTCACCGGTTCCTGATGTTCGTTTCACCGTTGATAGGGGCAAACATACTGCTGGTGAGCGATACCATCGCCAGAAGCACTCCACAGGGGGAGATTCCAGTGGGCATAATTACTTCGTTCATCGGTGCACCCGTTCTGATATACCTTCTGTACAGGAGGAGAAAGATTTGATAGACGTCCATGGGCTGACAGTGAGATACGGCAAGAAAATCGCACTGGACAACCTGGACCTGAAAGTCGAAGACGGAGAACACCTGATAATGATGGGACCAAACGGATCTGGAAAAACTACTCTGTTGAGGTCAATTCTGGGTCTAGTTCGATACGAGGGTGAAATAACACTAAATGGGAAGAGTACGAACGCACTGCCTAGGCGTTATCTGGCAAGGGAGATAGCGTATGTTCCGCAGATATTCTCGACACCCTACACATTCACGGTCAAGGAATTCGTATCAATGGGTCTGTACAGCGTCACTAGGGACTGGTGGGAAGAAGACGAGAAAATTTACGATACACTTAACAGAGTGGGTATCTACGAACTCCGGGAGAAGACGATAAACACACTGTCCGGGGGAGAGCTCCAGAAGGCAATAATAGCCAGGGCTCTGGTCCAGGACTCCAGGTACATCCTTATGGACGAACCAACCGCCCACCTCGACATAAAGTCAGTTCAGGAGGTGCTGGAGGTCGTTTCTAAGTTCAGGGACAAGGGTACAATAATAGTGTCCCACGACCTGAATGCACTTAACAAACTGGGAGGATCGATATTTCTACTGAAGAACGGAAGGGGTGTTTTCAAGGGGATCAAGGAAGATTCGGATTTCAAGAACAAGATGATTGAAACCTTCGAAACAAGCATTGGTGAGATGGGTAACTTCCTATATTTTCCACTATCCTAGCGCTAGACCGTTCGAAGATATCTGAGTCTTTATCGGATCTCCATACTTTCTCAAGACGTTCAGCGTCCTCTCGTTGAAGATCGCTATGATGCTGTCCCCTATAAGCGACACGGACGCGAATTCATCGGTCAGGTCATCGAGTATTTTCTGTGCCTTCTGTGAAACGAGTTCAGACTCCACCGCAAACTTCCTCCCCTGCACAAACGCATTCTTCAGAGTCGGCTTCTTCATAAATGACTTGAGAGCCTTCTTCCCATTCGTCACAATCTCAGCAAGACTGGTCGGGGATGTAATAACCTCTCCGGTAGGTGTTTTCTTCTTGAAAGGAAGGATTATGAGTTCCGAGGGTCCTTCGAGTATCCGCTCCGTTACCGAATAGGGGAAACATCCTCCCTTCAACCTGACGTGGAAACCTCCCGACATCTGGGACTGCACGTCACCCAGTCCGGTTCCCCTCTGGAGTTCTATCTTGTGAGCCATTTCGTATATCTTACCGGTCACTGCATCGTTCCCCATTATGGCTGCGCAGGTGGTCAAGGCCGCCCCCGCGCTGAGTCCGAACCCGCTCGAGGGAGGGAGGTCAGAGTAGGAAAATATCCTTCCGGTGAACTTGAGATTTTTCGCTACCTCCTCCTGTATGGAGTTGTCTATAGGTATACCGTTGAATCTTATGTCCATGGAATCGGACTGTTCTATCTTTGTCGTTATTCCCGTATCGACACAGATCGCAACTCCCATTGACCCCTGTTTCAGCGGGTCCGTCTCCCGATTTGGAACGAATATAAGCGTCGCGCTCCCGGGGGAAAAGGCCTTATGGGAGTAGCTCGAGAATTCTTTTCGCGACTTCAATTTTCTCACCTTCCAGCTTCGTCTCCTCCTTCCCCTTAACCACAATCACCTTTGTAAATCCTGGTCTAACGTCCCTGAGGTCGTTTGCCACTATCATGTCGAGTCTGTACTCGGCTACCCTCTTCCTAGCGCTCGAAAGCAGCTCCCTCTCGGAGACGCCGTATTCCGCTTTGAATCCTACGATCTTCCCCTTGTACTTCTCCCTCAGGAGCTTTAGGAACTTTGGTGCAGGTCTGAGAGTCAGGGATACCGAGCCGGCTGAGGAAATCTTGCCCTTGCTCTTGTCGGCAGTGAAGTCAGAGAGAGCCGCAGGAACGATCACTGTGTCGCACTTCCTTATCACGTCCATTTTATCAAGAAGAGAGTGGAGGTTTGTAAAGGTCTCGTACTTCAGGAATGGGGGAATCCCGACCCTGACACCCCCAAGAATGAGCATGACGTCTGCTCCCAGATAGTATGCCATCAGCCCCAAGTCGACAGCGGTCTCGCCACTGGAATTGTTGGTTATTACCCTAACATCGTCTATGCTCTCTATGCTCGAACCACCTATGATGCATATCTTTCTCCCTTCAAGTTCGTCGTGCAGGGCCCTGATGACCTCTGCTGTTATGTGCTGAAAGTCCGCGATCTTTGCCTTCTCCTCTTCAATCTGTGGTTCAAGTACCGTTACTCCGTATGACCTCAAGATATCCACGTTCTTGGCGATGATGGGATTGGTATACATGTTAAGGTGCATGGCTGGGACTACTACCACGGGAATTTTCTCGAGTGCATTTGAGAATACCGAGGTGACGGGGGTATCGTCTATCCCATGAGCCATCTTTGAAATCGTGTTTGCGGTCGAAGGTGCTACGAGGAAAAGGTCAGAGTCCTCAACCAGTCTCACGTGCTCTATTGCGCCAGTAAGCTCCTCAACAACCCTGTGATCGGACGCGTACTCAAGCGAGGAAGGGTTTATTATCCTGGCAGCGGACTTGGTCATTACTGGAAAAACATCAGCTCCGTGCCTCCTCAGCTCGTGTATCAGCTTTACCGATTCAACGGCAGAGATTGACCCTGTGACACCCAGGATGATCTTCCTGCCCCCGAGAAGTGATGATTTTGTATCGAACTCCACTTTTCTCTTTGGCACTCGAGTACATATTATTTACGATAAAAAATTTAATGCTGATCTCTCTCTCCAACTATGGAAGTCAGAGACACTCTTTCCGAAACACTCAAGAAAATAGAGACAAGGGAGGGAAAGAGACTTAACATGTTCGTCTGCGGTCCAACCGTGCAGGACAAGGCACACATGGGCCACGCGAGGACATACGTATTCTACGACGTTCTAGCCAGGTACTTGAGGTACAATGGAATCAGGTTGTTCTACCTCATGAACATTACGGACATTGAGGACCACATAATAACGAAGATGCAGGAGACTGGTAGATCCTGGGAGGAGATAACGACAACTTATTCATCCGACTTCTTCGAGGTGATGAGAAAGCTGAAGAATACCTCCGTCAGCTACAGCGCATTTGCCACGGATTACCTCAATGAGATAATAGAACAGATCTCGAAGCTTATGAAGAAAGGGTACGCCTACGAAACATCCGATGGCGTATATTACCGCGCAAGAAAGTTCAAGGATTATGGCAAGCTATCAAAACAGAACCTGGATCAGCTCCAGGCAGGTGCAAGGGTTGAGGTAAACGAACTCAAGGAAGACCCGCTGGATTTCGCACTCTGGAAAAAGAAAAAAAAGGGAGAACCCTTCTGGCCGAGTCCGTGGGGCGATGGAAGACCCGGGTGGCACATTGAGGATACAGCCATAACGGAGTCAATCTTCGGGTCACAGTACGATATACACGGAGGTGCGAAAGACCTCATCTTCCCTCACCACGAGTCGGAGATAGCCCAGATGGAAGCCATCTCGAGGAAGAAACCGATGGTGAAGTACTGGATCCACACAGGGCACCTGAACGTGGACAACATAAAGATGAGCAAGAGCCTCAAGAATTTCGTGACAATAGAGGAGGCTCTTGGAAGCTACTGGCCCGAGGCGATAAGGATAATGATGCTTTCGATGAAGTACAGCGCTGCGGTGAATTTTGACGAGAAGTTTGTCGCTGATTCTCAGTTGACAGCAGAGAAGATTGCGATCCTTCTTCATAGGGTCTGGTTCGCGGCAGAAAGGAAGACCGAAAGGGCCTCAGGAATGATTGCTAGAATCCTCGCACCACTCGAAGAAGATATGAATACGCCAGAAACGCTCCGGGTGATAATTGCATTCGTGAAAGATTCACTCGGCATGAAGAGCATGAGCGACGAGGAAAGGGGAGAGATAAAATACGTCCTGACCGAAGTCGAGAAGGTCCTCGGAATCGTGCACCATCCTCCGATCCCCGAGAATTCCCTGAACGCCCTACTGGGTATCAGGAATGGGCTGAGGCAGAGGGGGGATTATCAGTCAGCCGACAGGATAAGGGACGAACTAAATGCCAATGGGGTCAGGATAGAGGATACCGCTGAGGG
Source organism: uncultured Thermoplasmatales archaeon (assembly GCA_964389625.1). Lineage (GTDB taxonomy): Archaea > Thermoplasmatota > Thermoplasmata > Thermoplasmatales. The sequence continues at coordinate 13,384 of CAYMEF010000024.1, forward strand.
GAGCTTCCTATGGTGGTAAGTTTTGATGCGATAGTCTCAATAGACTTCATCAACGAATTCGTAACCGGAAAGCTAGGGAATCCCAAGTTCACGAAGGCCGTTGAAGCGACGAAGAAGTTGATAGAAAGTAGCGGCAAATTTACAGTTCTGGTCCAAGACTCACACAAACCGGACGATCCGGAGATGCGTGTTTGGGGATCACACGCTATGGAGGGGACCCGGGACTCAGAAACCGTTCCGGAGTTGAAGGGACTCGGATTGGTGATAAGGAAAAGATCGTACGACGCATTCTTTGGTACCAACCTCGAGACCACTCTCAGGGAAAGAGGGGCAGAAAGAATCGTGTTCAGTGGGGTCGTCACGGACATATGCATCGTCCACTCGGTTGCATCGGGACTCTTCCGGGGATTTCTTCCGATAATCGTGGAAGAGTGCACAGACACATATTCTCCAGCGGTGAAGAAGAGGACACTGGAGTATATGAGAAAAAACTACGGAGCAAACATAATATCTCTCACTGACATCCTCGGAAAATGAAAAATATTGCCTCCTTTCAGGAGATATCCGACCTGAAGACAACGGACGTCTACTTCCTTAGGGCAAGGGAAGTCCTGAAAAAGCTTGGTTTCAATCCAAAGGTCGTAATGGAGGTCACGTGCTCCTCTAGGGAAATCCCCTGGATCACACTCGCAGGCCTTGACGATTTCACGGAGCTTCTGAAGGGGAAAGATGTTGATGTCTTTTCGATGCCAGAGGGGACGGTATATCCCCCGAGAGACATCAATGGCATCCCGATACCTGCGGTGAAGGTGGTGGGAAAATATCTCGACTTTGGTATGCTGGAGACGCCGATGCTTGGATCTTTATCCCAGGCATCGGGAATAGCTACCAAGGCCTCACATTTCAAGAGGAGGATCGGAGATTTACCGCTCCTCTCCTTCGGGGTCAGGAGGATGCACCCGGCTCTCGCCCCACTGATAGACAGAAACTCATACCTAGGAGGGTGCGACAGGGTGTCCAGCATTATCGGTGCAGAGAGGATCGGAAAGAAAGCTGAGGGTACGATGCCCCACTCTCTCCTCTTGCTCGTGGGCGAAGAAAAGGGGTGGAAAATGTACGATGAGGTTTTGGAGAAGAGAGCACCCCGTATTGCCCTAGTTGATACCTACGGGGACGAGAAAGAATCTTCTCTCAGGGCCGCGAGGGAGATCAGAGGACTGAGTGCGGTCAGGCTTGACACGCCCTCCTCGAGGCGCGGCAACTTTGCGGACATAGTCCGTGAAGTGAGATGGGAGCTAGACAGAAATGGAAAGAGAAAGGTTGGGATAATAGTCTCCGGGGGAATCAAGGAGGAAGATATAGAGTCCCTTAAACAGGCCGGAGTTTCCGGTTTTGGAGTTGGAACTGCTATATCGAGCGCAGCTGCTATTGACTTTGCAATGGACATAGTCAACATCGAAGGGTTGGACAAGACGAAGAAGGGAAAATATTCTGGAAACAAGAACGTGTTCCGGTGCAAGAAGTGCCACTCATACCTCGTATCCGTTAAGGCAGGAGAAAAGTGTCCGTCCGATGGGACGGAGATGGAGTACGTATACGAGAAGATTGTTGACAATGGAAAGGTCGTATACAGAGAGGACCTGGAAGGGAGCAGAGAACGCGTTCTGGAGCAGCTAGGGTGGTTTCAATTATCCTAGTCACAGGATACAAGCCCTACTCAAAGTTCAAGAGAAACTCTTCTGGTGAGATTGCAGAGCTCCTAGACGGCTCTTACTTCAAGGGGAGGGAGGTCGTCGGAATTGCATACGATTTCAAGCATTCCGAAATCGAGAAACGGTACCTGCAGGAACTCAAGAAGGGTTACGAGATCATAATAAACACAGGGATGTCCCCAGGTAGTAGCTCCATCGGAATAGGGAAGGTGGCAATTAACTGGCAGGACCCGATGAAGGACGAAGACGGAACATCAGCAACGCAGGGGAGGATCGTCGATAAGGCGCCGGACGGAATGTTCTCGAGACTTCCCGTGGCTCAGATACTTCAAGCATTCAGGAGCTCGAAATTACCGTCCCATGTGTCATATGGAGCCAGTACCTCTCTGAACAACAAGACGTTTTTCTATTCTCTATACTTCTCAAAAGCAAAGGCCGGCCTTATCCAATTCCCGATTGACAGCGAGAGTTCCCTTGACGGGAAATATCCCACCATGCTCATTGACAACATGATAAAGTCCGTGGAAATTGCGATACAGAAGACGATATTATAGTCTACTGTCCGCCCCTCTTTTCCTTAGCCTTTAGCCTGAGCTCGTGGCTTCCGCACTTCCTGCACGTTGTTGATCTGATCGGGTTGGACGCATAGCAGTTCATGCAGATTTTCTTGTTGAATAATCTATCCGTTGCTTCCTTGAAAGGCATTCGTTCGTAATCAGCACTCTATATAAATTCTCTTCTGTCTTCCAGTCGGTAGCAACTTTCATTCTTGGGCTATGAGGTGCAAGAGGGGTCACTTGGAGAAGACGGACATAGGAGAGGCAAGCCAAAGCTTCTGGGAAAAATTCAAGTATGTACATACCAATTAGAAATGGAGATGAACCGGAGAATCCTTACCGTTTTGATTCTTGTTGTGATTTCAACAGTTCTCACGTTTTACACTTTATTCCTGATATTTTTTAGGTACCTACCGGTGACTTTTGACGGTTCGTCAAACCCCGTAAGCACGTACAACGGCCCTGTGGATACACTTGTTGGAATTCATTCAGCGACAATTCCAATGACTTTTGCAGTTGTTGGATGGCTACTAGCTGGATACGAATTGTTTGCAGAGCGGAAGAAGGAGATATCTCAGATCCTCAGGACGAAGGTATCCGGGAAGAGAGATCACTGGAACCTGTACAATGTGTTCAAGGGCAAGGGTGGTGCGAGGAGACTGACAATACTCGAGGCTCTAAGTACGCCACGACAGAGGAACGAGGTGGCAAAATTGACAAACACGGACTGGAAAGAAGTCGAAAGAAACATCAGGATTCTGGAGTCCGCTAACCTGGTCAGGACTGGCCCTTCAAAGACAACTTTCCCCTACTATGAACTCACAGAACAGGGTGAAGACCTCCTGAAGAAGATAGCCCCAGTTATCGAGAGCTAAGCGGTATTCTGGAAATTGCTGACAAGGAAAACGATTTAACTTTCGTGGGCATTCTGCGAGGTGGAGCATAAGGTCACCTTTTCAGGCTCGTTTATGCAGTCGTTCACCTCGATAGGTCCTATGTTGGATATTGCCGCGCTCTTCTCCGCCATAGCGGTTTATTCAGGGCCGTATCTTGGAATTGTGATGCTTATTTCGTTCCTTGCAGCACTAACGACGATCTATGCTGTTTGGAATCTCTCCAAGCACTACCAGTCCAATGGCGGGTACTACCTGTTTGCGGGCAAAACACTAGGGAAGGGGGTGGGAATCACAACATCGTTTGTTTACGCCGCATACGCCCTTTTGGTGATACCAAACATTTCTCTCTTCGTTTCCTTCTTTGTTCTGAATCTCGTTAACGTTAGCCCCGCGCTTATTATGGCTTTGAGCTATGCAATACCCCTTTTATTCCTGCTGGTCCTGTTCGCAATTGTATCCCAAGGAATAGGGAGATCAATAAAGTATACGATCGCAGCAGGAATGGTAGAGATGGTGTTCATACTGGTCCTGGACTTCCTGTTTCTGAAGGATGCAAAGACCTTCTCCTTTCCGATTCTACCAACGACAACGAATGGAGTTTACTCTGTCTTCAGTGGGGTCGTGTTCGGGATTCTCGCTTTTGCTGGGATGGAATCCCCCGTATACCTATCAGAGGACACCAGCAAGAGTGGTTCCACCGTTCCAAGAGCTCTGATCTATTCTTATATGGTGACTGGAGTCCTGCTGGTTATCTCCGCATTTTCGATAATGGCATTCCTGGGTTCAAGCGGTCTCTCTGCATATACTAGCAACCCCTTCTACGTGAACTACTCTATCAGGTCCTCGTTCGGTACTGTTGCATATGTGCTCTTCGCTGTTCTGGCCATCCTGAGTTCTATGAACTTGTGCGTGGCGTATTCTAATGCCGTATTGAACGAGATAAGGAGGATGGCGAAGGACGGAATCCTTTCAAGTGTCAGTTCGGATAGTTTCAGCGTGATTCTTGTGTTTCTGGTGCTAGAAGGCATAATCATAACCGTAACAAATTACTTCCTGGGGAACTTTGTTGGATTCATAGTCATTGCGGCAATAGTTTCCTTCTCGTACATGCTGATTCAGATAATTGGAGGATTCTCTTTAATGATACTGTCTGTGAAGGAAAGGAAGACGAGAGTATTTTCCATAGCAATACTCTCAACAATCATACTCGGAATCACGATCGTCTTCTCTGTGATAGCAGATACAGGTACCGGGAGTCCGACTAGGATATCTTTAGTTGCACTACTGCTGATCGTTTTGGTTTCTATAACGGTCTCCTTGCTGGGCAGAACCAAGGCTCGCGTCTGGTACAGCAGAATAGAAATGGCAAACAAGCTTGATTTAAAGGAAGGCGAAAATCAGTAAGATAAGCCACCGGAGGGAATCGAGCCCCCGACCTGCTGATTACAAATCAGCTGCTCTTCCGACTGAGCTACGGTGGCATTCTAGGAGCTTCTGAACATCCTACGATTATTTTATCCTTTTCCTAAAAATTAATTCCAATGAGGGAACTTCAACCTAAGACAGTCATAAATAGAAACGAAAGGCAAACTGGAATTCAAAGCTCGGCAAAACTCATGATCTAAATGAATTAAACGAGTTATCACATAGCGAAAACAATCAATAGTAGGTCAAGGCTTGGAAAAAGTTAGAGGGCATTTCAAGAGGAGCTCCATAGAGAGAAAACACGTACTTGAGAGAGAACGAGGCAATTTCAATCCGAAAAGGGAGAGACGTGGTTTTTCTTTGAGAAGAAATTTTCAGGTGCCTGGAAGGTGCAACAACAGTTGCTGGAGCTAAAACATCAGAGCAAGAGGATGTACAGGGGAAAGAGAAAGTTTTCATACACAACTGAGTCACGGGATAAAATTACCCAGACGCGGTTAAATGAATACCTCTTAATTGGAAAGTGAAAGGGGGATGAGCAAACGAGGTATACTCGGCATCAAAAGTGGTCTCACTTTTTCGTGTTGCATAAACTTCATTTGTACTGGATGATGCAATATTTTCGAGCCATGTGAAGTTAAGAATTGCCATAGATAAGAACTGGGAATCGTTTTATCGGATGAGACCATGAATTACTGTGCCGGTGAGCAGCTCCTTTTTACTGGACCTAGGAATCATCCTCGTATTCATATTTGTCCTTAGCGTACTCTTCGCAAAATTGAAGCTCCCTGTGATTCCTGCTCAAATCCTCGCCGGTATGATCGCAGGACCCTACGTACTAGGCTGGGTACAGGACACCACCACAATTAACGATCTTTCTACGATTGGAATTATTCTGCTTCTCTTTGTTATCGGGCTTGAGCTGGAACCGACGAAGATGATCAACATAGCTCGCAAGTCCATTGGTATGTTTGGAATCGAAGTCCCGATTTCCTTCGCCCTCGGGATGGCTGCTGTACTATTATTTGGAGGTACGTGGATGGAGACAATAGTCTTTGCACTTGCTATGAGCATAACGAGCACTGCAATAGTGGGAAGACTCATCATGAAACTTAAAGCGCGCGATGAAACGGAAACCAACACTCTGATGGGGGTGCTTGTCATTGAAGACCTCTTTGCAGTCCTGGCATTAGTTGTTATCTCGTCTATTGGACCAAACGGTGCTTTTTCCACATCTAGACCAATCGTTCAGTTCCTTTTCACTATCGCAGGCGGGCTCGTTCTCGCAGTGGTAGGCTATCTAGTAGCCACATATGTGGCTCCAAAGGTCATAGATTACATAAACTCCTTCGAATTGGAGTACGACGAAATCCCCTTCCTATTCTCCCTTGGCCTGGGATTCGCATTCGCGATCATAGCCCAGCTATTCGGTTACTCTCCCGGTATAGGGGCTTTCGTAATAGGCCTGGCTTTGAGGGGAAAATTCTCAGAGTACGTGAAGAGTAAGATAGGCTCAATCAAAGAACTATTCATCTTGATATTCTTCTTTTCCATGGGAATCAAAATTGATCCGTATCCTGCTTTTTCGATAGGACTAATCATCTTACCAGTCGTTTTATTGGCATTGCTGGGAAAGTACATTGGCGGTGTAGTAACTTCCGGCATTTTTCTAAAATCGCACGGAAGCGATAGAAGCCGTATCGGGATGTGGCTGATGCCGAGGGGAGAGTTCTCGTTCGTCATAGGACAGCTTGCTCTCGGGTTAGGGCTAATAACTGTAACATTCTACTCTCTGATTGGAATGATGGTGATCGTTACCGCCCTGGTGGGACCGATCTTCCTAAAGATATTGCCAAGAGGGAGTAAATACAATCACAGGGACGACACAGCGTCAGAGTAATCCCGGAATGTTAAACTACCTGCCACTTCGACAGGTTCTTTAAACAGATATGCCCCCCAGTTGACGTCAGGACGCCGAGGGGGAGATTTGGACTCCCGAGCTCTTGCGAGCAATAGATCTCGAATCTATCGCCTTGTCCGGGCTAGGCTACC